>JANXSR010000087.1 GCA_025352625.1 Ferruginibacter sp.
TATAATTATTTATGGTAACAAATATAGTTGATTGATGAACCCAAATATTATACTATAAAAAAAAGACGCCAAAAAGGCGGGGCAAATGTCTGGTGTGTAATTTTTTGATGCATAATCTAATAAATGTAGATTTATATATGCAAAAAAAAGCCGAAGCAAAAATGCTCCGGCGAATATTATATTGCAATTCTCCTTCAGGTAAAAGAGTGTTGGTGATTGTGTTGCATTGCGGTTAACTCTTCACCCGTTACTTTCTTTTCAGTTGGCTTTACTTCACTTTGCGCCCACGCAAACAATTTGTCTGTAACTAATCGGCGATAGCTGGCGTCAATTTGCTTTTCGTCCTTCATCATCCTGTCAACATAACTGTCCAGCCAGCTTGTATCTTCACCCATTCCCATACTCATTCCACCAAAGTAACGCATCACTTCTGCCTTCATTGATTCTTTTAATTCTTCTGCAGATACTTCCAACTTATTTTCTTTAATAATTTTATCACTGATCAAAGTCCATTTTAACTGGTTGCTGAAAACCGGAAATTCTTCTTCCGCTTGCTCCGCAGTTTTACGTTCTTCACTACCTACCTGTAACCAGCGCTTTAAAAATTCTCCAGGAAATTCCATTTTTGTTTCATTTAACATATAATGGTATAACTGATCATGCAACTGGTTGCGGCTTTGACCATCCCAGTATTGCTCAATTTCTTCCTTTAATTTTTTTCTAAATTCTTCTTCAGTTGCAACCGAGGCACCAGGGAAAACTTCGTTGAAAAATTCTTCATTCAGTTCTCTTTTTTCAACTAAGCCAATCTTTACGATAGTTAATTTAAAATATTTCTTTGCTGAATCTTTATCGTCTTTATCAAGACCTAGATCCATTACAAATGCTTCCAATTTGTCTTTTTCAAAAGCTTTTGATAACTGAATAACAACAGTATCATCCTTCTTTTTACCCATAACCTGTTTTTGAACCGCAGGACTAAAATACTTTACAATTACAGAGTTTTCTTTTGCGATGCCACCTTCAATCACATTGCCTTCTTTATCAGATTCTGTAAATAAAATATTTAATACAATTTCTTCGCTGTCAACAGTTTCAGGTTCTGTCATTTTACCACCTTTAATCAGCATACGGTCAACCTCTTCCTGAACCATTGCATCTGTTACTGTCACTTTATGTAAAGTAGCTTTTGCTTTGGCCAAAGAAGCGATTTCAAATGTTGGCTTTAATCCAATTTCAAAACCAAACTCATACTCTGCCGGGTTATTGAGGTCTAATTTGCGGATGTCAGCATCCAATGCAAGGGGTTGTGCAAAAATGTCTGGTTTTTCAGTCTCCAGATAAGTGTACAATTGCTTTTCCACTGTTTTAAGAATTTCATCTGTATAAATAGATGGGCCGTACATTTTTTTGATCATTCCCGCAGGTACCATTCCCTTTCTAAAACCGGGAATGTTAACTGTTTTACTATATTCTTTCAGTTTTTTTTCAAAGCCAGGTAAATAATCTTCTTTACTTACTTTTACAATAATCTTGTCGTTTAGCAAACCAATGTTTTCTCTAGCTACTGTTGCCATAAATGGAAAAAGTTAAAATGTTTAAAATTAAAAAGTTGATAAGTGATGGAAAAGAGTAAGCAAAATAGCTGCAAACTCATCAACCACTCAACCTATCAACTAAAAAAAGTCCGGATAATAGGGGTCGAACCTACATGGATTGCTCCGCCAGATCCTAAGTCTGGTGCGTCTGCCAATTTCGCCATATCCGGTAATATTTCCTGATCCTTACTCCTTCTGCGCCTGCCTCCTGATTAGCTTTGGCATTTGCCACATCCAGTTAAGGGGTGCAAAAGTAAGGGATTTATACAAAAAAGTAAAACAGAAATCTTTTTTCGTAAATTCGTTTTAATAGATGGAAACACCAGCCCCAATTTTAAAATATACACTTACCGAAGAGGAAGAGAAGAAAGAAATACTCAGGCACTATCGTGGTTTATTAAAAGAATTAAAACCCAAATTAAAGCCGGGTGATAAAGAATTGATACGTACCTCTTTTGAAATGGCTGCTGAAGCGCATAAAACCATGCGTAGAAAAAGCGGAGAGCCTTACATCTTACATCCTTTAGCTGTTGCCCGAATTTGCGTTGAAGAAATTGGCTTGGGCGTACGAAGCACCATTTGTGCTCTTTTACATGATACCGTTGAAGATACCGATATTACCCTGCAGGATATACAACGTGAATTTGGTGCCGAAATAGCTAAAATTGTGGATGGCCTTACCAAAATAAGTACGGTAATGGATACCAATACCAGCCAACAGGCAGAAAATTTCAAAAAAATTTTACTAACGCTTACAGATGACCCAAGAGTAATTTTAATAAAGTTAAGTGACCGGCTCCACAATATGCGGACAATGGACAGTATGAAGCGGGAGAAACAATTAAAGATCTCCAGCGAAACAGTTTATGTATATGCCCCCCTGGCGCACAGAATGGGTTTATATGCCATCAAAACAGAAATGGAAGATCTGTCCATGAAATACCTGGAACCAGACACTTACAAATACATAGCACAAAAACTAAACGACACAAAAAGAGAACGCACCCGTTTTATCAATGATTTTATAAGGCCTTTAAAAGACAAGTTGGAAAAGGCTGATTTTAAATTTGAAATTCATGGCCGCCCAAAAAGTATTCATTCCATTTGGAATAAGATGAAAAAGAAAGGGGTAAGTTTTGAAGAAGTATACGACCTATTTGCCATCCGCATCATTGTTGATTCAACAACAGAGAAAGAAAAGGAAGATTGCTGGAAGGTTTACAGCATGATCACTGATGAATACAACCCGTCTCCTGAGCGTTTGCGTGACTGGTTAAGCAATCCAAAAAGTAACGGTTACGAAGCTTTACATACCACTGTGATGGGGCCACAAGGCAAGTGGGTTGAAGTACAGATACGTACCAAACGTATGAATGAAATTGCAGAAAAAGGATTGGCTGCCCACTGGAAATATAAAGAGGGCGCCAGTGTGGAAAACCGGTTCGATCAATGGTTTAGTCAGATAAGAGAAGCACTTACGGGTCAGGATAGTAACTCGCTGGATTTTTTGCAGGATTTTAAAACCTCTTTTTTAGCAGAAGAAATTTATGTGTATACCCCAAAAGGTGATATAAAAATGTTACCCATTGGTGCCACTGCACTAGACTTTGCTTTTGGTGTGCATAGTGTAGTTGGCAGCAAATGTATTGGTGCAAAAGTGAACCATAAATTAGTGCCTATTGGTCATAAACTTCGCAGTGGCGACCAGATTGAAATTATTACCAGCGCCAAACAAAAGCCAAGCCAGGAGTGGCTTAACCAGGTAGTAACCAGTAAAGCAAAGCAGAAAATTAAAGATACCCTTA
>JANXSR010000152.1 GCA_025352625.1 Ferruginibacter sp.
GCGGCCTTTTTTGATTTTGATAAGGATGGCGATCTGGATATGTACTTGCTCAACCACCGCCTCTACAGCCACACTGCCAACAACCTTGAATTAAAAGATACCAGCGGAAATTCTCCTGCACAGGACAGATTGTACCGCAATGATGGGATACCCGCAGGCCAAAATCATCCTGTGTTTCAGGAGATTTCAAAACAAGCTGGCATTAAGGAAGATGGATATGGCCTGGGTGTTGTAATAACAGATGTAAACAACGATAACTGGCCCGATATTTATGTGGCTAATGATTATATAGCCAATGATATTTTGTGGTTAAATAACCGCAATGGAACTTTTACAAATGTGATTGCAACCTCATTAAAGCACCAGAGTTACAACAGCATGGGCGTAGATGCCGCGGATATTAATAATGACGGTCTGCCAGACCTTGCGGTAGTAGACATGTTACCGGAAAGTAATGAGCGAAAGAAGATGATGGCCAGCGCTACCAGCCAGGATAAATTTGATATGCAGCAGCGCTTTGGCTATCAGCCCTCTTTTGTAAGAAACATGCTTCAATTGAATAATGGCAGCAGTGTTATTAATAACAACAAAACACCGCTATATAGTGAGATAGGCCAACTGGCAGGTGTTGCAGAAACAGACTGGAGCTGGAGTGTACTGATGGCTGACTTTGACAATGATGGCTGGAAAGATATACACATCACCAATGGCTTAGGCAAAGATGTAACCAACAATGATTACACTGCTTTTAGAAACGGACAAACCCACACCAACAATTATACTTTTGGTGGAGGCAGTGCAGAAAAAGCATTGGATAAAAGTACCATTCAATCGCTGCGTAAAAATATTGATCAGTACGGCAGTGTAAAAATGGAGAATTATTTTTTTCACAATAACGGTGACCTTAGTTTTACCGACATCACGAAACAGGCAGGCTTTGCCATGCCATCCATTTCAAACGGTGCAGCATATGCTGACCTGGACAATGATGGCGACCTTGACCTTGTGGTGAATAACATGAACGAACCCGCTTTTGTGTGGAGAAATGAAATAAGAAAATCCATCAATGACAGTACTCAGAATTTTATTAGCATCCAGTTGAATGGTTCCCCAAATAATCGTGCTGGCTACGGAAGTAAAGTAACTGTTTTCAATAAAGCATCCACTCAATTTACAGAGCAATCGCCGGTAAGAGGTTTCTCATCCAGCGTTGATACGAGACTTCATTTTGGTATTGGAAATGCCACCATCATTGATTCGCTTAAAATTCAATGGCCGGATGATAAGGAGCAGTTGCTAAAGAATATAAAAGTCAATCAGATGCTGGTTGTTAATTATGGGGATGCAAAAGAACCTGTCGTACAAATAGTAACGGAGCCTGATAGATTATTTACTGATATCAGCGATCAATCAGGTATTGATTTTAAACATGCGGAAGCGCAAAATTTTGATTTTGGTTATCACCAGCCTTTACCACAAAAGTATTCTCAACTCGGGCCATGCATTGCAACCGGTGATATAAACGGCGATGGGCTGGAAGATTTTTTTGTCGGTGGCGCAGCCAATCAGTCAGGGAAAATCTTTATTCAAAAATCGGACGGCGGCTTTACATCAGCCAATTTGGTTGAAGGTAATAAGCCCGAAGAAGATTTGGGTGCGGTGTTGTTTGATGCAGACGGGGACAAAGACCTTGATTTATTAATTACCGGCGGTAGTTTTGAATTTAGTGTTCCAAAGTACAATCAACCACGTTTGTACATCAACAATGGCAAAGGCAATTTTGCGTTGGATGCCTCCGCTATTCCTGCAATAACAGATATTACAAATGCAGTTACCGTAGCAGACTATGATGGCGACGGCGATATGGACATCTTTATTGGCGGCAGGTTATTGCCACAAAAATATCCGCAATCACCCCGTAGCTATATTTTGCAAAACAACAATGGAAAATTTACCGATGTAACAAATACGGTGTGCGGAGGATTGCAATTTCCAGGCATGATAACAGGTGCGATATTTACTGATTTTGACGACGATAAAAAAACAGATCTCATTATTTGCGGCGAATGGACTGCTGTGCGGTTCTTTAAAAACGTAGACAATAAACTGGTTGAGGTAACAGAGGCGACAGGGCTTACAAATATGAATGGCTTGTGGCGTTCCCTGCAACAGGCAGACGTAGATCATGATGGCGATATGGATTACATTGCTGGTAACATGGGGCTCAATAACAGGTTTCATATTGCTGCGAACAGGCCCATGATGTTATATGCAAAAGATGTCGACAAAAATGGTTTTGATGAATTGATACCTGCTTACTACATCAAAAACAAAGCGGATCAATACGAATTATTTCCGGCGTTAGACAGAAACCAATTGGCGGAACAGATTCCATCGGTTAAGAAAAAATATTTGCTACATGCGGATTATGCTAACATTACGATGAAGCAATTCTCAAACGATTATGGCAATGATGGCTGGTTGAAATTGGAATGCGAAACCT
Source organism: Ferruginibacter sp. (assembly GCA_025352625.1). Lineage (GTDB taxonomy): Bacteria > Bacteroidota > Bacteroidia > Chitinophagales > Chitinophagaceae > Ferruginibacter. Next base: position 2,504 of record JANXSR010000152.1, read on the forward strand.
CTGCATCAGTGTGGATAGAAAATTTGGGCAACGGAAAATTTAAAACGCACCCATTGCCCGTTGAAGCGCAGTTTGCACCAGTTAATAGTATGGTAGCTGAAGATATTAATGGTGATGGTAATATTGATTTAATGATAGCAGGCAATGAATACCAGGCGGCTTTAAGTACCGGCCGGTATGATGCTTCGTACGGACTTGTGTTGTTGGGAAATGGTAAAGGGAAATTTACACCTGTGAACATGTTTAACAGCGGATTAATAATTGAAGGTGATGTAAAAGATATGAAGCTGATCAATACAAAAAATAAGGGCAAATTATTAATAGCAGCACCAAATGACAGTGAGCTGAAAACATTTGTTTTGAATTTATACAATAAGTAATGGATTTAATAAAAATGCAGGCAATAACAATTTTAAAAGAATCAACAACATGAAATATTTATCTTTTTTAATAGCAGCAGCTTTGCTAACAGTTGTTTCAGGTTGTGGTAAAACAAGCACACCGGCGCCAGTACCGCCTGTGGTGCCACCGGTGGTAGTGCCGCCGGTAACAGATACTTTTCCAGGGCCAACTTATCCGGATAATTATATCTCCATCGCAAGCTGGGAGAACCGTTCACAATGGAACCTGGCCAATGTACATGATCCTACGGTTACAAAAAGTGGCGATTATTATTACATGTACCAGACAGATGCTTCTTACGGAAATGCGTTGGAAGGTCATGGTCATTATCCCTACCGGCGTTCCAAAGACTTGGTGCATTGGGATTTTATGGGTACCGCATTTGCAAACGTACCAGCATGGGTAAAAGATTCTTTAAATAATAAAAGGGCAAGGATGTTGCCGGCACTACCTGCAATCGAAAATCCAAGCTATGGTTACTGGGCTCCCTGCATAAGAAAAGTGGGCAGCAAATACCGCTTGTATTATTGTGTGGTGGTATTAGATCCTATTGTGGGTACCGACTACAATACGTCCTGGTCTGAAAGGGCATTCATCGGTCTTGCAGAATCGGATGACCTTGCCACCAATGTATGGACGGATAAGGGCATGGTAGTATGTTCTGAACCAGATGGTATAGAAAGTTATATCAGAAAGGGCGCATCAGACTGGAATGCCTATTTTAAATTCAATGCCATCGACCCGAGTTTTATTATTACGCCTGAAGGAGAGCATTGGCTGATCTATGGTTCATGGCACACAGGCATTGCCGCATTAAAATTAAATGCCACTACCGGCAAGCCGGATAAGTTGGAAACAATAAATGATTATGGTGTTCGCATCGCAGGTCGTGGTAACATCGGCAACAACCGCTGGCAGGCATTGGAAGCTCCTGAAATTATTTACAACGAAACGACAGGCTATTACTATTTGTTTATGGCCTATGATGAATTATCTGTTGCATACAACACTCGAGTGGCAAGGTCAAGAAATATCACGGGGCCTTATGTGGGTATGGATGGCGGCAACGTAACCATTGGCGCAGAGTGCTGGCCGATCGTAACACATCCGTATGCATTCAACAGTCATACTGGCTGGGTAGGTATTTCGCATTGTGCTGTATTTCAAAATCCCGATACCAAAGAATGGTTTTATGCATCGCAGGGACGCCTTCCAAAAGATGTTCCAGGGGTTAATGCATCCAATGCTTTAATGATGGGGCAGGTGAGGAGCATACAATGGACAGAAGATGGTTGGCCGGTTGTAATGCCTGAGCGGTATGCAGCGGTTCCTAAATCTACTATCACAGAACAATCACTGGTGGGCAACTGGGAACAGATTACGTTGCAGTATCAGTACCAGGTAATACAACATTCAGTGAGCGTAACATTGAATGCCGATAAGAAAGTAAGCGGCGGTGTAACAGGCGGCTGGTCGTTTGATGCTACTAAAAATTTATTGGATATTAATGGCAATAAATACATCGTAACAGATGCCTGGGACTGGGAAGCAGCAACAAGAAAAGTAACGCTTACCTATGTCGGACTTACGCCATCGGGTGTTTCTGTTTGGGCAAAGAAATTGAGGTAATCCTTGCTTTTAAAATTTAACCTGCAATTGCAATGTGCATTTATATAACTTCGGTTGATTGTTATAATTAAATGTATAAAAACAAAAAGTATGAAAAAAAAATGTGCGTTGTTGTTATTGGTATTGGTAGCAGCATCTAAACTTGGACTTGCCCAGCAAAACACGATTGCCTTCAATGCTGCTGCGGCAAAGGTTACCATCAGTAAAAATATTTATGGCCATTTTGCAGAACACCTCGGGCACTGCATTTATGATGGTTTTTATGTGGGCGATACGTCTAAAATACCCAACACAAATGGTGTGCGTAACGACATTATTGATGCACTGAAAAAATTGAAGATTCCCAACCTGCGCTGGCCGGGCGGTTG
>JANXSR010000153.1 GCA_025352625.1 Ferruginibacter sp.
TCACAAACGCATGGCCAATGTACAACGAATAGGCGTGCATGATGGCACCCAGCGACCAGATAATAATAGCCCAGGTGTACCCCTGCTTGGTGCCTAACTTATCAACAATCCTTCCTGCAAATAACAATGCGATGGCATATACAAATTGAAACACCGCAGTGATATTGGCGTAATCACTGTTGGTCCACCCAAACGTTTTTGAAAGGTCGGGTGCCAGCAGGCTTAACACCTGCCGGTCTAAGTAATTAATGGTGGTAGCAAAAAAAAGCAGTCCACAGATCGTCCACCTGTATTTACCAATTGAGGATTGATTCATATAGCAATCGTTAAATTATTTTTATTCCAGGCATTTACTTCGTAAGCCAATGCTCACTTCAGCCTTTTTATTCGCAGCCTTTATTTTTTTTGTTTCTTTTTTTTATCAAGAAAAAAAGAAAGTTAGCTGTACCAAAAAATAAGGATTTCCCAAATTAGATACGCAATTCAAATTATTTCCTGCACTCACTGATGACGGCCAGTACATTTTTTGTAGCAGCAATCAGCTCATCGTATTGTTTATTTTCCATGATGGATTTGGTAACCAGTTTGCTCCCCATACCCACTGCACAAACACCCGATTTAAACCAGCCTTCAATATTTTCTTTGGTGGTATCCACCCCACCTGTAGGCATAAATAATAAATTGGGAAACAATTCTTTAATGGCCTGCATAAATGCCATCCCGATAATATTTCCCGGAAATAATTTGATCATTTTTGCACCCAGTGTTTCGGCTGCAATCACTTCGGTAGGCGTCATACAGCCCGGCACCCATAATATGTTACTGGCGTCCGCTACTTTGGCTACACTTTCCACCAGGCCGGGACAAATAATATAATCACAACCGGCATCAATAAAGGTCTTTGCCATATCACCATTTTTTATGGTGCCGATACCGAGGTACATATCCTTTAGCTCGCTGTCGCAAACGGCACGCATGGCTTTAAAGTTTGCAAGAGCCGCTTCTCCCCTGTTGGTGTATTCCACCGTACGGATACCTGCACTGTACAAGGCTTTTAAAAGATCAATACTTACCTGTGTGTCTTTGCAAAAGTAGAGCGGCAAAATTCCCTGTTGAGGTATCAGTGCCAGCAGCGTTTCTTTTTTCATGCTTAACAATCATTTTTTTTCGTTGAACAATGTTATTTTAAATTAGCCACAATCCGGTATTTATTTTAAGAAGCCTGTTGCGTAAATAGTCATTTTAAATCCTGTTATATCCTTGTTGCTTTGCAAATTAATAAGCACCTTTGAAATCCATTAGTAAAAACAATTTTTATCACCTTATACTTCAATGCCGTTTAGTTAAGAAAACCCGAGTGGCGGGTGAGGATTGTCCACGGCTGACCGCCGGGGTTGGTGTCCTCACCAACCCATTGAGTAAACGGCATTGCTTTATACTTATTTAAATTTTTGATTGCATGTCTAAAAAAGTTGTAACCCTTGGCGAAATTATGTTGCGTTTGTCCACCCCGGATTATAAACGTTTTGTACAGGCTGATTCCTTTGATGTTACCTACGGTGGCGGCGAAGCCAATGTGGCGGCGGCTCTGTGTAACTACGGATTAAACGGTACTTTCGTAACCAAGGTACCCAACAATCCCATCGGGCAGTCGGCCATCAATCATTTACGCCGCTTTGGTGTAGATACCCAATTTATTGTAAGGGGCGGCGACAGGCTGGGTATTTACTTTTTAGAAACCGGCGCCTCCATGAGGGCATCGCAGGTAGTGTACGACAGGGCAGGTGCCTCCATTGCAGAAATAGACATTGCCGAACTGGATTTTGATACCATTTTTGAAGGGGCAGACTGGTTTCATACAACCGGCATTACCCCTGCCCTGAGCGATAAAGCAGCGGCTGTTACAGAAGCTGCATTAAAAGCTGCCCGGGCAAAAGGCATTGTTACCAGCATTGATTTAAATTACCGCAAAAAATTATGGAGCAAAGAAAAAGCAAGGGAAGTGATGACGAGGTTGTGCCAGTACGTAGATGTGTGCATCGGTAATGAAGAAGATGCAGATACTACTCTTGGCTTTAAAGCAGCAGGCACCGATGTTACCAAAGGAGAATTAAACCTTGATGGGTACAAAAGTGTTTTTGAACAGATGAAAGAAAAATTTGGCTTCAAATACATTGCCTCTACTTTGCGTGAAAGCCACAGTGCCAGTGACAATGGCTGGAGTGCGCTGGTGTACGACGGCCACGATTTTTACCATACCAAAAGTTACGAAGTGCGTATTGTAGATCGTGTAGGCAGTGGCGATAGTTTTGCCAGTGGCTTTATTTTTGGCCTTGTTACGGGCATGACTTTATCTGAAGCAGCAGAGTTTGGTGTGGCGGCATCGGCATTGAAACATACCATTCCCGGCGATTTAAACCATGCTACATTAACGGAAGTAAAAGAATTAATGAAGGGTGATGGCAGTGGAAGGGTACAGCGGTAAAGACCTTTGCTCCGCCCCGGTCTTTTCTCTACCTGAAAAAATAAAAGTATGATTATTGATTCGCTTGACAATGCATCGAAATATTTTGCGGTACATCCGCTGTTTGAAAAAGCATTTGCTTACATCAATGGTGTTAATCTTGCCACTGTAGCACCTGGTATCTATAAAGTTGAAGAAGACAACATCCGTGCAATTTTCTCCAACAACAACGGCGTAACAGTCGCAGCATCCATACAGGAATTTGAATGCCACAATCAACACATTGATATCCAGCTTTGCATTAAAGGAAAAGAACGGTTTGGCTGGAAACCAAGAACCAGTTGCACATCCCCAAAGGGTGATTACAATTTTGAAAAAGATGTACTGCTGTACGACGATAAGCCCGACACCTATTTTGAATTAACAGATGGACAGTTTGTAATTCTCTTCCCTGAAGATGTACATGCACCAATGATTGCAGCGGATGAGAATACGATTCAGAAGCTGGTGATTAAGGTGAAAGTCTAAATTATCGACAATAAATTATGATACAAATAATTTAGCCAATAAAATATGACTGTATTTAAAAGCAAATATCAAAAATGGCTAACAGTATTAGGAATTTTATTTTTGATTCTTTATTTATTGAAAGATATTCTTTATGAAAAGATTTGGGTTCTATCTTTTTTATTAATGGTGCTCTTTGCAATTGGTTTTGTCATTTTACTTATATCTGGAATTATTAAAAAGGAGAAGTCTATTATTCCAATACCTATGGTTATTATTCTTATTGTTTCAATTACAGAAATTTTAAAGTCTGAAATATTTAAGAGTGAAAAAGTTCTTGTAGCTGTTTTAATTGATGATCGCTCTGAAATAAATATGACTCTAAGAAAGAATAATAATTTTGTAATAGAATCTGTTGCAATATTCAGTAAAGAAATGTTTAAAGGGAAATACAAAATTTCGAATAACAAAATCATATTCCTAGACAAGCCATATGATAACAACTTAATCCCTGATACGGTGACTATTATTAAGGATAAAATAATTCTGGAATTTAATAGAAAAGGAGAACCTGTTACAGACTTCGCAACATATTTTGAAATAAAACAAAATCATCTTTTAAAATGATTACCAAAAAAAAATTCCTCCCAAGCGAAGTTTTAGCTTTGGAGACCCGGCAATGAAGAAGTATAAAATAAAAGAGGAAAGATCATTTTAAAAGCCATAGAAATCTACCACCCAAAATATCCTTTCGCATTGTTATAGCAAATATCCTGGATGAGTTTTCCTGTCCAGGCAATGTCATTGGGCAGTTCTCCATTTTCGATTTCCTCACCAAAAATATTGCAGAGAATGCGCCGGAAATATTCGTGTCGGGGGTAGCTCATAAAGCTGCGGCTGTCTGTGAGCATGCCGACAAACTTACTTAGGAGGCCCATATTGCTGAGTGTATTGATCTGTTTAGTAATGCCGTCCTTCTGATCTAAAAACCACCAGGAAGAACCGAATTGCATTTTGCCTGCTGCGCTGCCATCATTAAAATTTCCCGCCATGGTAGCTATTAATTCATTGTCTGCCGGGTTTAAATTATAAAGAATTGTTTTTGCCAGTTGATTGGTGCTATCGAGCCGGTCTAAAAATTTAGACAGTTGCTTGCCCTGCGAAAAATCTCCGATGGAATCCCAGCCCGTATCAGCGCCAAGCGTTTTCAGCATACGGGAATTGTTGTTTCTCAATGCGCCAAGGTGGTATTGCTGCACCCAGTTTTTTTCATGGTCCCAGGTGGCAAATTTTACCAGCATGGCCGATTTAAATTTCATGTTCTCCGGTTGTGATATGGATTCACCTGCAGTTATTTTGCGGAATATATTTTTTATTTCTGCCTCATTGTAATCCACCGCATAAATCTGTTCTAGTCCATGGTCGCTAATGCAACAACCATTTGCTGCAAAAAAATCATGGCGGCTTTTGAGCGCCAGCAGGTAATCTTCAAAAGAGGCAATTAAAATATTGGATACTTCCTGCAATGTGTTTACGTATGTATTAAAGCTCACGATATCATCCACGTTCATGGCCTTATCCGGACGAAAAGCAGGTAATACTTTTATCTCAAATCCATCAGCTTTTATTTTTTGATGATGCTCCAAAGAATCTGTAGGATCATCGGTGGTGCAAAGCACTTTCACATTCATTTTGCGCAACAAATTCCTTACGGAATATTCCGGCATTTTTAATTTGGCCGAACAATCCTCATAAATTTCCTTCGCAGTTTCGGGAGACAGGATGGTATCAATATTAAAATAGCGCTGCAGCTCAAGGTGTGTCCAGTGGTACAAAGGATTGCGCAAGGTATAGGGCACCGTTGCAGCCCATTGTTCAAACTTTTCATAATCGGTAGCATCACCGGTAATGTATTTTTCCGGTACACCATTGGTACGCATGGCCCTCCATTTGTAATGATCGCCATACAACCAAAGTTGGGTAAGGTTTTCAAAATTAATGTCGTTGGCAATCTGCTCCGGCGATAAATGATTGTGGTAATCAATGATGGGCATTGCTTTTGCAAAACCATGGTACAACTCAATGGCAGTTTTACTGTGCAATAAAAAATTATCGTCTATAAATTTTTTCATTTTCCTGTTAGTTTTATGAGCCCATAAAGGTAATGGCGTACTCATTTTAATTCTTATAATTGCCTTTCAAGTGTTAGCATGTATTTACCTTACCCTTAACTCCTCTCCAAAACAGAATATCCTGACTCTAATGCTTTTTTAATTTTTCTGCATAGGTTACAATAAATGAAAAGCAGGTTAGTTGGAGTAAATATTCGAAACTATTTTTCAATGAAGTTTCGTTAAGATCATTCTTTCGTTCCGTCGGAACGGAAGGTAGGTAGAAAAATTATAATGGTTTAGATTGTTCCGTAGGAAAAGTATATGCACCTGATTGTTCTAAATGAATTGGAAATGCATATTTTAATATTTTACACATTTCGTTCCTACGGAACGATAATATATCGTGAACAATATTGGCGGCCGAGATGATGGCTTCGAGGTCGGCCTGCTCGGCGGCGAGCTTGTCGAAGTCGGCGTCCTCTTCACCGTATTCGG
>JANXSR010000161.1 GCA_025352625.1 Ferruginibacter sp.
AAGAGACTCAAAAGATTGGCCCCACCGTATAAAATTTTAAAGGCTTCTATCCCAGGTCCGTACACACTTTCTGGCAGAATGTTACCTGGTGAAATTTACAAAGACCGCTGGGAAATTACGGAAGCACTCTTACCAATGGTAGCAAAAGAACTGGAAGAGCTTGTGGCAGCAGGAGCAAAGGAAATTTGTATTGATGAACCGTCTATGTCGTGTTACGCCTATAAGGAAGACACCAAACGGTTTGTAGATATTTTTAATAGAACCGTAAAAGGGATTGTTGGTAAAACAAGGATCGGCACTCATTTATGTTTTGGAAATTATAAAGGGCGTTCTGTTGGTAAAAAGACAATTGCACCAATGCTTCCCGATTTTCTTGATTTGGCAGTTGATGAATTGCACTCTGAAATGACTGTACTAAACTTTGCTGAAATTCATTTGCTGGAAAGATTTGCAGAAAAAATGGATGTCGCAGTAGGAGTGATTGATGTAAAAAGTTATTACGTAGAAACCGTAGAAGATGTTAAAGAAAGAATAGCAAAATGCCTGCAATACATACCTGCTGAAAAATTAGCGGTGGCTTCAGATTGCGGCATGTCGCAAACAGCACGTTGGGCAACCAAACAAAAAATTGCCAACATGTGTGCAGCAGCAAAATCGATGAGGTAAAACACGGTGAGAGACTTCTAATTTTTTCTTGTAAAACATAATTTAAAAGGTCAATGGAATTAATTAAACCCAAACAAAAGGATAGCGTGCTTTTGAATGACATTCAATCATTCGAAAGTAATACTGGGTTTAAAATTTGGTGGTTGGCACAAAGTGGGTTTTTGTTAAAATGGCGCGGCAAATATTTATTGTTTGACCCTTACCTTTCTGACACGCTTACACACAAATACAAGGATACAGAAAAGCCGCATACAAGAATGAGTGAGTTGGTAATTGATCCTGCTCAACTCAGTTTTATTGATATCGTTACTTCAAGTCATAACCATACTGACCATTTGGATGCTGACACATTGATCCCAATCATAAAAAAGAATAAGGATATTAAATTTATCATTCCCGAGGCCAACAGGGAGTTTGTAGTAAATAGAATTGGATGCCCTAAAGATTTCCCAGTGGGACTTAATGACGGGTTAACTTATGAGCATGCAGGATTTAAAATAACAGGTGTTCCTGCAGCACATAACGATATTGAACGAAATGAAAAAGGACAGTGTAAATTCATGGGCTATGTTGTTCAGTTTGGGCACTTTGCTGTTTATCATTCAGGCGATACAGTTTGGTTTAAAGGGTTGGAAGAAACATTAACAGCATATAAAATTGATATTGCTTTTTTGCCAATCAACGGCAACAAGCCCGAAAGAAAGGTGGCAGGTAATCTTAACCCTGGGGAAGCAGCCAGGCTCGGTAAAGTAATTGGTGCAAAACTGGTAATTCCGCATCACTATCACTTGTTTGAATTTAATACAGAAGACCCCCAAAAATTTGAAGCACAATGTTATCAATACAAAGTAAATTATAAAGTACTGGAAATGGGCGAAGGATTGGTTTATCCATAAAAAAATATTTATGAACCGGTTAAATAATAAAAAATCATTCTTAAAATAGAATGATAAATTGGAAGAAATTCAAGCATACAAAGGGATATAAGTACTAAGAAACTATTTTACAATACCATGTAATAAATGGTTCACCATATCATTTTCTAATTCCTGTGCGGTTACATTTTTTTTATGACCATGCCAGAATTCTAGCCCTCTAACCGCTGATAAAATGGTTAATACCGTTACATAAGGATGAAGATTTTTTATTTCTTTTTTTTCAATTCCTGCTTCAATTAAAATCACCAGCCGTTTTTCATAATCACGACGAAAATGTAGGAACTCACTAAAGTAAGGTTCTTCTAAATGTTTCCATTCATGATTAGCAACATACACTTCATTAAACCGGCTAAGCATTGTTTGGATGTGAAAACGGATAATGGATTCTACTTTTGCAATCGTCGCTTCTAACGAGTTTTCCACCCTGCCAAGGTTAACTGAAAATTCACTGGCAACATTAAAACAAATGGTTTGTAACAGTTCGCTTTTAGAACCAATGTAATTGTAAAGGCTGGGAGCTTCTACACCAAGTGCAATGGCAAGTTCCCTCATAGAAGCTGCCGGATAGCCTTTGGTTTTAAATAAAAAAGCAGCCTGTTCAATAACAGTTTCTTTTTTCGTTGAATTATTTCCTGACTTAATTTTTGCCATTACACTTGATTACTTTTTACAAAACTAACGCATATTAGTTTTTAAGCGCAATACAGCGCTACTTTTCCCGTATTTTAATACTATCTTAAGGAGGTTAAAATGACCCTTTTCGAGTATTAACCTCTTACAGATAATAGTGGCTTAGAGATGAGTTTAAAGATGATACAAAGTGATTTTTAGGGTAAATTAGGTATTTTTTGGAAGCTTTTTGATACACAGGGATTGATCCAATAATTAAAAAAACTCCCACAAGTAGAGGTGCCATCGTAAAAAGCAGGATGTTTATCAAACGGCCTAAAAAAATTATTTCAACGCAGAATGGAACAATAAAAAAATTATATTTGTCAAATAAAAATATTACTTTTACAGCCTGCTCGGTAAATTAAATTTCCTCCTATCTTAAAGAAAGCCCTTCCGTCAAGACAAGCAGTCGTGAGTGTGATGTTTTAAATACTATATATATCCTTATAAAAATATTCTGTAAAGATTTTTCTTGTGGTTTCAGAGGTAAGCAAGGCCGGTGATTTTTATCACTGGCCACTACTTTTTTAGAGCATAAAAACATCCATTCATCTTTAAAAAAATTACATTTATCTAAGTGTAATACCATTTGGCGGCATTGTTTTGCTGTCCTTCCTGCTATTTTTAATCGCATTTACTTTATGATTTCTTTGTGATTTAACGCAACAATATTATATAGCTTAGCGCATTATTGTTTTATCAACAAACATATTTTAAAGTAATTATCCTCTTTTTTTATGTAGCTACATCTACCTGCATTTTTTTACCGAATTTTTTCGCTGACTGCATGGGAATTTATTCTTAATCTTTAAAAATAAATCACCATGAACAAACCAAACAAAGCAGGCGTATTTACTATTATAGTATTAAGTGTAAGTATAAGCTTGGCCAACGCACAATTAAATTTAAGTAACTGGCAGATAGGTGTGCAGGGTGGTGTATTGGTTTACCAAGGTGATCTTACGCCCTCTGCATTGGGCTCTTACAAAACAGTAAAGCCTGCGTTGGCTTTTTACATTTCCAGGGTGTTGACACCATCTTTTATTGTAAGAACCAACCTTGCTTTTGGAACATTGCGGGGCAACGAATCGCTTTATAAAACACCCGCCTACAGGCAGCAGCGCAACCTCAGTTTCTCTTCTCCGGTTACAGAAATTTCAGAATTACTGGTTTGGAATATGTTTGGTAACAATGGCAATGAAATCGGTAAACGCTTTTCACCTTACCTGTTTGGTGGTGTTGGTGTAAATTTTTTAAATGTGAGCCGCAGCAGTAGTTTAAACAAAGCCTTTTTTGTAAACGATCCGCAGGTAGAAATTGGCCTTAACCAGGATTTAAACAGAACACCACCCAGGGCCATAATGGCATTGCCGGTTGGTATAGGGGTAGAATATTATTTAACACCCAAAATAGCCTTAACTACCGAAACAAATTTCAGGTACACTTTTACGGATTACCTCGACGGTTTTAGCCGGGTGGCCAATCCTGCAAAAAAAGATTTCTATCAATCGCATACCATCGGACTGGTATTTAAATTTGGTAAGAAGAACCAGTTGGATTGCCCGGTTATTAAGCGGTAAAATTTATGTGACTGAATGATACATCCATATGAACATTACCATTAATTATTCCACTGCCCTGTTTAAAAAATCAATCATGGACTTCATGGTTTCATAAACTTTCGCTACATCCTTTACCAATGTTTTGCTTTGCAGTTCTGCATCAGTAAATGGTTTGCTTACAATAAAATGCTTCATTTTAAGGTAATGGATGGCAGGGTTATTTTCATCATATCCTTTAGGTGGCCGTACCAGCGATTCTATCCCTTCAATGCCTTGTGGAAAATATTTTTTAAAGGCTTTATGGGCAATGATATTTTTCCACTCCTCAAAATTATAATCAATCTCCTGCCTTACTTTGGCCAGCTCTGCAGGCATTGGTGAGTAGAAGCCACCGGCAGCATAACTTTTACCGGGTTCGCAGTGAAAATAGTAACCGGGCACACTTGCCTTTTTGCCGCCCCTGCTGAAATAAGCCGCCATGTTATTTTTATAAGGACTTTTATTTTTACTAAACCGTACATCACGGTTTATCCGAAAGGTACAATCCTTTACTTCCAGTGTGCCGATTGGTTCATCAAAAGCGGCAATGGCAGGAATTAACTGACCGACCATGGTTTGTAAGTCTGCTTTTGCAGCTTCATATATTTTCCTGTGTTCATCAAACCAGGGCTTGTTGTTGTTATTCTGAAGGTCTTTTAAAAACCTGATGGTTGCAGCTTGCAGCATGTTGAAATTATAATTTGTGGTAGCAAATGTACCGCAATAAAAAAGGAACCCGGTGATGGTTCCTGTTATGTTTTGTAAAAAAAATTGTTACACCTTCCCCCAGTTCTCCCCGCTTTTAATTCTATACAAGGTCATTTCACTTACACCATATTTCGCCGCCATTAATTTATAGGTAAGCTTGCGCTTTGGATTTTTTATGGCTTCTTTTATGGCTCTTACTTTTGTTACATTCAGTTTAAGCCCTTCTGTTTTATTGGCCTGCCTTTTTTTGTAAGCAATTTTTTGCGGACTGCTTTGCTGGTGGGTTCCCACTTCCTGCAGGGTGGCCCATTTTAAATTGCTGCAATGGTTGTCTTCTTTTTTATGATTGATGTGTATTACATATTTGTATTTGGCTGAGGGTTTCTGGCAAAACAGTTTTGCTATTTCCCGGTGCAGGTAAATGGTACCGTTTCCTTTTTCGAGGTGCAGGTTTAAAGTGCGGTAACCAGACGTTAAAGATCCGTTCAGCAATTTACCATCTGTGTGTACATCTTCTCTAAAACTTGCTGCACGGCCAAAGGATGAAACAGCATATCTTCTCCGCAATATTTTATAGCCGGTAAAGTGAAGGGGATGCCAGGTTTCTCCGGGGAATTTCTTAATCATATAGCATGATTTAAATTGTTTTGCAATTGCAAACGCCCAATGGTTTCGTTAAGCACATTGGTTGAATAAATCGATACTATAAATATAAAATATATTTGGCATCTATATCTGGAAATGGCAAGAAATTTATGTTGACGATAAATCAACTTTCAATGAATTAAAAAGATATAGGTCGCATTTGGGCTATTAAGCTAATAAAGATTATAAATTCTATTTAGGATATATTGAATCACACTATGTTCCTATTGCCGAAGTTTTCAATCCGTAATCTGACTACTAATTCTAATAATTCCATTATAACACTTCTATACCTTTCTAGTTGCATAATGAATGGCTGAAAATCTATTACTTTTTCTTTCTTTTTACCTCTCTCAACGTTTTCAAATAAAATAAGCACTTGATTTGGGTTTTGATGAATATCAAAATCCGTATAGCCATGAGCCATTAAGTTTCTATCCTTTACTAAATCTGCAATAACAGTAAAGTGTTTATTAAATTCTTCAAAATAGTTTTGATTGTAATTCTTTAATCCTTTTTGACACCTATCAAGCTTTTTACCCATTTCTAAAGATGTAATTAGCCTTACCTTATAAGCTATAATTGTCTTAATAATTTCATCATCTGTTTTTTCATCTAATCCGGTCGGGAAAATTTTCCCTAACTCACATAGTGCGACCAAATCATCCATTAATCTTTCTGAATCGCATGAAATAGAGATATAAGCACCTCTTATGTTGGCTTCGTAAACCAACATTTGTTGGGTACGTGGAAGATGAGAGAAATCAAGAACCATTGCATTTGCTTTAAGACGACAATATACTATTTCTTTATTTCTGATAATTTGAGAGGTTCTATTTCCTTTACTTAACCGTTAAATCTGTAATAGTATTGAAAATAATTTTATTAGCTTAGTAACATGGATGTACTAGAACATGAAATATTAAAAGCATTATATAATAAAGCAGGCTTTTCAGTTACGGCTACTGGTAGTGATGAAAAAGGGATGACACCAATATACAAGCGACACTATGGATTTAATCAATTGCAATTTGGGGTATTGGCAGATATAATTTTTAATCCTTCTAAATACGATGAAAAGATACATCCGGCAAACACTATATTTTATATTCAAAAAGCAAAAGCTACTAGGGAGCAAGTAAATATTTCAGAAAAAGACTGGCATAATTTATCCGATGCCATAGAAATATTGGCATACTATAAACATATAAAAGATGAGGGTGCAGATAGCCCATATGAAGTAGATGACAGGAAAATAAGCCTAACAATTGAGGGTGTATTGGCATATAAAAGAAAAGAATACCTAAAGAAAAGTGAAGAAGATGAAATAAATAGTCTTAAAAACAAAATAACTCGGATTGAATTAAATCAAAAAACCAATTGGCTAAGAAACGAATTGATAAAGTTTTGCTGTACTGCTACATTGGGTGCTTTAATAGCATTAGCTCCCAAATTATTAGAGACTAAAAAGCAATCCCAACCAGATAAACTAAAAATGACAACAGCAGATACGATAGTCGTAAAATTAAACACTCCTACTTTCGATAGTCTAAATTTGAAGTTCAAATAACTATCGCAACACTAAAATTATATAATACAAAAGGTTATAACAAATGCGTTATATTAACCTTGGTTATCCTTGTCCTTTATTTTAAATAGATGCGAAATATTTTACTAAGCAGGCAGCATTTTTATAAAATCTTCTTCGCTGATAATTTTAATGGTTTGTATTTTTTTGGCTTTTTCCAGCTTGCTGCCTGCATCTTCACCTACAACGAGGTAATTTAATTTACTGCTAACACCACTTACAATTTTACCGCCGTTTTCTTCTACCATCGACTCGGCATCGCTCCTTTTTAACTGGGTAAGTGTGCCGGTAAATAAAAAGGTTTGTCCCGACAGGGCGTCATTTAACGCCACTTGCTTTTTTTGATTTTTTAAAGAGATGCCCAGTGCTTCAAGCTGTTGCAACAATTGCAGATTTTCTGCATCACGAAAAAACCGGTAGATGCTTCCTGCCACTTTAATGCCTACATCCTCCATGTTTTGCAATTGCTCTTCACTAAAACCGGTAAATTCCAGTAAATGGTCCACAGCATTGGCCAGTGTTTTGGCAGTGGTTTCTCCTACGTACCGGATTCCGAGCCCATAAATAAGGCGATGCAAGGGTTGCGTTTTGGAATTTTCAATAGCGGCCTGTAAATTATCAACTGATTTTTTTCCAAAGCCCTCTAATTTTCCAATGGCTTCAAAATCTACCTTGTAAATACCAGGCACATCTTTTAATAAACCCAGCTCATAAAACTTGCGTACGTTGGCTTCTCCAAAACTTTTAATGTCCATGGCATCTTTACTTACAAAATGTATGATGCGTTCTACTACCTGTGCTTCGCAATTGATATTGATGCAGCGCCACACGGCCTCACCTTCCGGCTTAAACAATGGATGGTTGCACACAGGGCATTGTGTAGGAAACCGGATAATAGTCTCTTCACCATTGCGCAATTCAGGAAATGATTTTACAATCTGCGGAATCACATCACCGCTTCTTTCTATAAGGATAGTGTCACCCAGCATCAGGTCTTTTTCTTTTATGTATTCTTCGTTGTGGATGGAGATGCTTGTGACCGTAACACCACCAACAGCCACAGCGGCTATTTTGGCAACAGGCGTAACGGCACCCGTTCTGCCCACCTGGAATTCCACATTCAATAATTTACTGGTGGCTTGCCTTGCTTTAAATTTAAAAGCGATGGCCCAGCGGGGATGGTGGGATGTCATGCCCAAACGCTCCTGTAACTGCAGGTCGTTTACTTTTACTACCATGCCATCAATCTCGTAAGGCAGCGTATCTCTTTTACTTTCAAATTCTGCCACATGCTGTATTACTTTGTCAATGCCTTTTACAACAATCATTTCTTTTTTCGGGCTTCTGAAACCAAGGTTCCAGAGCATGTCGAGCATGCCGGAATGTGTGGTGGGCTGGCGGTTATCCGTAGTTGTTATGTAGCTTACATGGTATAAAAAAGCTTCTAAATTTCTCCGGCTTACTTCCGCCGTATCTTTTATGCGCAGGGAACCGGCAGCCGAATTGCGGGGGTTGGCAAAAGGTGGAATGCCTTCTTCTATTAATTTATCATTGTACTTTTTAAAATTGCTTTTATTGATGAGTACCTCACCGCGGATTTCTATTTGTTCAATGCCATAATTGCTGAACGCCGCTGTAAGCGGAACAGATTTTATCTGCCGGGTGTTTTGGGTAATCTCATCACCAACAACACCATCTCCTCTTGTAGCAGAGCGGTTTAACTGGTCATTGTCGTAAATGAGTGAAATGCTGGCGCCATCAAATTTTGGTTCTACACAATATTCAATTTCGGGCAGACCGGAAAGTTCTTTTGCCTTCCTGTCCCAATCAACCAGGTCTGCTTCATTGTAAGAGTTCTCCAATGAAAGCATCGGCACCAGGTGCTGTACTTTTGGGAAACTGCTAACCAATCCTTTACCAACTCTTTGCGTAGGTGAATCTGCCGTGATGAAAGAAGGATTTTCTTTCTCCATTTTTTCAAGCAATTTGTATAATACATCATATTCCGTATCGCCAATGAGCGGATCGTTTTGTACGTAGTACCGGTACTCATGAAAACGCAGAATTGCTCTTAAATCTTCAATTGACGGCTGGGTAACTGTTGCAGCATTTTCTTTATTGATTTTCAGCAACCAATCAGTTGTTTTTTGCTGTAAGTTTTTTGTTTGTTCTTTATTGTACATAAAATTACTTCTGCGGTAAAATTAAATAATTCAATGGCCACAGCGTAATGTAAATAACAAAACAAGCAGCGTAATTTTTGTAAGAGCTATTGAGAAGGTTTTAATTCTTGCTAAACCATAAATAAATCAAACTGCCATGTTACCTTTTTTTGCCACTTTCAATAATGTGTGTATTTTACACATTAAATGTTGCTATATGAGAAAAACCTTGCTTGGGCTTACCCTGCTGTTTGTATATATTTCTACCCACGCTCAATTACTTTCATGGGCACCACAGTTTTCAACTGATAATTCAACAGTAGTAATTACGGTAGATGCAGCAAAGGGAAACCAGGGTCTATTGGGTTATGCCGGCACAGTTTATATGCACCTCGGCGTTATTACAAACCTTAGTACAAGCCCAACAGACTGGAAGTATGTACCAACCACATGGGCAACCACCAGTGCGCCCGTGGCAACAGCACTAGGTGGTGATAAATGGTCGTATACCATTACCAACCCACGTGCTTATTTTAATGCAGGTGCAGGTGGGGTACCTGCTGGTGAAACCATTTTAAAAATCGCCCTTCTTTTCAGGGATGCTTCAGGTAATAAAGTACAAAAAAATGCCGATGGAACTGATATGTATGTGCCGGTCTATGCTGCCGGAGGAAATCATATCCAATTTATAAATCCACCGATTGTGCCAACCAGTATTTTATCGCATGAGGCAGTCACCGCCACCGTCAATCAATCAATTGCTGCCAGTGCTGTAGCTTCTGCCACAACAGGTACTTTAAATTTATATTTTAACGGAACAAAAATTGCCGGGCCCTTAACCGGCACAGCCACCATTACAGCTAACCCCATAATAACCAATCCGGGAAATCAACAACTGGTATCGGAACTTATTGCAGGAGGAATAAGTTATTACGACACGATAAAATTTTATGTTACTCCCGTAAATATTGTTGCACCCTTACCAACAGGAGCAATAGAGGGCATCAATTACGGAGGTAATTGCAGCGCTGTAACGCTGGTATTATTTGCTCCCAACAAAAACAATGTGGTAGTGATAGGGGATTTTCCGGGAAGTAACTGGGCAGCTCAATCGCAATACCAAATGAATAAAACACCGGATGGCAATTATTACTGGATCACCATCAACGGTCTTACTGCAAATACTGAATATGCATTTGAGTACATCGTAGATAATTCAATTTATATAGCAGACCCCTACAGTGAAAAAATACTGGACCCCAACAACGACCAATATATTCCGGCTGCTACTTACCCTGGTTTAAAACCTTACCCGGTAAACGCCAATGTATCTGCAGCGCAGAACGGAATTGTAAGTGTATTGCAACCCTGTGCACCTGCTTATACCTGGCAGGTTACTAATTTTACAAAACCAGACAAGCGGAATCTTATCACTTACGAATTGTTGGTACGTGATTTTGGCGATGCCCGTAATTATCAAATGTTGATTGATACAATTGGATATTTCAAACGCCTGGGTGTTAATGCCATTGAATTGATGCCGGTAAATGAGTTCAGCGGTAACGAAAGTTGGGGATACAATCCTACTTTTTACTGTGCCCTGGATAAAGCTTATGGTACAAAAAATAAGTTCAAGGAATTCATTGATTTGTGCCATCAGAATGGTATTGCTGTTATTTTAGATGTCGTGTACAATCACATGGATGCCTTCAGCAATCCGCAGGGGAAATTATACTGGGATGCTGCTGCTGGTAAACCTGCTGCGAGCAGCCCCTGGTTTAACCAAACTGCCCCTCATCCGTACAGTGTATTTGAAGATTTAAACCATACGTCTACCGCCACGCAATACCTGGTTGAAAGATCGATGGAATATTGGCTGGGAGAATATAAAATAGATGGATTTCGTTTTGACCTGGCCAAAGGATTTACACAAACAACAACGTCAACTACTACTGTAGAAAATTATGATGCAGGTAGGGTGGCAAATCTTAATCGCTACTACGACTATATCATTCCAAAGTTTCCTACTACTTACATGATACTCGAATTTCTGGGCCAGCAACGCCAGGAAGAACAAGAATATGCTACAAAAGGATTTATGTTGTGGGGAAATAATAATGCCACTTACAATCAGAATACGATGGGGTATAGCAGCAATGCAGACATCTCTAAAATAATTTATAACGGTACTCAGGAAGCCTTAACTACGCCCTCTGAAATGGGCTACATGGAAAGCCATGATGAAGAAAGGCTGATGTACAAAAACCTGCAGTATGGCAATAGTGCAGGCAGTTACAATGTAAAAAACCTGGCTACCGCCCTAGAGAGACAAGCTGCTGCTGCGGCGATTTTCTTTACCGTTCCCGGTCCTAAAATGATCTGGCAGTTTGGTGAAAGGGGCTATGATGTTTCTATTGGATTTAATGGATCAAACGTTGCCAATAAACCTCCGCACTGGGAATATATGTCTGATGCTAACCGGTTGAAATTATGGAATGCTTATTCCAAACTGATCAGGCTGCGATTGGACAATCCTGCTGTTTTTAACAACACCACATTCACCTACGATTTTAATGACAACAGTGGTTTGTTCAGGCGTTTTCAAATTGCCGACCCATTAGCAACCGGAATGAAAGTTACGGTTGTTGCCAATATGGATATAACCCCGCAAACAAGGAGCATCACTTTTCAGGGAACAGGCGATTGGTACAGTTACCTGGGCAATGGAACAGGGGCAGGTATCAATGGCGCAACGGATGCTGCTTTCAATATTACTACTGCTACACAAAGTATTACCTTACAACCGGGAGAATATCATGTGTATGTTAGTAAGCCTTCATGTACAACCGCATTTCCAACTGCAACTAGCCCTGTTAATTATTGCCAGAATGCAACAGCCTCTGCACTGACTGCCACTGGCTCAAATTTGTTGTGGTACACAACTGCAACCGGCGGAACAGGCAGCACAACAGCACCTGTTCCTTCAACAACAACTATTGGCAACAATACTTATTATGTAAGTCAGACCGTAGGTTGTGAAGGGGCCCGCTTACCCATTGTTGTTTTTGTTACCGCATCTACACCAGCACCAATAGTAACTACACCAATAAGTTATTGTCAAAATGTTACAGCCGTTGCTTTAACAGCTACCGGAACCAATTTGATCTGGTACACAACTTCAACCGGAGGAGCCGGAACAACTATAGCGCCGATACCTGGAACTGGTACAGCAGGTTCAACCAATTACTATGTAAGCCAGACTTTAAGTTGTGGAGAGAGCCCGAGAGCGGCTATCACTGTAACCATCAATGCTATACCTGTGGCTCCGGTTGTAACTACTCCGGTAGCATATTGTCAGAATGCTACTGCTACTGCATTGACTGCTACTGGCACCAATTTATTATGGTATTCAACTTCAACTGGTGGAACAGAATCTTCCAATGCACCTGTTCCTGTTACATCTGCTACAGGCAATACATATTTTTATGTAAGCCAAACTGCCAATGGCTGCGAAAGTTCCAGGGCGTTGATAACGCTAACAATAAATGCACAACCTTCAGCACCTGTTGTTAGCAGCCCTGTTGCGTATTGTCAAAATACCAATGCAACCGCATTGAGTGCAACCGGCACCAATTTGCTTTGGTATACCATAGCCACGGGTGGTTTGGGAAATTCCACCTCGCCTGTACCGCCTACTGTGGCAGGGGGTAGTACAAATTATTATGTTAGTCAAACCAACAATGCTTGTGAAAGCCAGCGGGCAACAATAATCGTTACTGTAACTGCAATCCCCGCAGCTCCAACAGTTGCAGCTTCTTCCGTTACTTATTGTCAAAATTCAACAGCTGTACCTTTAGCTGCAACCGGCACCAATTTATTATGGTACACTACTGTAACAGGTGGTTCAGGCAGCAGTGTGGCAATTACTCCTTCAACCTTAACCTCTGGTTCTTTCTTCTACTATGTAAGCCAGGCTAATAATTGTGGCGAAAGTCCAAGGGCGACCACCACAGTAATAGTATCGCCCACTCCGTCTGTTCCTACAGATTTATCAGTCTCAGCAATAACCCTTACTTCGGCTACACTAAATTGGAAGTTGGTGTCGGGAATTTTTTATACGGTTGATTACAAACCTGTGTCAGCTTCCACATGGATCAATGTTGCGGCCAATATCACCACCAACAGTTTTTTATTACAGAACTTAACGGCTGCATCTACATATGATTGGAGGGTGAGTGCGAATTGTTCAGCATTATCAATAGATAATTACGCTACTGCACAGTTTACAACTTCTTCAAGAAACAATAACATCAGCAATATTAAGAATGGGTTTGGCCTTAAAATCTCACCAGATCCTGTAAATAGTTTAGCTGTAATTGATTACCTGGTGCCTGGTAACGGAACCGTTAATCTTGTCTTGGTGAATTCATTAGGACAGCACCTGCAAACGCTTTTTAGTGGCAATAAAAGCCAGGGCCAGTACCAGTTAATTTTGTCAAATCAAGTAAAGGCAATAATTTCCGGTAACTACTTTATAAAACTTGAGCAAAACGGAAAGGGGCACTATTTGCAATTCATAAAAAAATAATCACTATTTCATCATTAAATTTTTTCTAAAGAATGTCACCTAAGGATAAAGTAATGCATACAAAAAATGTAAAAACATTACATGCTATACAGTCTGAAGTAGAAAATACCAACCGTATTGCTCTTTCTGTTGACTGCGTGATTTTTGGGTTTGATGAAAACAAATTAAAAGTGTTACTGATTAGAAGCGACCTTAAAAAATATTCCGGCAAATGGTCGTTGTTGGGCGACCTTGTTTTCCCAAAAGAAGATCTTGACGCTGCGGCCTACCGAATATTAAAGCAACGTACGGGCTTAAGTGATGTGTACCTGGAGCAGGTACACACTTTTGGAAGCGTTAACCGCCATCCCGCAGGAAGGGTAGTTACAGTTACGTATTGTTCCCTGATAAATGTACAGCACCACAAAATAAATATTTTAGACAATGAGTTACACTGGCATGATATTAAAACGGTTAATGACCTTGCCTTTGATCACCAGCAAATATTCGACAATTGTTTAAAACAGCTGCAAAAGAGGGTGCAGGAACATCCATTGGGTTTTAATTTATTGCCCAAAAAATTCTCTTTAAGAGATTTGCAGAATTTATATGAAGCCATTCTTGATATAAAAATGGACAGGCGAAATTTCAGGAAAAAGTTTTTCACAATGGATTTATTGATCGATCTCAATGAAATTGAACAGGATGCCTCACACCGCCCTGGTAAGTTGTATGCATTTAATTACGAGAAATACGAAAAAAAACAGAAGAAGTGGGTGGGGATTGACTTTTAGCAAATATGGTTAGCCCAATCAATTTGTAAATATTTATACCGGAACATATTAATTCTGAACCTTAAAAACTGCTTAATTTTGTGAAGTAAATATTTATGGTCAAAATTTTTATTGAAAATCAGCCTGTTACAGAGCATCTCTAAAAATACTTCTTCCTTTTGTAGGAAATTAAAGTATAGCAGCCTACCTTCGCCGTCCATTAAAAAAAGCCCTTCGGGATAGCGAAGGCATCACTTAAAAAATAAATACAAATGAGTAAACTACATTTCACCACCAAACATGCGAACGAGGCTACCGTTACACACAACTGGTATGTAATAGATGGTACTAATCAAACCGTTGGCCGCATGTGTTCTAAAATTGCAGCAGTTCTTCGTGGTAAGAACAAGGCTTATTACACTCCACACGTAGACTGCGGAGATTATGTAATTGTAATTAATTGCGAA
>JANXSR010000164.1 GCA_025352625.1 Ferruginibacter sp.
GATGGCGATGCTATGGGTTCTTCTTTGGGCTTGTATAATTTTTTAATTCAGTTTGGCCATTCTGTTACGGTTATTTCGCCAACCAATTGGGCAGATTTTTTAAATTGGATGCCGGGTACAAAAAATGTATTGGATTATGAAAGGCAAACGCAGGATGCCAATAAAGCAATTGATGATGCTGACTGGATATTTTGCCTGGATTTTAATACGCTTAACCGCACCAAACGCATGGAAGAAAAATTGGGCAGTGCAGCGGGTAAAAGAATTTTACTTGACCATCACCAGCAGCCGCAGGTTGATAAGTTTGCTTACGGCGAAAGCGATATCAATAAAAGCTCCACCTGCGAAATGGTATATGATTTTATTATTGCCAGTGGCCACGAAGATAAAATAAATGGAGCGGTTGCAGAATGTTTATATGCAGGCGTAATGACAGATACGGGGTCTTTTCGTTTTCCTGCCACTACTGCCAATGTACACAGTATGGTTGCTAAACTTAAAGAAAAGGGATTGGACCATGGACCGGTACACGAAGCATTATATGATAATTTCCTTGAAAACCGTTTTCGTTTTTTAGGAAATGCATTGCTTAACAGGATGGAAGTATTTTATGAATACAATACCGCCCTGATAGCTATTCCGCAGGCAGACCTTATTAAATACAATATAAAAACAGGTGATACAGAAGGATTGGTAAATTATCCTTTAAGTATACAGGGAATAAAACTGGCGGCAATTATTATTGACAGAGGAGAAGAACGTAAAAGTTCTTTTAGAAGCAAAGGCGGCTTTGATGTAAATACTTTTGCCCGTAATTATTTTAATGGAGGCGGCCATGTTAATGCAGCAGGGGGACAAAATAAGGAACCATTTGAAGAAGTTGTGGCAATGTTTATTAAAGCCATGAAAGAAAATAAAGATCAATTAAGCAATTATCAATTTTAAATATAAAAAAAAACATGAAGCAATTTTTTTATTTGTTGGCAGTATCAACAGTTATACTGGCAAGTTGTAGCAGTGGTTCCTTTACTAAAAGCGAAAAAGGAATGGAATACAAAATAGTTTCTACAGGCAGTGGAAAAACTATTGAAGCCGGCAACTTTTTTGAAATACAGTTTACACAAACTTATAAAGGAGAAAACAAGGACACCGTATTGTATGATTCAAGAAAATTTGCTAACCAGATAGCACAAATGGATTCAGTGCAAATACCGCCTGTTTATTTCAAAATTTTTAAGGCATCTAAAAAAGGTGACAGCATCATTGTTAGACAATTGGTTGACAGTGTTATGAAAGAAGGTGGTAACACCCCGCCGTTTATGAAAAAAGGGGGGCACCTGATTGCTTATTATAAAATTGTAAACATTTTTACTACCAAAGAAGCAGCTGACAGTGCCTATAAAATACAGATGGAAGTTGCAAGAGTAAAAGACTCTTTAAATAGTTTGGGACAAATAAAAAAGGATGATAAAATCATCACAGATTACCTTGCTTCAAAAAATATTAAAGCAACAAAAACACCCAAAGGTGTTTATGTTGAAATTTTACAGGCAGGTACAGGCGAAAAAGTTACCGATTCAGTAGGTGTAAAAATGAAATACACGGGTAAAAGTATGGATGGTAAACCATTCGATTCAAATGTTGATTCTCAGTTTCATCACACTGAATTACTTCCAGTACAAATGTGGGCACCAAGGGTAATTCCGGGATGGGTTGATGGTTTACGTATGCTTTCAAAAGGTAGTAAAGCACGTTTTTATATTCCTTCTACATTAGGATATGGTACACAGGGACAAGCCCCGGCAATTACACCTGACGAAAACCTTATTTTTGAAGTAGAGGTGGTAGAAGTTACCAACCAAAAACAATCAATGGCAGATGAGCAGGCTGTGCAACAAAAAATGATGCAGCAGCAACTGCAAATGCAGGCAATGCAAGAAAAGATGAAAGGCCAGCAACAGCAGGCACCTGCTAATAAATAAGTACAGTATTTTACATTATAAAAAAAGGGGTTAGTTAAAAGCTACTCCTTTTTTTATTTGCTTAAATTGAACTGTTTATTTTTTTGTAATTGATTGTGTTTTATTTTTTGGCGAATGTTAATCGCTTTGCATATAGCTAATAAAAAAGGGCAAAAAATCTGCCGTTGTAATAACGGCAAATTTTTTAAACACAATCCTTAGTAATAATTAATTGAAATTGTTTATTGCACAAACATAGGCGCTACGGGTGTGTATATGGTTTGTGTACCACTGCCCGCAATCAATACTGTCTCGTCCTTGTGTTATCTTTTCTTTTTTTAGCTGCAGCTCATCACTGGCGGTAACGTTTTCCTGTTGATCCAGTTCATCGAGTTGCTGTAAATATTTTGCAGCTTTGTCTTCAATAAACTGGCGGTACTTGTCAATCTTTTTTTGGTTGAAATTATTCTTCTTGCTGTTGACAGCTTTAAACTTACTGCCATCGATACCGATGGTTGTTTTGCCCAACAAGCCGGCATCGCTTAGAAACTGAACGTATAGCTTAAACATGGATTGCAAAGGCAGTGCATGCACTTTGCGAAAGTCTGCAATGGTGTGATAGTTTGGTTGCAGCCCCAGCAGCAGCCACTGTAACTCAATGTTACGGCTGCATTCTTTTTCCAGCTTACGGCTGCTGCGGATTTTATTGAGGTAGCCGTACAGGTACAATTTTAAAAGCACAGCAGGTGCATAAGGCGGGCGGCCTTCACTCTTATGAACAGTGCCAGTGAAACCTAATTTTTGTAAATCAAGTTTATCAATAAAAGCATCCATGAGCCTTACTGCATTGTCAGCACTCACCTGGTCGTCGGGAGTAGTGAAGTAGGTTTGATGGCGGTTGTTTCCTTGTATAAATTGCATGCTGTTCATCTACAAAAATCATACACCATTTAGGCTATTCACATTGTGTGTATATTTGTTTGCCACCAGAAGTTTTTTCACAAACTCACGTTGGCTGCTATGCGGTGACACCCTACAAAATTCGGCAGGACAAAGAACACTTTAACTCACAAAGTTCACTTTTCGTGGATACCTTAGAGGGTATTTTCGTACCTTAGCAACATGTTTTACAGACGAAAAATTATATTAGCCTTGATGCAAGCATTTGACGGGCATTTGCCTAAAATATCCTTGCAAAAATTGCTCTTTTTGTTTGCAAACAGACAAACGAAGCCTGATTATGACTTTGTTCCTTATAAGTACGGCTGTTATTCATTTTCAGCCAATGCCGACCTTGCTGCAATGGTTGGACATGGACAATTATCGGAAGACCAAACGAGTTTTACAAAAATCGGTTCAGTTGACTATGTAAAAACGCTTAACGAAAAGGATAAAAAAATATTGATTGACATTAAAACTACTTATGGTAAGTTGACAACAAATTCTTTGATGAAATTAACTTACTTAAACTACCAGTATTTTGCAATCAATAGCGTTAAG
>JANXSR010000223.1 GCA_025352625.1 Ferruginibacter sp.
CCGTTGTTGAGTAAGCATCCCAGCCAGGGTTACCATTGGTTGCAAACTTTACCCACGCATCCTGCATTTTATCAGCTAATTGTTGTGGACCTCCCTGTGGCCCCAACATTCCTCTATCTCCTTTTGATTGCAGGTTATTAAAAACAAAAGGCATTTCAAGGCCATGGTATGAACCATATATTCCATTCGCAACAGATGAAGGCCATGCAAATTCATACATAAAAGTTTTGCCACCCGAGGCTGCCTGTGCATTTGCAAATCTTATAGCAGGTACCTGTGCCTGGTAAGAAGTAAGTATGGCCGAAAATATTTCACCAAGATTCTTTTTGGGATACTCTTTTCTAAACAATGCAATCAATGGAGCTGGTGCCGGATGTACCTTGCGTACTGCTATGTTTAAAACAAGGGGGAGCTTAATTTTTTTAAGCACGCCAGTGGGTATCAAAAATAAATTCATTTCATCTGTATTGTAACCCAGCAGCAAATCATACGCAGCGGCTTGTTTATTGCGAACGGTTGTAAGTGGCATATCCGGAATAATATCTCCATCAATAACAGGGAAAAAAATGGCTACGCCTCCCGTAGGGTCAGCATGAGTTTTAGTTTTAAGCTGTAACATTTTAGGTGTTACCTTAGGTTGTGCTGCCAGTAATTCTTCTGGTGTAAAATTCAGGTAACTCTCCCTGCTGTTTTTTATTTTTAAAGTTTTGGCATACTGTGTCGCTATTCGATCTGCCTGCTCGCCGCTTAAGGCTGCCTGCCCAGAACCACTTTGCATAATGCAACGTTTAAATAATCCCCTGGCAGCAGGGCTTGCAATAAGCACCCCCACACTAATGGCGCCTGCTGATTCACCAAAAACAGTAACATTGTCTTTATCGCCGCCAAAAGCAGCAATATTATCCTGCACCCATTTTAATGCAGCTATCTGATCCCTGATTCCAAGGTTACTTGGCACACCGGGAATTTTAAGAAAACCTTCAATCCCCATACGGTAATTGAGCGATACCATAACAACGCCTTTTTTTGCAAATGCAGTACCATCAAATAAAGGCACATCACTTGTACCAATAACAAAAGCTCCACCATGTATGTACACCATTACCGGCAGGTGCTTATCACCTGTTGCAGGTGTCCACACATTTGTAGTTAAAAAATCATCTCCTTTTATCCAGCCCTTACCTATCGAAGGAGTATCATCAATATCACCTTCGGCCTGTTTTGGAAAAGGAGCTGTGGGGCCTTGCTTGGTAGCATCCCGGATACCTTGCCAGGGAAGGTGTGGAGCAGGTATTGCAAAATGATGCTCTTCCACTGGTGGTGCTGCATAAGGAATACTTTTAAACACCATTACGCCCTTTACCAGGCTGCCTCTTACTTTGCCGGATTCTGTTGTAACAACCAAATCATCATTATCGGAAGCTGCTACCTGTGCCCACACCCGGGTGAAATTTAAAACCAATACAACAGCAATAACAACAAAACAATATTTTTTCATCAATGATATGTATTAGTGGTAAAAGATAAACTTTATAATTTTAGTGGGATGGATACATTTATAAACATCATTTTATTGATGGTAAAATATTTTCTAAGGAGTTGCACCAAATAAAACTTCCTTATTTCGTTGCCAGATTGCTCTATCTACTAGTTGAGTTGAATGTTTTCTAAGATGAAAGCCCCATATATTTAAACCAATACCACCAAGCGTTAATGGCAACGAGCCATTTTTATCATTCTTTTTTAAAATAGCTCCGGCTATAATTGCTGAAATAGCCGTAACAGTAACTACACTGCCCAATATACGCTGCCCTTTTGCCTTTTTGTAGAGATCCTTTGTTATATCAGATTTAAACTCTTTTTTTAAATCTCCAAATTTTAATTGATTACTTCCTTTTATAAAAGACTGGTCGTATGAGTGGATGGTTTCATTATTATAAACTCTTATTAAGGAATCCATACTTTGAGCGTTTAAATTAATGGTAAAGCAACTTATAATAAGTAAATAAGTGAAAAGTGCAATTACACATTTGTTTAAATTTTTGTACATCTTAAAATATTTAAATGATAATTAAAAATGGCTTGTCATCAGGATTTTGGGTGTTAGCTAAATTAGATTCAAGCTGTTTTCTTTAACATAAAAAAAAATTAATTGTTTGAACAAAAAGAAAAAAATGTTTCTTACTATATTACATGTTAGTAAATGTTTTACTGTAAAATAAAACTGCCGAAAGAATTTCAAG
>JANXSR010000224.1 GCA_025352625.1 Ferruginibacter sp.
AGAATTGAAGTGGAATTCCAATTCCTGTGCTTAATACAGCACGTTGTTCCGCAGTAAAACAATACTGCAAGGAAATTAAGGTGGTGCCATCATTTCGCACTTTGCCTTTTCTAACGATAAGTTTAATTGGTTGTCGCATACCTTGGTCTATTTTTGGTCTATAATAGTGCTGCCAAGCTATGTAAAGGTAAGAATGAGAAAGTTGTATATTTGTTTATAAATATCTAAAAATCAACATCTTATAGTTAAGTTAAGTAAAGAGAAGTAAAGTTAAATGTCTGCGGGTTTTGGTCCCATATTTCCCGTCCAGTCCGCAAAAAAAATTGATTAAAACCCGCTCTTGCAGCGGGTTTTTCTTTGCTTCTTCTACAAATAGAAAATGATGGCCTCTAAATCCTGTATTCTTCACTGGCTCTACAAAGACAGAATTTTCTTAATCTCAAAGAAATTGACTACCAGCTAAAAAGGTGAAGTAATAAAACAGTGCTACCGCAGTTTTTTTCAGTAAAAGAAAATACTGGCATGGATTAGGATAAATTACAGAAGGCTATCTCACAAGTTTGAGGTGCTGCAATTTACTGATCTCAAAAGGATTGCACAACAAACTCACTATAAACATCTTCGCAAAAAGAAAGCCGATAGTATGCCAATGATAAAAGAAGACGATTTTACTGTCAGGCTTTCTCCTGTTCAATAATTCTATTTAAAAGCAGCAATGAAATTATTTAGTGTAACAGCCTTCCTATTTATTAAATGTATTCGTTAGCTTCATTATTGCTAATTTATTGAAACCGAAACGTTATTTATTTAAGCTGCAAAAAACCCTTTTGTAATTTAATTATGATATCAATAAAATACACATCGGCAGGGCTTATTTATTGCATGATAATTACTGCACTTATAAGTTGTAACTCAAAAAAAAATTATACGGGGTGGGCACAGTACAAAGGCTCTGATGAAAATATTCATTACTCCTCCCTAACACAGATCGACACAGGTAATGTAAAACAATTACAGGTTGCATGGGAGTATCATTCCGGAGGAGTGGATACAGCCAATCATTCACAGATGCAATGTAATCCGATAATGATAGATGGCCTGCTATATGGTACCACACCCAACATGAAACTCTTTGCCATTGATGCTGCAACAGGAAAAGAAAAATGGCAGTTCAATCCATTTGATTCGCTGGCAGGTAATAAAAGAATGTTTTTTATTTTGAACAATTGCCGTGGTATAACTTATTGGACAGATGGCAGGGATGACAAAAGAATTTTGTACACCGCAGGTTCTGCCCTATATAGTGTAAATGCACTGGATGGTAAACTGGTAAAGGATTTTGGCGCAGGTGGAAAAGTGGATTTACAGGAGGGTTTAGACAGGGATGTTAAAGATCTTTTTATCACAGCAACTTCTCCCGGCATAATTTATAAAGACATAATCATAATGGGGTCAAGGGTTGATGAAGGTGCGGCGGCTGCGCCCGGACATATACGTGCATACAATGTAAAAACAGGTAAACGGCAATGGATATTTCATACCATACCACAACCCGGTGAACCTGGATATGAAACCTGGGATGATACCACTGCCTATAAATTTATTGGTGGTGCCAATGCATGGAGTGGTTTTAGTTTGGATAAAGGCAGAGGTATTGTTTATACCTGCACCGGTTCAGCTTCCTACGATTGGTATGGAGGCAGAAGGGCAGGAAATGATTTATACGGAAATTGTGTGTTGGCACTGGATGCTGCCACCGGAAAACATATCTGGCATTTTCAAACAGTGCATCATGATGTGTGGGACAGGGATTTAAGTTCGCCACCGGCACTGGTAACAATTACCCGGGAAGGCAAAAAAGTGGATGCACTTGCTGTAACTACTAAATCTGGTTTTATATTTTTATTTGACAGAACAAATGGAAAACCACTGAATGAGATTGTTGAAAAAAAGGTTCCGCAACAAAGTGACCTTACCGGTGAAAAATTAGCAGCCACGCAACCTTTTCCTACAGCACCTGCACCATTTATGCGACAGCTGTTTACCGAAAAAGATATCAACCCGTTGTTGCCGGATTCTTCTTATGCAGCAATAAAAAAAAGACTGGCATCCTACAAAAATGATAACATGTTTAATCCACCTTCTTTACAGGGAACCGTTGTATTTCCGGGATTGGATGGTGGTGCAGAATGGGGCGGCCCAACCTTTGATCCGTCATCAGGTTTATTGTACATTAATGCCAATGAAATGGCCTGGGTTATACAAGCGGTAGATGTAAAAAGTATACCTGTAAAACCTGAAAATAACGGGGAAGCAGGTGCCCGGCTGTACCAATCAACCTGTATGAGCTGCCATGGGCCTGAAAGAAAAGGCGCTGGTAATTTTCCTTCATTAATTAATGTTGAAAAGAAATATACTGCTGCTTCGTTTGATACATTGCTTCAATCGGGGAGAAGAATGATGCCTGCATTTAAACAACTAAATGTGGCAGAAAGAAATGCCATCGCTTCTTTTATACTTGACATCAGTACACAAAAAAATAAAAAATTTATTGATACAGCCAGCAAAAAAAACGATCCGTTTAAATTGCCTTATACCATCACCGGGTATAATAAATTTTTAAGCAACGAAGGGTATCCTGCCATTGCACCACCCTGGGGAACACTCAATGCAATTGATCTTAATACCGGAAAGTATGTATGGAAAAAAACATTGGGTAATGATGCTGATTTTCCGAATGCAAAAGAACCAACCGGTGTTGAAAACTACGGCGCATCGGTAGTTACAGCCGGAGGTTTATTATTTATTGCTGCTACAAAAGATGGCAAACTCCGGGCCTTTAATAAAAGAGATGGCAGTTTGTTGTGGGAAGTAAGTCTGCCTGTACCCGGGTATGCAACACCATCCGTGTATGAATTAAATGGTAAGCAGTACATTGTAATTGCCTGCGGTGGTGGTAAGATGAATACAAAATCAGGCGATAGCTATATGGCATTTGCACTGCCCGGTAAATAGTAATGTTTAACCGATATTGTGGTGCAGGTATACAATATTTAATGCTGCTTATTGTACATTGCTTTACTGTTGTTTATAACAAACTGTGCGACTTAAAAAGGAGTAATAAATTTTGTGGTTTTTAATTCATGACTTCGTAAATATGCCTTACTTTCTAAATACAAAAATCAATCGTTTGAAAAAAGAATTCGTCCTCACAATTACCAGTTGTCTGTTACTTATTTTGAGTGCTGTTGCAGTGCCGTTGCAACCAGCTACACTCACCTGCGAGTACCTCCACAACCCGTTGGGTATTGATACAAAAATTCCTCGTTTCAACTGGACCTTGACCAGTTCGGAAAGAAACCAGTTTCAGGCTGCTTATGAAATTATTGTAAGCGATAATTTACAACAGGTGCAGCAGGGCAAAGGCGATACATGGTCATCCGGAAAAATTATTTCATCGCAAAGTATACAGGTGGAGTATGCGGGTAAAGCCTTACAATCTTTCTCCAAATATTACTGGCGCATAAGAGTGGCAAATCAAAAAAATGAAACCTCCGACTGGAGTGAGATCAACTGGTTTGAAACTGCCATGCTGGATACAAAAGACTGGACCGCCAAATGGATAAGCGATGGCAGTAAGAACCCCGAACGGGATGAGGATTATTATAAAGAAGACCGGATGCCTTTGCTGAGAAAAGAATTTTCAACAGGTAAAAAAATAAGTACAGCAAGATTGTACATCAGCGGCCTTGGTTATTATGAAGCCTTTTTAAACGGACAAAAAATAGGCGACCATGTATTGGATCCTGGCTTTACGACCTATAAAAAAGAAGTGCTGTATTCGGTGTATGATATTACCGGCATGGTAAAGAAAGGAAACAATGTGGCTGGTATCATGCTCGGCAGTGGGTGGTGGAACCCTTTGCCACTGCGCATTTTCGGTCGCTTTGACCTTCGCAAAATTCAACAGACAGGCAGGCCTTGTGTAATGGCAGAGATACAGGTGACCTATACTGATGGAACAAAGCAAACCATCATTACCGATGAAAACTGGCAGACGGCGCCCGGCCCCGTAATACACAACAATGTGTACCTCGGCGAAAAGTATGATGCAAGACTGGAACAAAAAAACTGGAATACGCTCAACGCCGAAAAAGCTGTATGGAAAAATGCAGTGCTTGCGGCAGGTCCTTCTGGAATGGTAAGGGCACAAATGGCGCCACCCATCCGCATCACAAAAATTGTACAGCCCGTAAAAATGTATGAGCAGGGCAAAGACACTTTTATTATTGACATGGGTCAGAATTTTGCGGGTGTTGCACGCATAAAAGTGAAGGGTGCAAAAGGCACCAAAATAAGCATGCGCTATGGTGAAGATGTATGGAAA
>JANXSR010000227.1 GCA_025352625.1 Ferruginibacter sp.
GTTTGCACCACCATCGTTAAATGCCGAAGCCATCGGGGCATGTATGCTTGCTATTTTATAGTTGCTATAAATATGCGCATGTAAAACAGTAATATCACTGAATCCAATAATCCACTTGGGCTTCTTTTTAAATTTCTTAAAATCAAGCTGGTCAATGATCCTGCTAACACCGTATCCACCACGACCACATAAAATGGCATTGATAGTATTATCATCAAGCATGGCTTGTAGTTCATTCAGTCGCTCTTCATCTGTTCCGGAAAAATAAGTAGCGGAGGTACTTCCCAGTGTTTTGCCAACCATTACATTGTAGCCCCATTGTTGCAGGGTTTCAATGCAAGTTTGTGCTTTTTCTTTAGCCATGTATCCTGCAGGGCAGGTTATGCCGATCGTATCGCCTTTTTTTAAATAGGCTGGAATTTTTATCATTTCGTTTCAGTTAAAAAACATTCATTTGAGCCAACAGTTAAAGTATGTCTTAAGCCACACTTCAACGCAAAATTATTTTTCTGGTGCCCCACCGGAAAATCAAAACAAACCGGATAGTTGAATTCTTTTACTTTCTCTAACACAATTTCTTCCAGTGTTTTTCCAAATTCTTCACCTTCATCATCTTTCTTAATTTTAAAACCACCAATAATTAGCGCTGCTAAGTTGGAAAGTTTACCACTCCGTTTAAGGTTCCAGAACATACGATCAATGCTATATAAATATTCACCGGTATCTTCTACAAATAAAATTTTATTTGTTGTTACCAGGTCACTTTTACTTCCTGTGAGTGATTCGATAGTTTTTAAATTTCCCCCTACCAAAATACCCGTTGCTGTACCTGTTTTATTTTTTTGATTCGGTGTTATGGGATAATTTAATTTTTCCCCAGTTAAACATTTTTGAATACTCTCAATGGTTTCTATTTGCACCGGCTCTGCCTTGCTCCAGTCATCCGGAAAGCTGTTGCACATTTTTGAGTGGATAGAAGCTATGCCATAGTTGCGATTTAGGTGGCTATGCATTACTGTAATATCGCTAAAGCCAATGATCCATTTAGGATGAACAGCAAATTTGCTGAAATCAATTTTGTCAATAATTCTTACAGCACCATAACCACCCCTTGCACATAGTATTGCCTTTATCTTTTTAGCATCCAGCATTTGTTGAAAATCGTTCAATCTTTCATCATCAGTTCCCCCAAAGGTAAAATCTCTTTTGCCTACCGTGTTGCCGATACTGATTTCGAATCCCCATTCAATTAATTTATCTATAGCAGGTTTAATTTCTTCACTGGTAATAAACCCAGCCGGACAGGTAATTCCGATGGTATCACCTTTTTTTAAGTAAAGCGGAATGATGGGATGGGCTTCTGGATCATTTTCCTTATATGCTGTTTTGCTGTTGGTAAATGTGGCTGCCAGCGGCACTATCGAGGATAAAAAATTTTTCCTGTTCATAAAATTTTATTTCATTTTATTGCTGTTAAAGCAATACTTATAATTCAAAGCCCATTCCTCCTTTTAGTGCTTTTTGATATTTGCGTAAATCAAATTTATAATAATAAGGCGCTTTATGAGCAACCCCTTTTTTAGTTTCATTCAATCGTTTTAAAATGCCGTTGCCAACTATTTTTCGTTGAAAATTTCTCCGGTCAAGTTTCTTATCTAAAATAGTTTCATATAGTTTTTGTAGTTCGGGCATGGTAAATTTTTCGGGTAAAAGATTATAGCCAACCGGATGGTAGTTCAATTGCAACTGTAAATTTTCCAGTGCTTTATTTAAAATGTCCCCGTGGTCAAGCAGCATATCAGGAATGTCATGAATATTGAACCATTCGCAGGCACTTGAAAATACATCTGCCACAGGCTCAACTTTTGAAAAATCAACCAGGGCAGAATAACCCACGGTAATGAACCTTTCAAACATCCAGCTTTCTTTAGCCTTTACGCCAACATTTTTCAAAAACTGGGAGTTGATTTTTTTTGTAGAACGTTCCGGTGCACTAAACACATGAAACTGCTGCATGTAAATTTCGTTCAAGCCTGTCCTTTCTTTAAGTATGCGTTTGGCTGCTTCATCCATATGCTCCTCTTTTTTTATGAATCCGCCGGGTAATGCCCAAAGTTGTGCATACCTGGCATAAAGTAATAGCACTTTTAATTCATTGTTATGAAACCCAAAAATGATACAGTCTACAGAAATATGGCGAAGGTATTTTTCATGCCCTTTCAAATAATGCTCAATTATTTCTTTATCAAAATTCATATATAAAAGTAAAGTGCCGGGGCACATAAAAAAAATAAAATTATATCAACCCAAAAAAAATATTTATCATTGCGTCATAGCAACACAATGTTATATTAATATTTGTAACTTGTATACTGTTTCTTTCTTTCGGAGATAACTAAAAAGTAAAGAACCTGTCTGTTTTACCAAC
>JANXSR010000229.1 GCA_025352625.1 Ferruginibacter sp.
AAATTGCCACTAGTATTTTATTAATATTGATAAAGGTGCAGGTTGATAAAAGCAATCTCTTCATGGGTAAGTTTTACCTCAATGGCTTTTGCATTTTGTATCGCCTGTTGTTTATTGCGTGCGCCAACGAGTGCAATGGTAATGCCCTGTCTTTCCAATGTCCAGCGGATAACCAATTGTGCCAGCGTTACATTTTTACTCTCGGCCATTGGTTTTATTTTTTCCAAAAACATGTTCGTCTTTGCAATACTTTCATCAGTAAAAAATTTATTACTTGTCCGGTGATCACCTTCTGCGAATGCATAACCTGGTTTCATCTTGCCGGTTAATAACCCACGTTCTAAAGGACTATATGCTAATATTGCTTTGTTGTTTTCAATACAATAGGGAACGGTCTCTTCTTCAATTCCACGGTTGACCATACTGAATGGAACCTGGTTACTCACCAGTTTTATTGTTTGTGCTGCATCTGCCATTTGCGCTGCAGTGTAATTACAAACACCCGCGTGCCTTACCTTACCTTGTTGAATTAATTGGGCAACAGCTTCCATCGTTTCCTGTATTGGCGTAGTGATGTCTGGCCAATGAATCTGGTAAAGATCTATGTAGTCTGTTCCTAATCTTTTCAAACTATCTTCGCATTCTTTGATGATGCTTTCTTTGCCTGCGTATTTATAAATGTCAATATTTTCTCCCTGGTTATTTTTACTTTTAAAACCAAAATTGCCTTTTGCAAGATCCCAACGCATACCATACTTGGTTAGTAACTGCACCTTGTCCCGGGGTAAGTTTTTGATGGCTTCCCCTATGATTGATTCGCTATCACCCTGCCCATAAATGGGTGCCGTATCTATAGACGTTACGCCCTCATCATACGATGCCTTGATGGCCTCAATAGCATCATTCCTGTCAGTTTTTCCCCACATCCATCCACCGGCGGCCCATGCACCAAATGTAATGGCAGAAAGTTTAAGATTAGAGTCACCTAATGTTCTGTATTCCATAAAAAGTTGTTTGAACTTAAAAATAATTATTATTAGTTTGACTGCTTCAACAAAATGCATACCTGTTTAATTAGACTGCTAATTTTTAGAAACTGAATCAACGAGGCAGGTTCTAAAATGCAGAATTCTTTTCGTGGTAAATAACTTGTTGTAAGCAACTACAGAATAAAAGCTTCAAATTTTTATAAAAAGAAGACCTGCTTTAGCAGGCTATCTTTTGAAATTCTAAAACTAAAATACAAGTTGGGTAGTAATAAAAAGAGGGCGGTATAAAAATACCGCCCCTTTACGATTGCCTGCCATATTACTACTCAGACGTCACGGATGGAGTCGAACCATCGTAAAAAGTTTTGCAGACTTACACCTAACCACTCGGCCACGTGACTATTTTGATGCCTTACACATCTTTGTAAAAATTGAACTTTGATTGATCCATTAATTTTTATACAACGAAAGTAAGCTGTTAATATTAGTCTACAAAATTAATAGACTATTTATTTAAAAGTTGATTTAGTAGTTGGTGTTTCGGCATTTTTAATTTGCACCCTACGCTGTAATAAAAGTTCCAAAATGGTATGCGGTATAAGAGGGCGATGCAACAATGATCTACAAGGCTTCTCAGCCCGGACAAATATTTTATAAAAAAAGCCTGCTATATTTTAGCAGGCCATAACAAATAATAAAAAACAAAAAATAATAAACTGAAAACACTAAACCTATACAACTCCCGCCAGCTCAAGGCTTCGTTTGCTTATTTTTTTATAATCAATATTTTCAATTACCGCATCGGGGCAGGCTATCAGCGAAACACCCGGTTGTTTCCACCAACCTGCTTTGAATAATTTTTCAGCATGCACTATGCCAATCAGCCAGCTATAATGAAATTCGTTGTGCCATTCTTCTATCCACTCAAAATCATTTTTATCAATCTTCTCAATGGCATCTACACTTACAAATACCTTTAAATAATAATCGTTGCTTAACTGCGTATCTGTTTGATGTGCTATCTTCTTGTACTCATATTTATAATCATACCGAAGCGCTGAAATATCACTTAATACTGCCGACGCAGTAGGAAAAGCACCGGCTCCCTTGCCTTTGAAAAAATGTTTGTCTGCAAAACTGCTTTCGGTAGTGATGGCATTGAATTCATTGTGCACATGGTACAGGTCATCTGCTTCGGTTACAAATTGCGGCAATACAAATGCTGCCAGTTTTCCGTTAGCAAGTTTTTGTGCATTGGCTACTAATTTAATGCTGTACTTTTTTTCTTTGGCCACAGTGGCATCCTGCAAAGAAATATTGGTGATGCCGTTAAAAATAAACTTGTCTGTTGTAGCAATGATGCCAAAGGAATGTGCCAGTAAAATGCTGAGTTTATTCGCTGCATCAAAACCGCCGATATCTAGTGTGGGATTGCTTTCTGCAAAACCCAGTTGTTTGGCAAGCAGTAAGGCTTCGTTAAATTC
>JANXSR010000246.1 GCA_025352625.1 Ferruginibacter sp.
TATAATCCTACAAAAACAACTCTTCTTTTATCCCTTAAAACAGGGGGTCAGTTTGAGCCGGAATCAGGGGGTCAATTTGAAATGGCGGAAGGGGGTCACTTTCCCGTGGCGGGAGGGGGTCAATTTGCGTGGATTTTCCAACTTATAATGATATTTTAAAAGGAGTGTTCACATTTAGAGATCCTAAGTTTTATTTATTCTTTACCCAAAATAAAGTAGGTAAACAAGCTGCCCGTGATTTTCTGAAAAGATTAAAAGAAAGAACAGAAAGCCGTGACACGAAAGTAAAATTTAGTGTATTGAAAAAGCAACTAAAAGCTATTGAAACTTGGGGGCATGATGCTCCTGCCGATTTGAGTGTTTTCAAACATCCAGTATTGGTAGCCAATGGTGATAACGACAGAATGGTGCCAACACCTAATTCTTATGATTTGGCGAAGCGTTTTACAAATGCTGAAAGCGTAATAATTTATCCCAACTCTGGGCATGGTGGTATATTTCAATACCACGAAGAATTTCTTAAAAAAGCAATACCATTTTTAACTAAATAAATTTTAAAGGCATGAAAAAAATAAGTGTAGCATTTCTATCTATACTATCCATTTTTAAAGGAGCTTCTGCACAAAATGCAAATGCTGTAAAAGTTGTAACGAATATAAAATCGGAGAAGCATTTATCCTCGTCAATATTGTTGTGGATGAGAACCGATAAACCACGACAAGCAGGAATGGACAGATGGAAAGGACCACATTCGCAAATAATTTCAGCCAACAAAGGTTTGTGGGAATACAGGCAAATTCATTTTGCAGAAAATAATACAGGGCTTTGGCAACCAATCAATGGTGTAGAAACTACAATAGTTCCTAATCGTAAAATTGATGGTGTAGCTTTTGTTACTTTAAAGAATTTGTTTTCAATCTTCAGAGGTAAAAAACAAAATAAACTGGCTTCGGCAGATGAGGTAAATTTGTTTAAGCGTACTATACCTTATGCAGCCTTTCCAAAAAATTCCCGTTGGTACAATGTTGCCGAAGCGGATACTAAAATAGAAGCAAGTGCTATGGTATTTTTTAGAATAAAAGAAGGTGTAAGCGATAAGGATTTTAAAAAATTTATTAATGAAGAACTTACACCAACACTTGCCAATACTGGTATGCTAAAAGAATTGAGAAATAAAGCATATAACCCCTGGAAGCATAAGCAATGGAATACTCCGAATGTAGAACATGACAATGATAAAACTGTTCAGTTTCAGGCTTCATTAATGCTGGGCTTTGCTGATAAGAACGGAATGGAAACGTTTTTTAATAGCGAAGAAATAAAAAAACTGTCTGAAAGAATTTCTATTTACTGTTCGGCAGTACATGCTTATGAAATATCTGAAACTATCACTTTTGTACAAGATGGAAAAAAATTAAATAAATAAATGGAAAGCAGAAATAATACAGCAGTTCAGATTGTACTGGAAAGCTTTAAAAACAATATTAAAAGAGCATCAAATTTGTTGGGTGAATTATCCAATGAAGACCTGCAACAAGAAATTGTAATTTTCAAAAACACTGGACATTACCTGTTAGGACATTTAATTGCAGTACACGATAGTATTATACCATTGCTTGGTTTAGGCGAAAGTTTATATCCTGAATTGACAGAAGTATTTATTAAAAACCCTGACAGGTCGGCCTTGGTAAAGCCAAACATTACACTGCTAAGAATACAATGGGATGAAATACACAAAGTACTTTTGGAAAAATTGGAATCTCTTACCGCTGAACAATGGTTTGAAAAACATACTGCAGTATCAGCTGAAGATTTTGAAAAAGAACCACATCGCAATCGGTTAAATGTAGTTTTAAGCAGGGGTAATCATTTAGCCTATCATGTTGGTCAACTTGTATTCTTAAAAAATTAAAATAAAATAATGAAAGCATTTGTAGTAAGCCGCTACGGCAAAAAAGAAAAATTACAACTCAGTGAAATAGCAGAACCTGTTGTAAAGGAAAATGATGTATTGGTACAAGTGCATTCAGCAGGTGTAAACCTGTTGGATTCAAAGATCAGAGGTGGTGAGTTTAAAATGATTTTGCCTTATAAAACACCATTTACTTTGGGGCATGATGTGTCAGGTGTTGTAACGAAAGTTGGTTCAAAGGTTAGCAAATTCAAAGTTGGCGATGAAGTTTTTGCAAGACCTGTAGACCATCGGATCGGAACGTTTGCAGAATTGATTGCTATGGATGAAAATGATGTTGCTATTAAACCTAAAAACCTTTCTATGGAAGAAGCCGCTTCTATACCCCTGGTTGGTTTAACAGCCTGGCAGGGGCTTGTTGAAAAAGCAAAGCTAAAAAAAGGGCAAAAAGTTTTCATTCAGGCGGGTTCTGGTGGTGTAGGCACATTTGCCATTCAGTTGGCAAAACATTTGGGTGCTACTGTAGCTACAACAACAAGTGCTGCAAATATTGATTTGGTAAAAAGCTTGGGTGCAGATATTATCATTGATTACAAAAAAGAGGATTTTGAAACGATACTGAAAGATTACGATGTAGTACTGAATAGCCAGGATACAAAAACATTAGAGAAATCACTGAAAGTATTAAAGCCCGGTGGAAAAGTTATTTCTATTTCTGGTCCCCCCGACCCTGATTTCGGGCAGGAAATTAATGCGAATTGGTTTTTGAAAATAGCCTTAAAATTTTTGAGTGCCGGCATCAGGAAAAAAGCTAAACATCTTGGTGTACACTTTTCTTTTCTTTTTATGAGAGCGCAAGGCGAACAATTAAATGAAATTACAAAACTGATAGAATCGGGTGCTATAA
This sequence comes from Ferruginibacter sp., assembly GCA_025352625.1. Lineage (GTDB taxonomy): Bacteria > Bacteroidota > Bacteroidia > Chitinophagales > Chitinophagaceae > Ferruginibacter. Next base: position 2,820 of record JANXSR010000246.1, read on the forward strand.
AACCAGTTATGGATAAAGTGTTTCCATTTGAACAAACCAACGAAGCATTGTCTTACGTTGAAACAGGTAGGTCAAGGGGAAAAGTTGTTGTCAAAGTAAAGTAGTTGTTGTCTGCGTAGGGTATTCAGTAAAGTAGCCGCTAAGGTTACGGCTTTGCAAAGGGTTGGAATTAGAAATTCGTCTGCCCAACGGCAATTATTATTTGGAACGTGATTATGAAATTAATGGAAAGTTATTTAGAATGAGTCCAGCCCCAAACCAAAGCTGATAGTGTGCGTTCGTACTTCTCTGTCAGCGGTTTGAAACTTTCTTAAACTTTTGAATTGTGTTTCCTAAAATATCACCAACGTAAATAGCTTTTAGCTGATGTTTGTTGGTCCAAGCCCCAATACATAAAACCTTTTGTTGAACACTTGTGCGGTTAGTAGCTTTGAATTAAAACGTCTGTGGGTATATGAAGTGTATCATGAAGATTACGTATCATGTCTAGTGTCAGTTTGCGCTTTTTATTTAAGATTTCACTTGCTCTGCTTTTAAGTCCCACTACATTAGCAAGATCTGATTGACTATATCCCAGTTGTTCCATTCGAAACTTTATCGCTTCTATAGGGTCAGGGAAATTGATTGGATAATTTTCCTGCTCGTATTTGTCTATTAACATTCCTAATACCTCCAGCTCATCACCCTGAGGAGTTCCTGGCTTAGCATCAAAAATAACTTCCAGTCTGCCTAAAGCAGTTTGATAATCCTTTTTAGTTTTTATTAATCTTAAAGTCATGTACTTAAATTTTTGTTGCATCGACTTTGGCATATTGAGCATGTGTCCCAATAAACCGAATCCATAGCATTTGATAATTATAATTGATTCTTACAATTAATCTGTAATTATTGCCCTTAATATTAAAAACTATTCCATTATCCTCCAAAATACTTGCAAAAGGATATTCCCTTTTTATTTGATTAGGGCTTTTCCATGTCGCATCTTCTGCTTCCTTGTACCAAGATTTT
>JANXSR010000254.1 GCA_025352625.1 Ferruginibacter sp.
TTTAATTGTGGCTTAGTAACGTTTAGCAGCAGGATAGAATCCTGCGCCAGATTAAAGAGTTGCTTGCGATAAATGGGGTTACTTCATAAGGCACAAGGATTGCCAACACACATTGCCTGCACGACACCCTTGCGCCAACAACAGTATTTTATTTTGAAGAGTTGCTTGCGCCAAATGGGGAAGAAAGAAATAAATTTGGTTTAGTTTATTTATAAAGTCTAAACAATTCGGAGCTCTTGCTTTCAAATTCCTGAACTTTTTTATATGCTCCGTCGATTATTACGTTCGGAGATGTTCCAGGTTGAAAGAATTTAATATTGAAATTTACGTATCCAAGAAATTCTGTCCACTTGTCTGCCAATGCAGGATTTTCAAACAGTAGTTTATTTTTGAGTTGACCTTCCAGAATATTTTTCATTTCATTAAATGCTGTTAAACAATTTTGAATATTTGGATAGTCTTTTTCTGTCTGTCGTAACATACTTGAAACATTTATTAATTCAAGTGTGGCGTTTTTAAGCTCAAGTTTTAACTGACCTTCATCAAGAGTATTTTGTCTTTCAGTTAAATATGTTTGACGTTCTGTGAGCCTGTATGAATTGATAGAAATTACTAAAGCGACAACTCCAAGAATAAGTGTAGCAAAAATATTGAAAGAATTAAGTGTTGTTTCAAATTTTAGTTTCATTTTAAGAAGTGTTGTTTAGGCATTACGCACAACTCGTTCATTTACGCAACAGCGTAAACAATTGTAAGTGTTTGCCAACGAAAGTACTCATTTGTCCCCAATAATATAAGTTCCCACTGCACTTCGATAAAAGCCGCCATAAAAATATACTGCATAAGTGTGCGACGCCAATGCAGCCCCACAAAGCTTCTCAGCCCGGCCAAAAAAATCACCACAAAATAAAAAGGCTAACCATAACAGTTAGCCTTCAAAAAATTAGTGTTGTATGTTACGTATCCTTACCGTGGTAGTTCTTATATTTTTACCGCTATCATAGGGGCAAGATCATTCAGCTTCAAGTACAATAGCCGCCAACTGCTTTGATTCCATGTAAAGCGTATCAGGGTCAAAATCTATTGTATCATTCCATATTACAGTGCCGTTATATACCTGCACTTTTTGGCAAAAACTTTCATCTTTTAATGGCAAATATACCGGGTAATCAAGATAAGAAGAAACATCAAACTCCTTTACTTCTTTGTTTGAAAAAGTGAGTATAATTTTATATTTACTTTTATATTCAACTGCTATTACTCTTGGATTCATTGCGATTATTTTAATGGATCAATAGTAAATATTTTATTGCCTGTCACTGCCAGTTGCCAGTTTGCCAACAGGTCTTCTTTGTGAATTTCTATCCATGCCTGTACCAGTTTTTCTTTGTTGCCGGGCAACAAACCTTCCAATAAACTTCCTTCCGGTATTTTATAAACGCCTTCCATTTCTCCATACTTTACATGTATATGAGGCAGGTTATGTTGTTTTGTATCAAGATAGTACATGGAAACAATCAGTCCATAAAACATTGATATTACCGGCATATGTAAAATTAATAAAAATATAAAGTGTCTGATCTATTGTTTTAAAAATGTTACGCATCCTTGCCGTGGCAGTTCTTATACTTTTTACCGCTACCACAGGGGCAGGCATCGTTTCTACCGATCTTTGGTTCTACACGGATCGGTTCCTGCTTGATGGCCGGTGAGGGATCGTTGTAATCATTTTCGTTGCTGATGTATTCTGGTCCGCCGGTGCCGGAAGCGGCACCTGCAAACTCTTCTTTGCGCTGGCGCATTTTGCTCATGTCGGTCTTTTGCTCACGGCCTTCTTTGATGTTGGCCGGGTTGGTCTGCTCCGTAGGGATGGCGCAATGGCAAAGAAAACTTACGATGTCTTTGTTTACCGCATCATCCATTTGCTTAAAGGCGCTGAAGGCTTCTATTTTATAAATCACCAACGGATCTTTTTGCTCGTAGCCTGCCGTTTGCACACTGTGGCGCAGATCGTCCATGGCACGCAGATGTTCTTTCCATGCATCATCAATCAATGCCAGGGTAATGCTGCGTTCAAGAGCGTTGGGTAGTTCTGCTCCTTCGCTGGCAATGGTCTTATCTAAGTTGGCAAGGGCCTGTATTTGTTTGCGGCCATCTGTAAATGGTACGGCTACATTTTCAATATGGTTGCCTTGTTCTTTACGGATATTTTTTATGATGGGCAAAGTTTGTGTAGCTACCGCAACTACTTTGCGATTGTAATTGCTCTTGGCCTCATCGTATAATTTATCGGTTACCTGTTGTATGTTTCCTTTCTCCAGTTCTTCTTTGCTGATGTTGGTATCAATACCAAAATTTACAATGGCGGCTAATTTAAAGCCATCGTAATCGGCACTTTCCCTGAAGGAATTGATAAGGCCATCAGCCACTGAATAAAAGGCATTGTCAAGATCCAACGCCAACCTTTCTCCAAACAAGGCATGGTTGCGTTTACTGTACACCACGTTGCGTTGCTTGTTCATTACATCATCATATTCCAGCAAACGTTTACGGATACCGAAGTTATTTTCTTCTACTTTTTTCTGTGCCCGTTCAATGCTCTTGCTGATCATGCTGTGCTGTATCACTTCACCTTCCTTGTAACCCATCC
>JANXSR010000261.1 GCA_025352625.1 Ferruginibacter sp.
CAATTGTTGATGCAGCAGGCCCTGACAAACCATATAATTTTGATGGTAACACAACAATTGGAAGATCCGATTTAACTGGATTTACCTTTAAATGGACAGCGCCTCCCGGTGGTTTAATTACAACTTCAGATAACCTTTCTACTATTAATGTTTCTGAACCAGGCATCTATAAACTTGCTTTTACATCAACGGCAGGTTGTACTTCAACTGATAATGTGGAAGTATCAAACAAAGTAAACACACTTATTGGTTCTGAGTTAACATCGGTTTACTGGAACAATCCTACAGGACTTCCTTCACCATTTTTTATAATTGAAAATGGATATATTAGAATAGATATTATTGTACAGGTTAATAATTATGATTATGTGTTGGGGCTACTTCAACAAACAATTCTGGGCGGCTTCCCTGTAGATTATGGGCTTAAAAATATAGTTACAAATGGTGTCAATGGAGACATTGTGGGTGGAAGTAAATTAATTATAACAGGTGATTATCCCATTGCCAATTTATTAAATCTTAATGCATTATATGCATATATTAATTTTTGCAGACCTTTTTATCAACCTTTTAGTAATAGCGGTCTTGTTAATTCTGCTGGAGATACTACCATGCGCTCTAATCTGGTTAGAAGCGGCTATAAAATAAATGGTGCCGGTATTAAAGTGGGTGTAATTTCAAACAGTTTTGCAACTATAACCAGCGCTACTACTCCAAATGATATATTAGTAGAGTATCCTGGAACACAAACATTTAGAACAAGTACCGCAGCTCAGGATATTTTAAGTGGAGATCTTTCTGCTGTAAATGTGCTGCAAGATTACCCAATTAAAAGTACTGATGAAGGTAGAGCTATGTTACAAATAGTGCATGACGTAGCGCCTGGGGCTGAACTTTATTTCCGCACGGGTTTTTTAACTGCCGGTGACTTTGCTACGGGAATCAAACAATTAACCACCGCAGGTTGCAAAGTAATTGTGGATGATCTAACATATTTAACCGAACCATTTTTAAAAGACGGAGTGGTAGCCAAGGCAGTAAATGACGCAAAAGCCCTTGGGGTTACTTATTTTTCATCTGCGGGTAATTTTGCAAATAAATCTTATGAAAAAGACTTTAAACCCGTAAATGCTGCGGCTTTCATGGGTACTGATGCTGCACCAGGTTTTATTGGTAAAACTGCACACGATTTCTCTGTTAACGGCACTCCTGTCGATATTTTTCAACATGTAACATTGCCTCCTGGTGATTATACCATTGTATTGCAATGGGTAGATGATATTTATTCTACCGGTGTAATACAAGGTACCAAATTTGATCTGGACATGTTTTGGACTTCAAATACTGATGGTACGGCGTTGAAGGGCTTTAACAGGGATAACCGATTTGGTGATCCATTAGAAATATTACCTTTTACTATCAGTAGTACAACAGATGCCAGTTTTCTTATTGTGAATAACAATCCGGGTACTTTAGGAAATGCGACTGATAATCCAGCCCGTATCAAATACGTTATTTACCGTGGGGATGTAAAAATTGAAGAATTTAATGAAGGCACTTCTACCATTGTTGGCCAGGCAAATGCTTTAGGAGCTATTGCGGTAGGTGCTGCCCGTTTTGACAAAGCTCCTCCTTATCTTGCTACACCACTTATTGAAAGTTTCTCTTCTATCGGTGGAACAAAAACTGAAGGTGTAGTAAGAAATAAACCTGATATTGTTGCTCCCGATGGCGTAAACACGTTGGTTAAAATGGGGCAGGATTATTCAAATGCTTTAACTGGAGTAAAGTTAGATGGCTATTCTAATTTCTTTGGTACATCTGCAGCTGCACCACATGCCGCAGCAGTTGCTGCATTAATTATGGAAGGAAAGAAAAAATTCCTTAATCAGGATGTTTCTTTAGCTACACCAGATGAAATACGATTGTTGCTGCAAAAAACAGCCGTTGATATGGAGACGGCCAGCAATCAGGGAGGTACCAAATTTGATTTTATATCTGGTTATGGATTGATAGATGCTGACTCAGCAATGCGAACATTTGCCGCACCCACTGCTACACTTATTGAATTGAAACTTCCTACGGCCATTGTACCATGTAGTGGAGTGCCATTCACTTTAACTATTACTGGTGAAAATTTCAGCCGTAGTACTGTGGTCTATTTAATTAACTCACCAACAGATACCAAAATTTTGATCCCAACTTTCATTAGTTCAAGCGAAGTAAGAGTAACACTTGATGCGGTAGCTTGTGATGGTAATCCTGAAATCAAAGCTTATACGCCTCCAAAAGCAGGAACCAATGGTACTGATGGGGGCTTCTCTAATAGTTTGTATTTCTTTAGTGCTGCTATCACTGTTACAGCAAATGATGTAAATAAAAAATATGGAGAAACACTTAATGCACTTTCTGCTACAATTAAAGTAGACGGTGTGTTATTGCAGAATACAAATCCATTATTAACATTGGCAGCTATTGGTCTTGCAAATTTAACGGTAACAACTGCGGCAACTTCTCAAAGCGATGTAGGTACTTATATTACTGCTTTTAGCCAGACAGCACCTGATGATCCGGCATTGTCAAAAAAATATAGTTATAAGTTTATTGATGGCAAAGTAACAATAGCAAAAATGCCTTTAAGAGTAACGCCTAACAACATAACAGTAGCTTATGGTCAGAGTATTGGCAAG
>JANXSR010000265.1 GCA_025352625.1 Ferruginibacter sp.
AAAGTATTTTAAAGAAGAAAGCCAACATTATTCTTTCTATAAATGATGTGTTGCAAACCAACCAGGTGTATTTTAAATTAAACCAGGGTAATGTTAATACGCAAGGATCAAGGATAAATGACACCCGCAGATTAGGTATTACTTTCCGTTATAATGTTGGATTAAGCAAACCGAAAGAGAACAATTCTTTTGGGGCTCCTGTTGATAGTAAGGAGAATTAGAAGCCAGTTTATAAAAACAATTTTTCTGCCGCAGCAACACTTTCCGGTTTACCTACATCCACTAAATTATCTCCGCTATGGTCGTAAGCAAGAATTACATGCTCAGCTGCTAAATCGAGGTAAGTATCCATAATAGAAAATTTCCCTGTTTGTTTAATTAAAGATAATATTTCGGGTTGATAAATTACAACGCAACTGTACGCTTTTTCAACAAGGTTAGGTTTATCAATGGAAATTTTTTCTTGGCCTGTTTGCAAATTTTTCCAACCGCATAAACGGTTATCATTGTCAAACAATAAAACCCTCGACGATTTTCTATTGGTTACACCAAAAGTTACCAGTGGCTTATGCTGTTGATGAAATGCCATCAATTTATTTAAATCCAGGTTGGTAAGAATATCTACGTTCACCGAAATAAATATTTTATCACTTTCCAGTAAATGCCGGGCCTTCATCAATCCTCCGCCAGTTTCCAAAACTTCATCACTTTCATCGCTTATAACCACATTGCTGCCCCAACCTTTATTTACTTTAATAGCTTCTATAATTTGTTCAGGAAAATGGTGCACATTTACCACCACATCTGTAATACCATATTGCCGGAGGTATTCAATATTTCTTTGCAATAAAGACTTGCCATTTACTATCGCAAGGGCTTTAGGGTGTGTGTCAGTCCAGGGTTTAAATCTTGTTCCAAGGCCTGCTGAAAATATCATTGCTTTTATGCCGTTTTCCAATTTTCTTTGTTTGTGTGTTGTAAAATTATCTTCGCCTTAAACTTATTTCTTAAATGTCTTGCAATTGCCTCAGCCGCATATACACTGCGATGCTGACCGCCGGTACAACCAAAATTTATTGTTAAATGCTCAAAGCCTCTTTTAATATAATCTTCTACCGAAATATCAATAACACTGTATACGCTGTTTAAAAATTCCGGCATTTTCGTTTGCTGTTCTAAAAAATCTTTTACCGGTTTATCAAGACCTGATAAATGTTTATAGGCATCAAATCTTCCTGGATTTAAAATACCCCGCATATCAAAAACAAAACCGCCACCATTTTTTGTTTCATCTGTTGGATAGCCTGTTTTTATAAAAGAGAAACTATTAATAGTAACAACCAGTGGGGTTTCACTTGTAGCCTGCACTGGTGTAAATTCCGTAATTACTTCATCGCTGATGCAAAGCTCCAATACTTTTTTAAACTCTGGCAATGCAATACCAATATTTTGGTTTTGGATAAACCATTTTAAATTTTGTAGCCCTAATGGAATACTTGTTAAGAAATGCGCCTTGCGTTCAAATAAACCACGGAATCCATAAGCTCCCAGCACCTGTAATAAACGGATCAACACATAGCCATTGTATTGACTGCGAAAAACATGCCTGTCAATTGTTTCGTTTACAATTTTTTCAAAATAACTAATATAATCTTCCAGCAACCTACGTTTCCATTCATCAGGCAAATTTGCTTTTGCCTGCCACAATAACGATGCTACATCATACTGTGGAGCTCCCTTCATGCCACCCTGGTAATCTATAAAATGAACGGCCTCCCCAAGTCCCTCCAAAGCAGGGCTTACCATAATATTCCTGCTTTGAAAATCACGGAACATAAAAAATTTATAGGCTGTGTGGGATAGGTAATTACTGAGTGCTTCAAAATCATCCATCAGTTTTTGTTTATCGTAAGGTTTGCGCAAAGCATCCAAAAAATAATATTTAAAATACAGCAGGTCGGCCATGATGGCTTGTTTACCGAAAGAAGTATTTGTAAGGCATTTTTTATAATTCAACTCTTCGTGACCTTTTACCTGTAACAATGCAAGTTGATATAAACTCTCTTTATATAAATCATACACATACTCCGTATAGCCATGTTCTTCCAGTTTATTCAACAAAGATGTATCACCAAAGTCTTCCTGTATGTAAATATCCTTTTCTCCGTTAATGCAAAATATTTGTGCCGTAGCGAGACCTTTCTTTTTAAAGTGCTCCGAAAAATAAATAAAGACTTCATTTTCCTTTATGTTGGCTCCGTAAGTAACAATAAAAGATTTATCTGCAGTGAATATTCGAAAGTAGTGCCGCTCACTACCGGCCTGAGGTAATGTATCAATCGATGTAATTGTATCTTTTGAAAAAGTTGTAAAAAGTTCTTTTATTTTATCTGTTGGTATAAGCATCAATGTAGGTTATTACGGTAAAAATAGTTTAAAATGAAACAGTCCCCAAACGGTTGTGATTTGAGGATCATCAAAGAAAATATTTTTCGTTGTATAAACTTTTTCAAAATTATTAACACCGAGTCAAATTGTTTTAACATCGCTTTTTAAATAAGCCGCTTACTTTCGGAAAAACAAAACTAACCCATATGAATAAAACATTACTAAGCCTTGTGCTCTCCATCTCTTTTCTTTCTGCCTTTAGCCAGCAGGACTCGTTACTTAAAAACTTTAAATACAGAATTGATCACTACCAGGCTATTGGTTTGAATGTTAGTGGTGGTGGCAATTACCGCAAGTTCAACTACCCTTTGGGCAATCAAAAATACAGCGTTTCTTCAGGGGGATTTGGCGCATCATACTACTCATTTAAAAGTACCGATAAAATACAGTTGACCACTTCCGGCGCTTTATACTCATCTTTTAGTTCAGCCAAAACAACTTCCGTAAATGATTTTACGAAAGACAGAAATTTCTCAATTAGTCCTTCATTCAACGTTCTAAATAAATGGTTTTCGAAAAACAACTTTGTCGAGTTAGGAGCAGTGGGTAATGAGCACTACAACACCAGTAAACACACCGGAATAAATTATCCAGGCAAAAACAGACAGGGGCAATACTCCATAGAAATCAATACCGGCATTGGAAAAGGCCGGCTCGAAAACATCACCGATATGCAAAATGCATTGTGGCTTAATCAAGTACTGATGGCTACCAAAAGTCTGTCAAGATCCCTTACCGCAGAAGAATTAAACGGATTGGGACAAGCCATTACCAAAGGAAATAACACCCGTGTGCTGGATGCGAGGAAGAAAACACAGTTTACACTTACAACAGTTGATGCTTATCTGCAACAACAAGGCCTGGTCAATAAAACAGATATCAATTATTTCAGCAACTTGAATGATATTTTATTTTATGCATTTAATGAACCAAGGCTTTCGGGTATGGAAAAGTATATTCGGTTTACTCCTTCAATGACAGGTTCGAGTAATCATCAAACACAAACTATTACATCCTATCGTTACAAAGACAGGTATACAAACAAATCAATAGAACTAACTTCCGGTATCAGTAAGTATTCTCCTAAAAACCTGCTGCATCAAAATAATTACGGAAGCTTTTTAAAACTCGGCTACCTCTCCAATGATGTTTCAATTAGCTCTTTTGATAGCACAGGTTCAATTTCTGAAACGAAAAATAATAGCGTCAGTAAACTTGCGAGCATTAATTTGTTTTATGAACATGCTATCTATCCAAATACAAGAACGATTATTACCTTCAACTTTCAATCAGAATTCGGCTATTTTAAAACAGAATTCTCAAAAGGATTATTTGGGAGATCAAGTTTATATGGAGCGATTAATTATTTCATAAGTTATCGAACAAGACTTACCTGTAATATCGGTGCCGAGTATCAAAAGAATACATACCAAATCTACTTGGGGAACCCGGGTTTTCCGGAAAACCTGAATTTGTATGCAAATGTTGGCGTGAATATTAGTTTGTAATTATTTTAGCAAAACAAATGGCAGGGATAAGTAAAATAAAGCTTGCCCCCGCCATTTGTTTTTATTAACTCAACAGTTCATTCATTACCTTGAACGATTTTCTTTTCAAGTAAAGTTGTTGTGTTTTCCAGCACAGCAAATGGTTTTAAAATTTTAGGGACATAATTAAAAAGGGTGATCATTTCTCCTCACTTAAAATTATGTGTTGAATATTTATGTACTCATATGTTTAGATTAATCCATTGCCTTCATTGCTTACCTTGTTTGGAAAATAAATACTGACATGCTGATTTTAAAATTCCCCGCTTGCCTTTTATCAACTAAATAGTATACATTTGTTAAGTTCGAAACCCTTATTAATACCTGTATAAGTCCCTCCTTGCAATTCTTTTACTCTTAACTCAAAAAATTTTATGAAGACTAAAAAGCTTCTTCCGCTGATTTGTGTAATGATGTGCCTGTTAATCAATAATTCTTTTGCGCAAAAAAAAATTGTCATTATGGGGTCTTCTACTGCGGCAGGCTTGGGTGCAACTTCCTATCCATTATCATGGGCTGGCAAACTTGAAGGTTACTTTAATACCAATGCTGGTGATGGCATTGATACTACTTTTTATAATATTGCAGCAGGTGGATATACTACTTACCAGGAATTACCATCCGGCTATGTACCACCCATGGGGAGGCCGGCCCCGGATCCGTTGCATAATGTAACCAAGGCATTAAGTTATAATCCTGACATAGTTATTATCAATCTGCCAAGT
>JANXSR010000278.1 GCA_025352625.1 Ferruginibacter sp.
AAAAAACAACTGGCAGATGAAGACAGTGAAATAAATGAAAGGCTTGATATTAATGAAAACGATTTTGTAAAAGCTACTGTTTTAGAAACGCTCATTAAAGAAAGAAATATCATTGAAATTGGGCATAGTTCTTTTTTCTCCAAAATTTCAGGAAGTACAGGCACGGCCGCAACCATCAATTTTCAAATAAAAGAACAACCTTCTTTTAACCGACAGTTTGATCTGCTGATTAAAAATTTAAAAGAGTACGAAGCAAAAAAATACAATATCTTTTTATTTGCAGAAAACCCAAAACAGTTAGAAAGGTTGCATGTAATTTTCACTGACCTTAAAGCTGAGATCAATGTAGTGCCTGTGCCTACTTCAATTGATCATGGCTTTATTGACGATGACCTTAAAGTTGTTTGTTACACCGATCATCAGATATTTCAACGCTACCATAAATACAAAGTAAAACAGGCGTTTAGTAAAAATAAAGCACTTACTTTAAAAATGTTGCGGGAGCTACAGCCTGGCGATTATGTTACCCACATCGATCATGGAGTGGGTGTTTACAGCGGTTTACAGAAGATTGAAGCTAATGGAAAAATGCAGGAGGCTGTTCGCATTCAATATAAAGATGGTGACCTGCTGTATGTAAATATCTCGAGTTTACATAAGATAGGAAAGTACAGTGGTAAAGAAGGCAGCATTCCTAAAATGAATAAGCTGGGAAGTGATGTTTGGAATAAACTAAAAGAAAAAACCAAGAAGCAGGTAAAAGATATTGCTACAGATTTAATTAAGTTGTATGCAGAACGAAAGAGTCAGGAGGGTTTTGCTTTTGGTCCTGATAACTATATGCAAACCGAACTGGAAGCCAGCTTTATTTATGAAGATACTCCCGACCAGGGCAAGGCTACAGAAGATGTAAAAAGAGATATGGAAAAGCCTTCTCCAATGGACAGACTTGTTTGTGGCGATGTTGGCTTTGGTAAAACTGAGATTGCAATTCGTGCAGCTTTTAAAAGTTGTTGCGATGGTAAGCAGGCAGCTGTGTTAGTACCTACCACCATCCTTGCATATCAGCATTTTAAAACTTTTGGTGAACGGCTTAAAGATTTTCCAGTTACAGTAGATTATATCAACCGCTTTAAATCCGCCAAAGAAAAAAAAGAAACTTTACAAAGAGTTGCTGAAGGAAAAATAGACATCATTATTGGTACCCATTCTTTATTGGGTAAAGAGATGAAATTTAAGGACCTGGGCATAATGATTGTTGATGAAGAACAAAAGTTTGGCGTAGCGGCTAAAGAAAAATTAAAACAACTTAGAACAACAGTTGATTCACTTACACTAACGGCAACGCCCATACCGAGAACATTGCAGTTTAGTTTAATGGGGGCAAGAGATCTGAGTATCATCAATACACCGCCTCCAAACAGGCAACCAATACAAACAGAAGTAATGGTGTTTAATGAAGACGCCATTCGTGATATTATTTATTATGAAACAGAAAGGGGCGGCCAGGTTTTCTTTATACATAACAGGGTAAAGGGTTTACAGGAAATGAAGGCGCTGATACAGGGGCTTTGTCCAGACATCAGTATTGCATTTGCACATGGCCAGATGGATGGCGATGACCTGGAAGATACCATCCTTGATTTTATGGATAAAAAATATGATGTGCTGGTTTGTACCAACATTGTAGAAAGTGGTGTTGATATTCCAAATGTAAATACCATCATTGTAAACAATGCGCATCAATTCGGTTTAAGTGACCTGCACCAGTTGAGAGGAAGAGTTGGCCGCAGTAATAAAAAAGCATTTTGTTACCTGCTTGCACCACCCATGAGTACCTTACCGCCAGACAGCCGCAAACGTTTAAGCACATTGGAACAATACAGTGAATTGGGTAGTGGTTTTCAGATTGCCATGAGGGATCTTGATATACGTGGTGCAGGTAATATGCTAGGTGGTGAACAAAGTGGTTTTATTGCAGAAATAGGATTTGAAATGTACCAGAAAATATTAGACGAAGCCATACGTGAATTAAAAAGAACCTCATTTAAAGATTTGTACAAAGAAGAAATTCAACAACAGGATGATTTTGTGACAGACTGTACGATTGATACTGATTTGGAAATATTGATACCAGATAGTTATGTAGAAAGTATTACCGAAAGACTAAGCCTTTACAGCAGATTGGATAATTGCGAAAACGAAAAAGACCTGGAAGAATTTCATAAAGAAATGTTGGATCGTTTTGGACCGATCCCTGCACCGGTGGAAGATTTGTTTACAACAGTAAGATGTCGTAAAATGGCCGTATCCCTGGGTTTTGAAAAAATGCTGCTAAAAAACGAAACATTAAAATGTTTCTTTGTCAGCAATCCAGATTCACCTTATTTTCAAAGTGAAACCTTTACCGGTTTATTACAATTTCTACAAAAAGGCACTAATAAAGCAAAATTAAAACAAGTTGGGAAAAATGGTATATTGGTTGTGGAAGATGTAAAAGAAATGAAAGATTTATTTGCTTTTTTAAACAAAATGGAAAGGAGTATTGTATCACTTAATTAAGCGCCTTAAAAATTCCTTTGCTCAGTTTTATTTTCTCTCTCTAATTTATTTTCATAAAAAATTGTGCCGCAGCTTTGCTAACATACTATTATAAGATTTGTGATTTATTAATAATGCCCAATACCCATGCACAACA
>JANXSR010000286.1 GCA_025352625.1 Ferruginibacter sp.
GGTAAGTTTTTCAGTAACTCCTTACCATGCTGTTTTTTGTGACGAAGACCTTAAAGGGTATGATACCAATTTAAAAGTAAATCCACCTTTGAGAACAAGAGAAGATTTGGAAGCAGTGAAGCTGTCTATTTTAAATGGTGATGCCGATGCCATTGCAAGCCATCATATTCCTCAAAATTATGACGCCAAAGTGTGTGAGTTTGAATATGCCAAATATGGTATGATTGGCTTAGAAACTTTATTCGGGGTATTGGGTAAACAACTGCCTACAAATTTATCAAATAGCAATAACCCCTGGACAATCGAAAAATTAATAACACTCTTAAGCGAAGCGCCGAGAAAGATATTTAATTTGTCGTTACCGGAAATAAAAGAAGGTGCAGCAGCAACGCTAACCCTGTTTAATCCTGATACTGAATTTATTTTTGACGAAACAATGATTGCTTCCAAATCGAAGAATACTCCTTTTATTGGAACCCTCTTAAAAGGAAAAGTAATTGGTATTGTTAATGGAACCAACCTACATTTAAATTAAGATGAAGCAATTTTCACCTACTCAAAAAGGATTGCTTACAGGCATATTGATGATACTTGCTTCGCTCTTTTCTTTATACATTTTAAAGAACCCTGTTGAAAGCTACTTTCAGTTTATAGTGTATACCATATTTTGTGCCGGTGTTTTATGGAGTTTACTAAGCTTTTCAATAACTGCTGTGGATAAAAAAACTTTTTCTTCCTATTTTTCTACTGGTTTTAAAACGTTTGTTGTCATTAGTTTACTAATGGCGGTGTTTGCCTATATTTATTTTAGTTTTCATTTAGAGTTTAGGGATAATAAGATTGCTGAAAACAGCAAACTGCTTTTGCTTCAGGGGAATCATTTACCTAAAGAAATTGAAGACAATGCAGCGCAGCTAAAAAAAATGTTTATGCCAATGATGATATCTGCTGCTATTTTCAGGTATATGATTATTGGTGCACTGATTACTGTGATTGCTGCTGGTTTTTTGAGTAAGAAAAATACTACTGTTTAATTACTGGCTGCTGATTTACGGAGGCTGTTTGTGTTTTATTTTTTGTAGATTATTTATTTCAACTGCTGTTTACAAAATATATTTCAGTAGCAAATTCGGAGGCGTACCAAAATGCTTAAAAAGTAAAAGAGAGTGACACAACGATGATGACCATAGCTGTGTTTTTGTTGGTATAAAAAATAAAATTAAGTACTTGCCTTCTGTAGCAATAGAGGCAAAAAAAAATTACCCAATGGATGTATCTGTAATAGTGCCTCTTTTTAATGAAGAGGAATCATTGCCGGAATTAGCTGACTGGATTGTGAGGGTGATGCATGCCAACAATCTAAGTTACGAAGTGATAATGATAGATGATGGCAGCAATGATACTTCTTGGGAAGTGATTGACGCCCTGCATAAAAAAAATGACCAAATACGTGGCATAAAATTTCAACGCAACTATGGTAAAAGTGCTGCATTAAATGAAGGTTTTAAAGCCGCCCATGGTGATGTGGTAATTACAATGGATGCAGATTTACAGGATAGTCCGGACGAAATTCCGGAACTGCGTGCAATGATTGTTGAAGGCGGTTATGATATGGTAAGCGGTTGGAAAAAGAAACGCTTTGATAACAAACTTACCAAAAATTTACCCTCCAAATTATTCAATGCTGCGGCCAGCAGATCGAGTGGTATTAAACTGCATGATTTTAACTGCGGCCTGAAAGCGTATAAAAATAAATTAGTAAAAAGTATAGAAGTGTACGGCGAAATGCACCGGTACATTCCAGTGTTGGCAAAGTGGGCGGGGTTTAAAAAAATTGGCGAAAAGGTGGTTGAGCACAGGGCAAGAAAATATGGTGTTACAAAGTTTGGCTGGAGCCGTTTTGTAAATGGCTTTTTAGACCTGGCGACAATCATGTTTATGGGTAAATTTGGGAAAAGGCCCATGCATATTTTTGGCCTTTGGGGAAGCATCGTTTTCTTTTTAGGTACCTGTATCTGGATCTATTTATTTGCCGCTAAAATTTTCTTTTCGCAATTTAATATGACGGACAGGCCATTATTTTATGTAGGCATCATCTCCATTGTTATTGGTACGCAATTATTTTTAGCAGGCTTTTTGGGCGAGCTTATTTCAAGAAACGCTTTAGACAGGAATACTTATTTAATTGAAAGTAAACTTGGAATTGTGGAATAATAGAAACGCTGATTGAACGGATTTGAACAGATAAGTACGGATAAACAAGTCAATCAATCTCTAAATAATTTGCCATGCTGCTTCATGCAGATATCACAGATAAAATATTGAGTAGCTTTTATAAAGTTTATAATACTTTAGGATATGGATTTCTGGAAAAAGTGTATGAAAACTCTTTGATGGTTGAGTTTAATACTTGCGATTTTTTATGCATACAACAGGCTGGAATAAAAGTATATTATGCAGAAAATGAAGTGGGTAATTATTTCGCAGATATTTTAGTTGAAAATAAGATAATTGTAGAAGTAAAAGCTGGAAAAGGCGAAATTTTAAAAGAACATGAAGTTCAGATATCCAACTAGTTAAAAGCAACAAATTACGAAGTTGGATTGATACTTCACTTTGGTGAAAAGCCAACTTTTAAAAGAGTTGTGTTTTCAAACGAATATAAATAATCCCTTAAAATCAGTATCAATCAGTGTCATCAGCGTTTCTATCAAAATCGATCATCATCATCGGCCCGGCATATCCATTACGGGGCGGGCTGGCTTCTTATAACGAACGGCTGGCGAGGGAGTTTATGCAACAGGGCCACCAAGTCAGCATCTACACATTCTCGTTACAATATCCCGGCTTTTTATTCCCAGGCACTACGCAGTTTTCTACTGAACCAGCTCCGGCTGATCTGCAAATTCATGTACGCATCAATTCTATCAATCCATTTAATTGGATAAGTGTTGGGAGGGAATTAAAAAAGCTACGGCCAGATTTGGTTGTGGTTCGTTACTGGCTGCCATTTATGGGGCCTTCCCTTGGCAGCATATTAAGAATTGTGAAGCAAAATAAACATACCAGAATTGTTTGCATTGCAGATAATATTATACCGCATGAAAAACGTGTTGGAGATGCTCCCTTTACAAAATATTTTGTGACGCCCATTGATGCATTTATTACCATGAGTGAAAAAGTATTGGGCGATCTTACTCAATTTGCACCAGGCAAACCAGCGCAATTTGTCGCACATCCATTGTATGATAATTTTGGAGAAAAGATAAGTAAAGAGGAAGCTAGAAAATACTTAGGAATTGCATTAGATGAAAAAATATTATTATTTTTTGGCTTTATAAGAAAATACAAAGGACTTGATATTTTACTAGATGCCATGAAAATATTAAAAGTCAGCAACGAAAAATTGAGTCTGACAGATAACTTACCTTCGAGGGCTGACTATAAATTGTTAATCGCCGGCGAATTTTATGAAGATAAAAAAGCCTACGATGAACAAATAGAAAGACTCGGTATAAAAAATAGCCTGATATTAAAAACAGCATTTATTGCCGACAGCGAAGTAAAATATTATTTATGTGCTGCCGATGTAGTGGTACAACCTTATAGAAGCGCCACACAAAGTGGTGTAACTCCCCTCGCTTACCATTTTGAAAAACCAATGATTGTTACCAATGTTGGAGGATTACCATCGCTTGTACCTGATGATAAAGTAGGCTTAATTGCTGAACCAACAGCAGAATCAATCGCAAAAAAAATTCAGGAATTTTTTCAAAAAGGCGCAGCTTATTTTCTACCGCATTTAATTGAAGAAAAAAAGAAATATAGCTGGAGTAAAATGGTGCAAACTATTTTTGAAGTGGCAGGGTTATAACATCTAATTCAGTAATTTGCAGCAATTATGATTTATAGAAGCAAAGCCCCCCTACGCATAGGTTTAGCCGGAGGTGGCACAGATGTTAGCCCCTATAGCGATGAATATGGTGGAGCTATTTTAAATGCTACGGTTTCACTTTTTGCCTATGCCAATATTGAACCCCTGGCTGATAATACTATTGTTGTGCAGGCATTGGATAGGAAAGAACAGGAACAGTACGAGTGGGCCCCTTCTCTACCTATCAATGGAAAACTAGATTTATTAAAAGGAGTATATAACAGAATTCATGCTATGTACGGTTTACCTTCTACAGGATTTCGGTTGTCTACTTTTGTAGATGCTCCTGCAGGATCTGGTTTGGGTACTTCCTCTACCCTTGTGGTAGCTATATTGGGAGCATTTGTAGAGATGCTGAAATTGCCTTTGGGTGATTACGATATTGCCCACCTCGCCTATTCCATAGAAAGGGAAGATCTTCAGCTAACCGGTGGAAAACAAGACCAATATGCGGCTACTTTTGGCGGGGTAAATTTTATGGAATTTTATGGGGGCGATAAGGTAATTGTAAATCCCTTGCGTATTCATCCAGAATATTTACATGAGCTGGGTAATAACCTGGTGCTTTATTTCACTGCCACTTCAAGAGAAAGTGCACTCATCATCAATGAACAGGTAAAAAATGTAAACAATAAAGATGAGAAAAGCATAGAAGCCATGCACCAGTTAAAAGAGCAGGCGAGAATGATGAAAGAAGCCTTACTGAAAGGCAGGTTAAACGAATTTGGCGATATACTGGATTTTGGATTTCAACAAAAACGCAAGATGGCACATAACATCAGTAACGATAAGATTGAATCTATTTATACCGCTGCAAAAGAAGCAGGTGCTACCGGTGGAAAAATAAGTGGCGCCGGTGGCGGAGGTTTTATGATATTTTACTGTCCTGATAATACCCGTTATGCTGTAATTGAAACACTAAAGGCTTTTGGCGGTGAAATAAAAAATTATTCTTTCACCAAATATGGGTTAACTACCTGGACCATTTAACTGATGTGGATCAAATTTTTCGTTATACAGAAAACTAAAGCGCTCTTCAGCCTTTTTAAGTTGCACGTATTGACAGAACCGTTCACCGGCTTTTTGTTAAACCTTGCCTATTTATCCAAACAATCCAAATGGATCAACCAGCACAAAAACATTGCCTACAATGATTTTTTTAGCGGCGACCGATCCAGGGATAAAAGATTCGGTTTATACGACTACCTCAATAAAGAATTTATAAAGGATAAACCAATGAATTATTTGGAGTTTGGCGTAGCCAATGGTGGTTCATTTTATTGGTGGTTAAAAAATCACATCCATCAACAGTCAACCTTTTCGGGCTTTGATACCTTCTCGGGCTTACCGGAAGATTATGGCCCATTTAAAAAAGGTGACATGAGCAACGGTAATGAAGTATTACAAACTGACGATGTAAGAGCTTCTTTTTACCAGGGATTATTTCAGCAAACATTACCGCAATTTTTGAAGAATTTTAATAATGAAAAGCTTACCGTCATTCACATGGATGCAGACCTTTATTCTTCTACCCTCTTTACGTTAACTTCTTTTGCACCGTATTTAAAAAAGGGCGATATCATTTTATTTGATGAATTTTGCGTACCGACACATGAATTTTTAGCGGTTAAGAATTTTACTGAATCGTATTATATCAACTTAACTCCTATTGCAGCTTCAAACAACTTTTTATTTACAGCGCTGCAGGTAAATTAAAACATTATGTCGCAAAAAATAAAAGATATCATTAGTGCTTCCATTTCGGTTAAGCAACAGTTGCTTGAAGATGAAAAAATCATCAGCACATTAACAGATTGTGTAACGGTAATTGTAGATGCTTTTACCAAAGGCAATAAAGTATTGTTTTGTGGCAATGGCGGCAGCGCAGCAGATGCACAGCATTTGGCTGCAGAATTTAGTGGCCGTTTTTACATTGACAGAGATGCGTTGCCAGCAGAAGCATTGCATTGCAACACCAGTTATCTAACCGCTGTCGGCAACGATTACAGTTATGATGTTATTTATTCAAGAATTATTAAAGGCATTGGTAATAAGGGCGACATATTAATTGGCTTAAGCACTTCCGGCAACAGTGCAAATGTTGTAAAAGCTTTTGAAATGGCAAAGCAAAAAGAAATGATCACCATAGGCTTTACTGGTTTTACCGGCGGTGCAATGAAAGAAATTTCCGATTACTTATTAAATGTTCCATCAACCGATACCCCAAGAATACAGGAGAGCCATATTTTGTTGGGGCATATTATTTGTGAATTTGTTGAAGCAAGATTGTTTGGTAAATCCCCAGCAATGTAAAATAGTATAAGCGGCAGCGATAGCAAAAATTATTGTCCAAACTAAATACACAGCTTTGGGCATCATGCTTGCGACTTGTCCGCCGCGGCGGATCGCCCTCTTGTACAAAAATAGCCATGAGCATCTTTTTTATGAAGGTGCAAATGGATCAGGAAATGTAGTATCAATAAAATTAATTTTATAAAACAGAGTTGGCATAAAAAGCCGGGTCGCCAAATAACTCCCCTTTAGGGGGTGGGAGTATGATTAAAACAGCAATAATATTAGCAGGAGGTTTAGGCACCCGTTTACGCAGTGCTGTAGCCGATTTACCAAAATGTATGGCACCAGTTGATGGAATACCATTCATAAGTTTTGTAATTGCCTATTTAAAAAAAGAA
The DNA here is from genome assembly GCA_025352625.1 of Ferruginibacter sp. Taxonomy (GTDB): domain Bacteria; phylum Bacteroidota; class Bacteroidia; order Chitinophagales; family Chitinophagaceae; genus Ferruginibacter. Next base: position 6,628 of record JANXSR010000286.1, read on the forward strand.
GGAATAGAAAACTTTATTTTTTCGCTGGGCTATAATAGTGAAGCCATCATCACCTATGCAAATGCTAATTATAAAGAGCTGCACAAAAAATATGTAATTGAACCTACACAGTTGGGTACTGGTGGTGCCATTAAATTGGCTTGTAAAGAAACTGATGAAAAAAATGTAATTGTTGTAAATGGCGACACCCTGTTTTCTGCTAACCTAAAAAATCTATCCCTGCTTCATAAAATAAACAATGCTGATTGCACCATCGCTTTAAAAGCAATGAAAGATTTTGACAGATACGGAGCAGTTGAATTAAATGACGACAACACTATTAGAGCGTTTAATGAAAAACAATTTTGTGTAAATGGAACTATCAATGGTGGTATATATGCATTGTCAGTAGCAGATATATTAACCGATAATTACCCTGAAGCTTTTTCGTTTGAAAAAGAATACCTCGAAAAAAATACAGGTATTAAAAAATTATACGGCGTTGTTAACAATGGATACTTTATTGATATCGGAATACCGGAAGATTACCTTCGTTTTCAGAACGATTACAGGCATACGATTGCAAAAAATATAAGTAAAGGAAAAACGATAACCGCTGAAGAATTTCTTAAAGAATTACCCGTATGAGCAAATTTGCAATCGACAACCAGTGGACACTTTTCCTGGACAGGGATGGTGTTATTAATCATGAACAACATTTAGGTTATGTAAATACCTGGGAGGAATTTTCATTTTATACTGGTGTGGAAGAAGCCATCAGCATATTTGCAGCTCATTTTAAATACATCATTGTTATCACCAATCAAAGAGGTGTTGGCAAAGGCATTACCAGTTTTGAAAATTTAGAGCTCATTCACAGAAACATGAAAGAAGCCATCAGCAAAAGCGGCGGAAGGATTGATGCTATTTACTTTTGTCCTGATATTGACAATTCCAGCCCCAACAGGAAACCTCAAACTGGTATGGCAATGCAGGCCAAGTACGATTTTAAGGATATTAATTTTGCCAAATCCATTATGGTAGGTAACACATTCAGCGACATGGAATTTGGCAGAAACATTGGCGCAAAAACTATCTTTATTCCCTCCACCATAAAAGATGCAGATCCGTCTGACAAAAGAATTGATGTTGTATTTAATTCTCTCTATGATTTTGCACAATCACTATAAGCTTTCGTTAATTTTGCGTTGAAAGGTTAATTGCGCCTTGTTTATTAAAGTATTGTTTTAAATTTATCCAATGAAGAATCTGATTTTATTTATAACCTGTATTTCCTGTTCTGTATGCTGTTTTTCACAACGCTTACAAAAAAGCGATGAAATAGTTTTGCAACAAAAAGAAGACTCCTTAAAAACCTATTCAATCGATTTAATACAAGCCATCAATGCGCAAAATCGTTTTAAGGCAGACAGCCTTTTTACCAAAATGTTTGTGAGAGCTTTAAAAATAAATGGTTCATTTAATTATCCTTTTGATAGTTTAGAAACCATCTCCAAATTATATCCGCCGGATAGCAGCTTTAGAATTTTTACCTGGCAAATGGTGATCAATGATAATATTATTCGCCAGCATGGCGCCATACAAATGAAAACTGAAGATGGCACTTTAAAATTATATCCACTGATTGACAAATCGGATGTTACCATCAATATTGCTGATACTATTGGTAATAACAAAGGCTGGATTGGTGCAGTGTACTACAGAATTATTGAGAACAAAAGTAGTAACCAGAAATATTATACTTTACTTGGCTACGATGAAAATAATATTCGAAGTAACCGCAAAATAATTGAAGTACTCAATTTTGTAAACGATGAGCCGGAATTTGGCGGCCGCTATTTTAGTTTTGAAAATGATGCTGTTAAATTACCTACAATGAGCCGTTACATTATGGAGTACAAAAAATCTACCGGTGCCAGGCTTACCTATGATGAAAATTTAAGCATGATTGTTTTTGAACACCTTGAATCAGAAAGCAATGAACCTAAAAAGAAATGGACCCTTATACCTGATGGTGACTACGAAGGTTTTAAATGGAACAATGGCAAATGGGTTCATGTAGAAAAAGTATTTAACCAGGTTACCCCTGAAGGAAAAGAACCTGTACCAAGCCCACTGAAAGATACCCAGGGAAATTTACAGGAAGATAAATTACAAAACAGTGAGGGTGAAAAAGCGCCAGTTGAAGAGATGCCTTCGACCATTAAGAAACCAAAAATTGTAAAAAAGAAACCAAATCAATAATTGGCAACAGCAAAAAAATACCTGCTAAAAAAAGCAGGTAAAATAACTTTAATTAATATCGTTGATCATCAGGCGTTAATCAGGTAAGTGCCCAGGTCAATTACTTCGCCCTCTCCTTTTTTATATTGTTCAATGGCTTCAAGGTCCACATCTTCTATCACTTTACTTTTAAAAATAGGCTCTCCATTTTTAAACACTACAAAATATAAATCCGGAAAAGTTTCCAGGTTGGCTAAATCTCCAAATGCAGCGTGGTGAAAAGAAATTTTCGCAATGCCTTTAGCATCCAATTCACTTTCGCCAATAAAATCATTACTCAATAAATCATTGTCAAAAAGCCGAACGGAGTAAGCAGTTCCTGAAACAGGTGTGTCGGCACCTTTACCAATAAAACGTGCTGTCACTTCAAAATTCATGTCGGGGTCTAAATAAAACTTGCTCATACAACTGCAATTTTTATTTTAAAATGATGTTTCTTTTACGCTTTGATAAAAGCTCCACACAGGTTTTCAGTACAAGTGAGTGACACAACAATGTTGATTGAAAAACAATTGCTGGTCAAAACATTTTCATTTTTGATTAATCAAAAATGAAAACCTGTAAAAACATCTCAAGTACCCATCTTACTTAATTTCTCCACCACAGCGTAGGCAGGAGCTATTAATCATTTAACTTCAGCACTGCTAAAAATGCTTCCTGTGGTACTTCCACATTGCCTATCTGTTTCATTCTTTTTTTACCTTCTTTTTGCTTTTCCAACAACTTACGCTTACGGCTGATATCACCACCATAACATTTGGCAGTTACATCTTTACGAATGGCACTGATGTTTTCTCTTGCAACTACTTTAGCGCCAATACTGGCCTGTATGGCAATCTGAAACTGCTGACGGGGTAATAATTCTTTTAATTTTTCACACAATTTCCTTCCAAACTCATGCGCCCTTGCACGGTGTATCAACGCACTCAATGCATCGAGTTTATCGCCATTTAATAAAATATCCATCTTCACAATATCACTTGGGCGATATTCTATTGGATGGTAATCGAAGGAAGCATAACCACGGGTGATGCTTTTTAACCGGTCGTAAAAATCAAACACGATTTCCGTTAGAGGCATATCAAAACTAAGTTCTACTCTTGTTGGTGTAAGGTATCCCTGGCTAACTAACACCCCCCTTTTGCTTATGCACAAGGTCATGATGTTACCGATGTATTCCGGCTTACTTATCATTTGCGCCCGGATGAATGGTTCTTCAATTTTCTCTATGCGGCTCGGGTCGGGCATTTGAGTGGGGTTGTTTACTATAATCACTTCTCCCTTGGTGGTAGTGGCTATAAAGCTCACGTTGGGTACGGTGGTAATTACAGTTTGGTTAAACTCCCTTTCCAAACGCTCCTGAATTATTTCCATGTGGAGCATGCCTAAAAATCCGCACCGAAATCCAAAACCCAGCGCCTGCGATGTTTCCAGTTCAAAAGTCAACGATGCATCGTTAAGTTGCAGCTTGTCCATACAATCCCGCAGTTCTTCAAACGCATCTGTTTCTACTGGAAAAATACCTGCAAATACCATTGGCTTTACATCCTGAAAACCCTTTATAGATTCTGTTGCACCATTCACTGTTGTAGTGATGGTATCGCCTACTTTTACTTCTCTTGCATTTTTAATACCGGTAATAATATACCCAACATCCCCAGCCCTTACTTCATTTTTAGGTGAGAGGCCCATTTTTAAAATGCCCACTTCATCGGCTCCATATTCGAGCCCGGTGTTGCTGAATTTAATTTTGTCGTTCTTTTTCAACGTACCATTAAAAATTCTGTAATAAACAATGATACCTCTGAACGAATTGTACACACTGTCAAAAATCAATGCCTGTAACGGTGCCTCCGGATCCCCACTCGGTGCAGGAATGCGTTCAATAATGGCAGTTAGAATTTCTTCAATACCAATACCGCTTTTACCGCTGGCCAGTAAAATATCTTCTGCCTTACAGCCAATTAGTTCTACAATCTGATCTGTTACTTCCGGAATCATCGCTCCTTCCATATCAATTTTATTGATCACCGGAATAATTTCCAGGTTGTTGTCAATAGCCAAATAAAGATTGCTGATGGTTTGCGCCTGTATACCCTGGCTGGCATCAACCAGCAACAAAGCACCTTCACAGGCTGCCAGTGCACGGCTTACCTCGTAACTAAAATCTACGTGGCCGGGAGTATCAATCAGGTTAAATACATATTCTTCACCCTTCCACTTATAATTAATCTGTATGGCATGGCTTTTTATGGTAATGCCTTTTTCCCTTTCCAGATCCATATCATCCAGCACCTGTGCCTGCATGTCTCTTTCGCCAATAGTGTGTGTAAACTCGAGTAAACGATCTGCCAGGGTACTTTTTCCGTGGTCAATGTGTGCAATAATGCAAAAATTTCTAATATTCTTCATTCCGTTCAATATGCGTTTTAGCGCTGCAAAAGTAACTGATTTTGTGTGTAATTGCGGTTTTGTTTATGGGTGTGTTGCAAGGGTTGTACGGGCTAAGAAGCTATGTGGAACTTCATTGGCGTCGCACACTTGTACTTTTAGATTTTTATTGGCCTTTTACTGAAGCGGAGATAGACAGCATAGTAAGAATGCATTTGATTATAAACTATATAAATTAATTACTAATTTATAAAAATTGCTCTGCAAGCAATAATCAAGATAAACATTATTTAAATCGCAAAAAGTGAAGATAGAAAACATAAAAAAAGCACCAAATTTGTTTTCTTACTTCCCAATTGCTTGTTCTGTAATACTTACTAAACCTGATGCTCCTGCTTTGAGTTGATTGATCTTTTTATGGATTTATTCTTCTCAATTCATAACACGAATGTACAAACAGAAAATACCTTTTTGCAAATTTTTTGTCGTATTTTTTTCATACTTCTGTTATAAGTTTTGCACATAATCAAAGCCGCAAATAATATTCTGCATAAATAAAAAACTGTATTAATAATGATATCAATTTGTTTAAAAATTATTGAATTATTACTTCATTAAAATAATCTTTTTCCCGTTTTCTCTTCTCACAATCAACAATCCTCCAGGGGCCATTGGTTTCCACTCATACCCCTCTCCGGCAATGCTTTCGTTAATAGATTTATAATTCAGTAACACAGCCGCAGGCTTGCTTTTTAACCGTATCCTTTCAATACCGGATGAATCAAAAGTTCTGTAAAATAGTTTCACTTTACTGCTGTCTACATTTTCAAAACCAAGCCCATAATATTTTTTCAGGCTGCCTTCATAATCTGCCTGTTGTATAACGGAAGTGGATGAAAGAATATGATCTTGGCCGGGAGCTGTTAAGGCCGGCACAGCATCCATAGCACGCAGGTAATGCCGCACATAATCTCCATAACCATCCGTAAGCCAGGGCTCATCATTTGGGAAACAATTCTTACCATCAAAATCCACCATATAGGTTGCCCAGTTTAATTCTCTAACTGCATTATTGTAGAAGCTGCTATCGCCCGAAAGGCTCACATACAATAGTTCATCCGCAGCCTGCCGGGAAGAGTGACTATTGGCCGGCGTTTTATAAACTGTTTGTTCGTTGGTTACCATAACCCCGTATTTTTTCCACTTATTATTACCCAAATTTGCGTGTACCCAACCAATGATTTTCTGAACATCATTTTTCCATTCAGGAAAATACTCCCTGTGTTCCATTATAAAACGGGCGAAGGTCATAGCATTAATCTGTGTTTCGCTCCACCAGTCCACATCTTCAAAAAAAGGCCCCCATTTGTTTTCTTTCATCGCATATAATTTCATCCAGTTTAACAACTCATTAAAGCCTGACTGATAGGCTGTAGTGTTACCCTGACGCATCTCAATCAAATCAAGAAAGAATTGCATGGTGGGTGCCCAGTTGCTGGTATAACCGGCAGTATCAATCCAGGTTCCTGTAAAATCATGATCCCTTAGCATTGCTGTTTCGCCGGTTGTTGTATTCACTTTAAATGGCAATGGTGAATAATTTAAGCTTCCTTGTTTTATATGTGCACTCAATGTATTGGCTATGTTTATGGCAGCTTGCAGGTACAATTTATTTTCCGGAATATTGTAGCCATTGCTCATCTTGTACACATGTATTAGCTCCAGCCCAAATGAGCCTGCCTTATCCGGCTGGGCAACATCTTTTCCGGAACGCATGTCACCATCATACAATCCAGAGTAAGTAAGGGTATTGTAAGGAAAAGGTATATCTGGCCATTTGACAGTTGCAGGTGATAGTGAATGGGTAAGATAATAATCAGCCAAAAAATACATATTTGCTTTTACCTTTTCGTTACCGCTGTAGGGATAATACAAACGCCAGGAAGAAAGTGCCATAGCGAACTGATCTCCGCCGATTCCCCTTGGATCATTAAAATGTGGATTCCATACCTGGTGGTTCATGTAGTATGGCAGACCATTCAAATCCCTGCGCATGCTATCCCAAAAATTCCAGACAATATTTACAATGTGGTTGTAAGATATTCCGGGGTTTTCATTGTACCAGCTAACAATGTTGCCTTTTTTATCTGTTTTAATGGGATGATAAATCAGCATTTCTTTTTGCTGGCAAAAAACAAAACCAAACAGCAAGAATGAAATTGTGAAAAGAAAAAATTTTCGAAGCATGGCGAACTGTTTTATAAATGAAGCAATCTGATAATTAAAAGTAAGTTGAAAAAAGATAGGATTTACCAGTGATGATATAAGCTATTCAGCAAAGTGAAGGGGAATGCCGGGGCACATTTCAAATTGTCTTAAGGGGGTTCCACCCTGTTGTAGAATTATTCCTATTCAGCAGCAACTTTCGAAAGGTTGGCAACCCTGAAGGCTGCTACGATTTGAAATGCGCCCGAATGCTGGTATATCTGTTTCGTTACACAATTAATTTGTATTTTTAATAAAACGATTATTAACCATCAATGCATTGCTGAATGATTAAAAATATTTTATCCCACTGCGTAAACAGCCTGATTTTTATTTCAGCATACTGGTTAATTCTTTGCCCTGCCCAGGCACAATCAAACAATGATGCACCTGTTCGCATGGCCGTTGCCGGTATTACCCATGGGCATGTATCGTGGATATTAAGCAGAAAAAAAACAGATTTACTTTTGGTTGGAATTTACGAACCCAATACTGAACTGGCACAACGCTTAGTAAAACAATATGGCTTAAGCAGTTCACTTATTTATAATAACCTGAACAAAATGTTGGATGCAGTAAAACCCGAAGCGGTCGCAGCTTTCGGATCAATATTGCAACACATGGAAGTGGTGGAAGCCTGTGCCCCAAGGCATATTGATGTAATGGTTGAAAAACCCCTGGCGACTACCTTACAGCAAGCTTTAAAAATGGAAACACTGGCAAAAAAATTCAATATTAAACTGCTCACCGATTTTGAAACATCCTGGTATCCTTCAACCGTAAAAACTTACGAGCTGGTAAACGATAGCAACTATATCGGCAAGATTAAAAAAGTGGTAATTCACGATGGGCACGAAGGCCCAAAAGAGATTGGTGTAAGTAAAGAATTTTTGGAATGGTTAACCGACCCGGTACAAAACGGTGGTGGAGCCCTGATAGATTTTGGATGTTACGGTGCCAACCTGATGACATATTTAATGAACGGTGAACAACCTCTTTCGGTTACTGCGGTTACACAACAATTTAAACCCGATATTTATCCCAGGGTGGATGATGAAGCTACTATTGTTGTTACATATCCATCGGCGCAATGCATTATCCAGGCCTCATGGAACTGGCCTTTTGGAAGAAAAGATATGGAAGTGTATGGCCAAAAAGGGTATGTTATTTCTGTTAATAAAAACAACATGCGGTTAAGAACAAAACCAGATTCAACGGAACATACCCTTCAGGTAACTTCAAAAGAAGTAGCTGTTTATGACGACCCGTTTTCTTACTTCACAGATGTTATTCACAACAAAATAAAAGTACCGGAAAATGGCGTGTATGCTTTAAAAACAAATGTAACGGTGGTAAGGATTTTAGAAGCTGCGAGAGAATCTGCTAACAGTGGGAAGACGGTTTATTTGGGGAAATGATATAAGAAGAGTGTGAAAACTTGAAGTCGCAAAATACGACTTCAAGTTGGGAGTAGTAATGCTTATCAAGAAATCAAATTTGAAACACTTACCGTTCTTTAAATGCACAATGGTTGGAACTTCGGATGTTGGTCATAAGACGCAACATCGGCTTTCGGGAATTGTAGTTTATTATAATTGAAAAGTGGCACACAAACAAAGGCAAAGAAGCTGCAAGAGAATCTGCTAACAGTGGGAAGACGGTTTATTTGGGGAAATAATTATCTGGACTTTTGAGGAGACTAATATTTTATAACTATTACCAGGCATATAATTATTACCTGGCATTAATAACTCTGAACAAATTAATGCAACCATTTATCACAATTTCATTTCTATTTGTTTTTTCATTTTCTGCAAAAAGTCAGTCTAAATTAGATACGTCTAAATATGCAATTTTCCAATTTGACAGAAATATTCCAGTAACTTTTAGCAAAGTCTGTAGAACTACAGTATTAACGCCTGATGAAATTAATAAAGCAGAACAAGTTCTAATCAAATGCATTTCGAATTACAATATTCAGCAGCAAAAATATTCAACCAAAGCAAAAAAATCATACCCAGATATTGATCAAAACCAATTTTTTATTGACTTATCAAAATATAAAAGACAATATCTCACAGTCATAAATGAAAAAGGAGAAAAAGAAATTTGGATAAATTGTTTTCGCCCGTGGAATAATTCTGGGTTTAATTACTGGCGTAAAAAAATTGTGAGAGTAAATGACGGAGGAAACTATTTTTTTAATGTTATTATAAATCTGGCAAAGAATAAATATTATAAGTTTAGTGCAAATGGAATTGGTTGATCACAATTAATATTGAGTTTTTTACTAATAGGGTTATACTATTATTAGTATATCAACAAAAATAAAATCCAACTTTATCTTCCATAGAAGTATATCAAAAAATCTTACATCACTTCACTCCCGGATACTTCGCCTCCCCTTTTGCATAAAACCAAATGATGCGGTTCATGGCATCATCTTCTCCGCCATCCACTTCATTAAAAACTTCTTCCTGCGATTGAAGCGCATATTTTCTTGCTTTACCCCGTAATCCATTCAGCCCTTTGTTCATCTCATTCAGTGGAATATTATTAGGAAGATAAGTGTAGGCGGTGGTATTCTTTTTTCCAAAAAAGCAGTCTGTCATCAGCCTTGCTGTTCCATCCATAATATTCATTGGTGGCAACCCCAGTATTTGTTCAATTGTTCTCAACATAGAGGTTTGGTTGTAGTTGGAAGTAACGAGCTTGCCTGTACTGTAAGGGCTTACTGTTAAGCCAATAGTTCTGTAGGCAGAGATATGATCCCAGCCACTTTGTGAATCATCCTGTGTTATAAAAATTACTGTTGAATCCCAGAATTTGCTTTTGGTGACCATATCAACAATGCGACCAACGGCAAGATCGTTATCAGCAACCATGGCATTGGGCGTAGGAAAATCAGGTGACGTGCCTGCACTGTGATCATTGGGCAATGATAACACCATCAGGTTGGGAATATTTCCTGACTGCTCAAATCCTTTCCATTCCTGAATAAAAATATCGGCCCGCTGCTGGTCGGTAAAATTAATATTATCACAATCGGGGTAAGTAGGGTGAATAACAGGACGTATCCTTGCAATGGTAGTTCCGTTTTGCCAGTCTGGTTGTTTGCCCGCAGTATATTTTGCGTAAATATCTGCCCATTTTAATTTGGTATCGTACTCCGTTTTACAAGCCTCGCCATAAACACGAACCGTCTTGCCATGATCCAAAGCATGATTCCAGATAAAACCACTTTTATTATACACCAATGCATCTTCCTGGCGGTGAGGATAACTCCTGAACCATGCCCTCACATTCTTTTCCACATAATCTGATACCATGCCTGCATCTGTCCACTGGTGGCCTTCTGCGGATGATTTACCCGATGCATAATAATCATCCATCCATCCGTATTTTTTTGCAAGTGCGTGCATATTGGGCGTAATGTTTTCTCCAAATATACAAAGAGCACTATCATTTTTACCTGCTGGCATATCGCCAAAAACCTGGTCGTAAGTCTTGTTTTCTTTGATGATGTAAATAACATGCTTAAACACAGAAGGCTCACCAAGGCGTTCCGGAACTGGTACAGGTGCAATGCCTTCCCGTGCAGGTAACAGCAATTGTTCTGTTCTGTTTAGCAAATTTAATTGGGCTACTTTCTGTGTATATTTTTCAAGTGAATTTTTATCAGGAACAGGTATGATACTTACCGAAGCAAGCTGATTGTGTATCGATCCTGCCTGCTTTGTTTGGTCAATTACATTGGCACCATCAGATTCGATGTTAGCCACTACCAGTAAATCTTTCACCAACTTCAATCCGCCGGGATAGGCCTCTGTTGGAATGTAGCCTGTTACCTGCGATTTACCCTTTCCAGATGCGGATGCATTCTCTCCCAGTGCAACCACCGCTATTGCATTGTCAAATCCATTGGCCACATATAAAATGGAATTATCTGCGTTTAATTCCAATGCATTGGGAGTGCTCCCCTGTAAACTGTTTTTGCCTTTTAGCAATCCAACGTCAATTGTTTCTGAAACAGTATTTGTTGTTGTATTGATAACAGTAATAGCATCGCTTGAACCATTGGCTACATAAATAAATTTTCCGTCGCCGGAAGCTTTTACAGCATTGGGGTGTAACCCTGTATTTATTTCCTGCAGGGTTTTTCCATTACCAGCATTAAAAACAGTAACTGTTCCGCCGACAGTTGCACCCGTTAGGGGATCGGTATACGCAAGTCCCCAGGGAACGCCGGCTCTTTCTTTCAGGCTATCTTTTACCGATCCACCTGCCCAGTTACTTACATAAATTTTGTTGTTTGCTATGGCAATACCATAAGGTGCCACACCGGTTGCTACACTCCAAACAATGCTCCTGTCACTCCACTTTATTTTTACTAATTCGTTATTGCCATTGAGTACTACATAAAGAAAGCGGTTTCCTTTTTCAACTACTGTTTCAATTTCATTTGGCAATGCATTGTCTGCGGGTGCTTTTGCCTGGATAGGAATAGCTGCTACATTTGTAAATCCATTATCCCATTCTGCAATCATTAAAGCGGCATTGCCATCGTAAGTATTTGCGGCACTCCATACAATCCATGTTTTGCCCTTATCAACAAAAGAACGGATACCTGAATAAGTACTCATGTAATTTTTATACAATGGCATATCTGAAAAACTCCAACGGCTGATTTCTTTTTTTGATACTGCATCCAATACCATCACCCCATACCTGTCTTCAATAACAAGCTTTCCATCTGCTGATAAAATGGCGGCATCCAGTGCATGGTTTTCCAACTGTGGATTTCCAAAACGAACTACTTCTCCAGCACTTTTTAATATCCGGTTAAAAGGCATCAGCCTTACCGAATCATTTCTCCTAATTAGAAAATCTGACAGAGCTGCAATATGATCTGTATTGAGGTAATCTACTTTTAGCTTCATCATTTCTCTCCATGCATTGGTATTGTCGGGGCAGCCATAAAAACGAATTGGCTTTTCCAAATGATGTGCATTGTTTACCAGCGCCAGAACAATACGACTGGCAGAATCAGGCATATTGCCACTGCCTCTCCAACGGGTATAGCTTGAAAAGTCATCACTCAGCAACGCTATTTTTAATAAAGCAGCCTTGCTGTATTCCACAGCTGCATTACCATCAAACCAGATAAATGGAGGATAACCTGCGTACAATTTTTGATGAGGTCTGTTGCCCGTAATAACAATGCGAACAGTTTTGTTTTGGGTAATGGCAGGATATTTTTTAAGCAACTCTACCAACGCTTCCAATGTATGAATACTATCTGTTTTTATATCAATCAGCAATTGTAATTTAAAACTGCTGTCTTTATAAACATTACCACCATTTCTTTCAATGGCTTGTAACAGCGGCAGAAGATACAGATGTTCTAAAGTGTTGTTCTCTGTTACATCCGCCGAGTCGTGTGCTACCAGCAATAGGCCTTTTCGTAAATGAATGTCGGCTTCGATAGAACCAAACTGTTCATTGTATGCCTGGTAAAAAGGAGTATGCTGTAAATAATCGTTGTGAGAATGAGCATTGGCTGTGGTGTACACTTTTTGACCGAACAATGTACTATTATATGAACAACAAAAAATGCATAAAAAAAATGTAACTACTTTCATAAGAATGCTTAAAGAATAATTCATTCAAATTAGTGAACATTTATGACTCGCCGAGATTTGTGATTTTAATTCTTTATTATTTTTCTCAGGCCTGCACAATAGTTTAATTTGTTGGGTTGTATCTACTGCAAGCAGGATAATAATTGGGAAGTTTAAAATTTACTGTTGCCCAAGTTTCATGCAGCCCTGGTAAACACCCGGGGTAATACCTTCTATCTTTTTAAAAATACATACAAAATAATTTACATCCGAAAAGCCACAAAGTGCACTCACATTGGTAATACTTTTTTGTTGCTCTGCCAGCAATTGCTTAGCCAGTTTAATTCGTTCCTGATTTATGTAATCCAATGGCGTAACCCCAAATTGCTCTTTAAACCACTTAAAAAAATGATTGCGGCTCAGGTATGCTTTTCTGCACAGCTCATCAATCAAAATTTTATCTGTAAGATGTTCGTGTATAAAATGAATCACATACTGCAGCCTGGTTTTATTTCCACTATGGGTAATTTCAGTTTTTACCTGTTGCAGGTGCTGGCTTTGCACCAGGCGTATCAGCAGTTCCTTTAAATTAAGGTCGGCATAAATATTCTTAGTAGTATCGTAACTGTTGCATACCCGTATCAATTTATTTATCAACTCACTAACTTCATTGTCATTATCAAAATGATATTGATTAAACTGCAAATTCCATTCATGAGTTTCCTCTTTATCATTGTAAAAACTATTGAGGTAGTTAAGTGTATTGGCAATATAAGCGGCATCTACAGCAAGAGCAATACATTGAGAAGGTGTTTCGACAGATGCTTCCGGAAAATCTATCACCATAGTTTGATTGGCGGGCACTATCACTGTTTCGCCGGGCAAGTAATCAAAAGCAGGATCATCAAATAAATGCATCACTTTTTTGCCTCTTATCATACTCGTAATAACAAAATCACTAAAAGTTAATGGCACCCTGTAAGCCTGCTGATAACTTTCAAAAACATTCAGTTCGCAATTGTTGAGATTAAAAATACGGCGGTTCTCTACCAGTGTTTGCAGGTATTTTGGATGAGTAAGATCAATATGCTGTAAGCTGTTTTTACTTCGCATGCGCCAATCGTTTGGTGGTAAGTTAGTACCCTTTGTATCAATGACAAAATGATAGGTACAATTGTGCTATACAAAAATACAATTGTATAGTTCTTTGTTATCAAAAAAAACCAAATTAGTGTTTTAATTAACGATAAAAACGCTTCCATTATGAGTACAACAACTGCCGAAGCCCCGGCATCCAATGTGGCTACACGTCCCCATTTTAAAGATAAATATGAGCATTACATTGGAGGTAAATGGGTGGCTCCATCCAGTGGCGAATATTTTGACAACTCCTCTCCTTTAGATGGTAAAGTATTTACAAAAGCTGCCCGTGGCAATGCTAAAGATGTTGAGCTTGCCATTGATGCTGCCCATACAGCTTTTGCAACCTGGGGAAAAAGTGCTGCTACCTACCGGAGTAATTTGTTAATTAAAATTGCCCAGGTTATTGAGGATAATCTTGAATACCTGGCAATTGTAGAAACTATTGACAATGGCAAAGCCATTCGTGAAACAAGGCTGGCCGATTTGCCGCTGGTGATTGATCACTTTCGTTATTTTGCAGGTGTAATCCGTGCTGATGAAGGCAGCATGAGTGAACATGATGAAGATACCGTTTGCCTGAATGTTCACGAACCCATTGGTGTGGTGGGTCAAATTATTCCATGGAATTTTCCCCTATTAATGGCTACCTGGAAAGTAGCACCTGCACTCGCAGCAGGTTGTTGTGTGGTGGTAAAACCTGCAGAGCAAACACCCACCAGCATCATGTGCCTGATGGAATTAATCGGCGATCTGTTACCACCCGGCGTATTAAATATAGTAACAGGCTTTGGACCAGAAGCAGGTAAGCCGCTGGCAAGTTCTCCCCGCATCAACAAAGTTTCATTTACTGGAGAAACCACCACTGGTCGCCTGATTATGCAATATGCTTCTGAAAATTTAATTCCTGTTACCATGGAGTTGGGTGGTAAAAGTCCTAATGTATTTTTTGAGAGTGTAGCACAGGAAGACGATGCATTTTTTGACAAAGCTGTTGAAGGCGCTGTAATGTTTGCACTTAACCAGGGAGAAGTTTGCACCTGCCCAAGCCGCATATTGGTTCATGAAAATATCTATGACAAATTCATGTCGAAAGTAATCCAGCGTACGCAAGCCATCAAGCTGGGTAACCCACTGGCTGCGGATACCATGATGGGTGCGCAGGCATCAGAAGACCAGTACAACAAAATTTTAAGTTACCTCGATATTGGTAAGCAGGAAGGGGCGGAAGTATTGTGTGGTGGAGAAGCCTTTCACCAAAACAGCGGACTGGAACATGGTTTTTATATTAAGCCAACCATTTTTAAAGGGCATAATAAAATGCGTATTTTTCAGGAAGAGATTTTTGGACCTGTTGTATCTGTTACCACTTTTAAAACAACTGAAGAAGCCATTGCTATTGCCAATGATACTTTGTATGGTTTGGGCGCCGGTGTATGGACAAGAGACGCACATGAATTGTACCAGGTACCAAGGGCTATTAAAGCCGGTCGTGTTTGGGTAAATTGTTATCATGCATATCCTGCCCATGCACCATTTGGTGGTTATAAAAAATCTGGTTTTGGCAGAGAGAATCATTTAATGATGTTGAACCATTACAGGCAAACAAAAAATATGCTGATCAGTTACAACAAAAACAAACTCGGCTTTTTTTAATTGTATTATAAATCCTATGAATTAAAGGCGGCCGAATTTATCGTCGCCTTTAATTTTTACTATAAATTTAAAAGCAACATGGTCCCAAGAATCACAGCTACAGAAAAAGCCCTGAACTTAATCGGGCAACTCAAAAAGATACATGGTCCGCTAATGTTTCACCAGAGCGGTGGTTGCTGCGATGGCAGCCAGCCCATGTGTTTTGCTGCAGGTGAATTTAAAGTGGGTAACAGTGATGTGTGGATAGGCACCATTAGCGATTGCAAATTTTACATGGGTGCCGACCAGTTTGAATACTGGAAACACACCCAACTCATCATGGATGTTACACCAGGCAGGGGCAGCAGCTTTTCGCTGGAAATACCATTGGGTGTCCGTTTTTTTATTCACTCCAAAATGTTTACAAAAGAAGAACTGGAAGAGTTAGAGCCTTTGAGGAAAATACCGGATTAATGGCTGGTAAAAGCTTTTGCAAAACTGCCTTAAAAAGCAATATTTTGCTTACTCATCCAACAATCGCCTGTGATAATTTACCTGGCCAAGGTGGTAGGTTAAATGCGCCAGCAGGTGAATCAAAAAATATTCGACAGAAGTTTCTTTATCCAAAACCAGCATCGGGTAATCTTTTCTTAAATCAGCCTCTGTTACCTTGTCCAATGCATTATTAACTACTATAATAGTGTCTTCAATTTTTTTAATCAGCTCCGCTCTGGAAACATCCTTCAGTGAAAATTCAAGCGGTCTGTTTCTTACATATTTTGTGTTACCAAACTCAGCTCCAATATAGGTATTAAGATTGCCTATCAAATGCAAGCAAAGGTTCCCCGCAGAATTGGTTATCTGCTTATCTGTGCTCCATATGCTGCTCTCCTCTTTATAGGATATTATTTCGGTTTTTAGTTTGTTTAGTTCTCTGTTGAAGAGTGATTTTAATGTTATAATTAACATAGCAAATTTTTAAAAATACAGGTAGATTTATGATGAAGCCGGTTAGCTCAAATTAGTATTTTCTTAATTATTGATAGTTGAATTCAACCCCGATTTTATTGCACTACAAAAGTAAATTAAGTGTAGCCAGTCTTACATTGCAAAATATTTCTTATTAAACATTACAAATTAAAACAAAAACAGATCACTTGTTTTATTGTATTATTTTGCATTAAAGATTTCAGGGCTGTTAGCTCAGTTGGTTTAGAGCATCACGTCGACAACGTGAGGGTCGCCGGTTCGAGCCCGGCACTGCCCACTATAGCTTATCAATTTTCAAAAAAGCAGATTTTCTAAAATCTGCTTTTTCATTATCGTTGGTTAATAAGACGCTATTTTTTTACATTTTTTCCAATTTATTAACCAGGCAAAAGCCAAACTAAGCTATCGCTTGCTTTAAACGTTTCCATTATTTTTTATTTAATTCTTCAACAGTACCAAGTTGTCATTCCTCCTGGAGCTTTACACATACCAAAATCATGCAAACAACTACTTAGCATCATAAATTTTAATCTTCCAAGTTCCTAATTTGTAATGGTAAATCTTTTTTTCATCCTTAAAAATAGGCATTATGAAAAAGTTAATAATCCTGATATTTATTTTCCCCGTTTTATGCGGCTATGCACAAAAATGGGAGAAAAATTACGACTTTGTTGACAACTGTATTTGTGGTATGAGCAAAGTAAAAAAAGACGGCAAAGTAGGTTACGTAAACAAAGAAGGCAAAGAAATAATTAAACTGCAATATGACGATGGACTGGCTTTTAATGAAGGATATGCAGCAGTAAAAAAAGAGGCTAAATGGTTGTACTTCGATAGTACAGGCAAAGCAATTACCGAAGCAGTTTTTGATGATGCCATAAGTTTCAATAATGGATTGGCTGCCGTTTCAAAAAACAATTTGTATGGCTTCATTAACACATCCGGCGAAGTAGTTATACCATTTGAATTTTCAAATGCCCGGGGTTTTACAGATGGACTTGCCCCTGCCGCTAACGCAAAGGGCTTTTGGGGATATATCGATAAAAAAGGAACCTGGGTTATAAAACCATCTTATGATTTTACCGATAGTTTTGAAAATGGCGAAGCAAGGGTAATAAAAGGCGAAAAAGTATTCTACATAGACAGGCAAAACAACATAGTGCATAATTAATTGGGCATAGCAATAAATTAATTATCGTTTTACCGGTTGATGCATCATCAGGTCTTCGATTAGTTTACCAATCTCTTCAGGTTTTTCCTTAAAAATCAGATAGGTAAATTTTTTACCTGGGATAAGTACATTTTTACCATCAGCTTCCACATCAAAATTTAATTTACGGACGCCAAACCAGGGCGTTATCCCACGCACTGCAACAAGTACCGCTGTTTCATCCCAACTATTACGGCCAACGGTATTACTGTCTTTTGCTAATGCAATTTTAAATGCATCTTTAACCGGACTGTTCTGAATGGTTTCATTATTTATTAATCGAATGCCGGTTAATATTTTTTCGCCAATTTCAAAACCGCTTATGGTTACAGGTGTAGGCCAATCGGCAAATACTTTTTTAGTGGCTGCTGCATCCACCATCACATTAAATTCATACCCACTCTTTCCATCTTTATCAATTCGTGCTGCCATTGAAACCAATTGTTTCACCTTTTTTTTAACCAACTTAGTTCCATCGAGTGATGAATATTCGTCGGCTGCAGAATTAAGCAAGCCCGCTAAATTGGTAAAAAAGCCAACGCTTACTACTGTTACACTTTTATCTGGTTGAGTAGCTAATATTTTCCTGTATAATCTTACTGCATCCATTGCATCTGCATTGGAGTTAAGCATATGCGGATATTTCACAACGATAGCTTCAGCCCACTGCTTTGAACAATCTTTATTGGGGAAATTACTTTTAACTACTCCAACCGGAATACCGGGTCTGTTAAAATAGGTGTTTAATAAACTGAGGGTGGGCACAGTTGTTTCGAAAGCATTGGATGAAATAGTTGCAAGTATGGTAGCTTCTCCTTTATCTGCAAATGCATGTAGCATTGCCATGGCACCTACATCATCGTAATCAGGAGCAATATCTGTATCAAAGATGATAGCAACCGGTTTATGATTTTGAGCATTAGAAATAAAACACATAAAGAATGTGCAGCATAAAACTATTTCTTTCATAAAATATATTTAAAAAATTTATTTCTTTGATTGCAGCACAAAAGAATATTTGATATAATTGAAAACATATACCGGCAATTCATCTTCAATAAAAAATTTCGGATGGCCAATAATTTTTTATTTCAAAATGAAAGCAATCTAATATTATTCTAATTAACAGATCAATTTTTTGTTTTATCCCTATAAAAAAGTATTCTATAACAGAATAAAAAACTGTGTTCTTCGTTAAAAAGGTTTACTACTTAAATTTTAGGTATTTCTGTTTCATATGCGTTTATTTTACTATCCTATTTTGTATTTAAAAGTATAAATAAGTTGGTTTGTGATACAAGTACCTTAATTCATTTTACCTATCAATTTGAAGAAGTTTTGTAGTAAAAAAGTCAATCAAAAAGGTAACTTTTTGAAAATAAACTTATGAAAATCGGGTACTATGCAAATAACTTTACACCCCACGTTACTTACTGTTAAGGTTAAGCAACCTAAAAACAGATTAGCTAAATGGACAACGCTGATAGTATTTATGCTATTGACGAGCTTACTTTCCTCTCCATTATTTTCTCAGAACACACCGGTATCAAAAACAAATATTTCTGCAAATACGACTGTACCGAAAAGCAACGACATTGAGTTAAATGCAGAAACAAAAAAGACAATTGCAGAAACACTTAAAGCAAGCAGTAAAGATATTTGGTTCGAAAAAAATGAGGGACAATTTGGAAACCCGGAAGTATTATATGGCTTTCGCACCGCTTTTGGTTCTATGGGTGTGTATAAAAACAAACTTAGGCTTGTTGCTACACAATCTACAAAAAGAAAGAAAGTTGGACATCAGATAGTTGATATCAGCTTCCCCGGGTCATTGCAAAACTGGGCTGTAATACCTGGAAGCAGGTCTGATGTAAAGGGTTCTTATAACACAAAATCCGGTGCAATCAATGCCACAATTTATAATGAAATAACGCTTAAAAATGTATACCCGGGCATTAATCTGCGGTTATATTCGGGCGGAAACGGCCAACTGGAATTTGACTGGTTGTTGGCAAAGGCTTCTGATCGTGATAAAATCAGGATGAATTTTAAAGGACAGAATAAAATTAAAATTGATAAAAATGGAGAAATTGTAATTGGCCTTAAATACGATGATATGAAGATGGTGATACCCGAAACGTATCAGCTAATTAAAGGAAGAAAAGAACTTTTTTCAACGAAAATGATTACAGCAGGCGATAATAATACCTTGAAGTACGAGATAGCAGGAAATTTGAATCCTGATGTTCCTTTGGTGATAGATCCTGTAATGATTTGGTCTACTTACGTACACAACAATAGCACTACTTTCGATGAATATCTTTACACTATTGCAGTAAATACCGCCAGCGAAGTGTATGCTTGCGGTGTAACAAACGAGGCTATTAGTACTGCGTATATGAGTGGAGTGGCTCCTGGCTTTTTAAGTACTTACACCTTCAACCTAAATTCAAAGGGCGATGAACAATCAGTAATTTTATACCGTTTAAACCCATCTGGCACTGTAATAACGGCATGGACATATACCGGGATGACAACAAATATACCGGTAGCAATGGGCATCTTTCCTGACAACAGAATTTTGGTAGTGTATCAAACTGATACAATACAAATATTTTCAGCAGACCTTACTACAAGGCTTTACAATGATATTATTTCTGCTGATGTTGGAGCAAATGTAATGGCATACCAATCACAAGCCATTATAGACAATGATGTATTTTACGTTGGTGGTATTGCTGTGTCACCTTTATCCACGGCTATTATACCAGCTACAGCGCCAGATCCATCACTAGCGGGTGTTGAAGGTGTTATTTTACGCATAAAAAACGCCACCACTACTCCTGTGCCTGAATGGGGTACCTATGTGGGTGGCAATGCCAATGAATCGTTTACAGCTATTGCTGCTACACCTGATAAAACAAAGCTTGCGTTTGCAGTACATGTGGATGGAAATGGAGGGGGTTATCCTGCATTGGTAAATGCTGTGGACAATACAATTTCCGGTACAGAATTATTGGTTGGTGTAATACCAACAACCAGCACACCAACCGCATTTAGTGTATTTTCTTATTTAGGCGGAAGTGGGGATGAAGGAAAAGCTTCGAAGGATCAAAATGCTGCGCTGGTTGCGGCAGACAATAGTTTCTTTTATGTGGCTGGTAATACCACTTCAACCGATGTTCCCAATACGGTTGGAAATGCACAAGCCTATTCAAGTGCCGCTACAGGAAAGATTAACCAGTTTATATCACAAATACCGTTAAATGGCAGTGCCGGAGGAGTATTGCAAAGTACCTATAATGGTGGCAGTGACCTTGATATTGTTGGAGGACTTGTGATAGATCTACGTACAAATGATGTACTATTATTTGGCACCTCGCAATCCATTAATTTTCCGGTATACAACACTTCGGCCTATAGCCCTTTTTATCAGCCAATTCATGGCAATACTTCAAGTGGTCCGCTGGATATTACGTATAGTGTATTTGCCAATGGCCTTGCCACAAGGAAATTTTCAACTTACATTGGAGGCTCTTATAATGATTACCTCGGCAGTACAGGAAAACTTCAGGGAACAGGTCATTTTCAATATAATCCTACCAATGGATTTACATATATTGGTACTACAATTCACTCAGACCAAACTACTATTCCTCCACAATGGATGTCAAGTATTCCTGGTTTTGACAAAAGTATTCCTCCTGCCAATGTAAATAAAGACAATCATTTTATTTTTGCCATGAGCCCCAGTACAGACGATTTTGGTGATGCACCTGCAAGTTATGATGCAGGTACACCGGCAAGCTCAGCTGTATCATTTTTTAATTTAAGAATAGGCGATGAAGTGGATGCGGAAGAAATGCAACAGAGTTCTGCAGCCGCCAATGGAGACGATACACTAAATTCCGGATCGCTGGATGATGAAGACGGAATAGCTGTAATACCTCCCATTGCAACTGGTGATACTGATTACACTGTTACAGTTTCTGTATTTAATAATACAGGCGCCACAGTAAATCTTTGTGGGTGGATAGATACAGATGGCAACGGGCTATTTGATGCGTACGAATATGCTACGATAAGTGTACCTTCCAATGCAAGCCAGCAAAGTGTAGTGCTAAATTTTACAGGGTTACCTCCTTTTACAACTACAACCGGAATTAGTTTTTTACGACTCCGTATTGCAAATGTTACTATAACCGCTGATGATGCTACCGGTGCATTGGGATTCGGCGAAGTAGAAGATCATGTAGTATTGCCCGGATTAACACTTTCAACTTTATTGGAAAAATTTACAGCCGCTCCACAAGCACAAAACGTTTTATTAAATTGGACTGTAGGCAAGGAAACAAATGTTAATAAATATCAACTGGAACATAGTACAAACAATCTGCTATTCTCCAACTTAAATACAATACCTGCTACAGGAAATCGCAGCTACAACTGGATTCACACCACTCCTGAAATTGGCACTAATTATTATCGCATAAAAATTATTGGTACTGCCGGAAATATAAAATACAGCAATATTCAAAAGGTTAACTTCGGTTTAAACAGTACAGCAACTATTTATCCCAACCCTGCAAAAGATGTAATCAATATTAATTTAACAGGTGGTATTTTAAATAAACCGGCTACTATTTCTATCTATTCGTTTGATGGAAAAGCATTGAATCAAAAGAAGATAAATTCATTAAGCCAAAGAGAGACTTTTGATGTAAGCCCCCTTACTGATGGGCAATATATTTTAAAGATTCACACAGACAGCGAAGAGATCGTTAGAAAAATAAACATTATAAACCATAAATAAATTTTCCGGGGATTTAAAATTGATTCTCCTTGTTAGCAAATACAAAAATATCATACTGCAATTAGCATATTTAAAATTGCCCCAAAAACATTAATCTTTTGGGGCAATTGTTTTATTGCTTTACCATCATTGATACAGTTAATTTTTGCAAAATGGCAGGTTTAAAAATAACCGGAGATTTTATATTTCAAAGAAATCAAAACTATTAAAGCAACCCTGCTTGCTGTTTATATAAACTTACTTTTACAGACTATTCAACACAGAATTGTAGTAAAGCTTTAAGATCTTCCGGCTTATTAAAATTAACATGGTGTTCCTTCACAAATTGAGAGATATTTTTTCCTTCAAAAAGAAAGTAGAACCCCTTTTTATTTGCTTTTACAAAAGGGCCGGTTGCTGCCCCCAAATAATAAGACTTCTCCTGCATGAAAAACACATCCTTTTTTACCTCCAAATGATATATCTGGCTTCTGCTGCCTATGAAACCGTAAGTGGTTATGGAAGAAGAGCCAGTCGCAATATTATAACCGCTCCTTGTTTTATCCGGTAGCTGTATCATCTGTTGCCTTAAAGCGAGTTTATATTTTCCCGTAGTAAATAAAACCGTCAAATACCCTTTGTCAAATAAAAATTCCATTGAATCAATTACAGCATATTTAATTAGTGTCGGCTCGGCAATTGCCAGCGTATCATTATTGTTACCAATAAAATGCATTTCATCCAGCAAAAAATTATAATTGAGCATCATATTTGTTGCTGTTCCATCTTTCAAAAAAACGATCCCTTTTTTAAATACCGGCGAAACGTACATAGCTTCTTTGGGGAGCACCTGGCTTGGTATTTCCCCTACTTTTACCGGGTATTCTATTACATTTTGTGCTATTATAGGTTGTACAAAAAAAATTAAAAGGGCAAGTGTAAATCTTATGTTCATAGATGATTTTTATGGGTAGCTTTCAATTAAAATTAATTGACTTTTTTTACTTTTTAAAGATATCTTTCCTTTGGCGTTAAGTTATAAAAATAAAAGCAGTAAACATTCCAAAAAATCACTAAAGCCTACCGCACTTTCCAGCAAGTTGCTGATCGGTTAATGATATTAGTAAGTAGAAGTCATATCCTCATCTACACAAATAATAAAATCAGCTTTGTTGTTATTTTCTTTAAGCAGATGCAGAATATCCTTTTGTGATACCGTGGTTATTGTAATAATTTTTAACTCAAGTTTCTGTTGTTGAAGGTACCACACAATACCATCATGGTTCTCTGAATGATAACTCCCGTTGTAATGAATGAACAGGCTGCCCGGCACAAAATATTTTTCTATAAAATACGCCATGGTAGCATCTTTTATGGCCTGCGCTTTGGGCATGTTAACGCTGCCATGCCCACCCATCATCGTCATCATATTTTTATAACCGGGCAATTCTGCATTGTAGTTTATGGGTAAAGATGCCATCCACAACTTCTCTTTTGCTGAGATGGTATCCAGGGCTTCGAAGCCGCCTTTGGAAACAGTGGCGGCATAGCGGCGGGGAATATTGGTGGCCGCAAATACGATGTTATTTTCTTTGGCAAAGTCTACCAGCGGTGCATAGTCAGTAGTATAGTTTTGCCAGAGGCGGGCTGCTGAATCAAAGCCTTTGGCTGATAACTTTCCCTGCAGGTAAAGATCAAGCGCCTGCTGGTTATCCTGTTCAAACATTTCGGCACCCAGCACCAGGTTACGGTATTGTTTACAGTCTTTGGTGATCTCAAGTTCCATCCAGTGACTAATGGGATTGTTATGAAATTCCCCGATCAGAACAACGTCGTTCTTCACCAGTGTTTTGATCATTTTTTTATAGGATACTTTTTTGCCGGTAGCATTGTACAAAATATAAGCAGGCTTGTTTTGGCCAGTTGCATTGAATACAGATAATAAAACAACAACGAAAGGGAGTAATCTTTTCATAACAGGAAGGTCGCCATTTTTTGATAAAGGCTGACGGATATTTTGCTGAAACGAATGGCAATAAATTGTTTCCAAAAGCCGGAAAACAATTCAGAATTGACTGTATATATTTTTGATGATCTCCACAGCATACCTGCTGGAAATGGTATTGATAAACAAACGGAAGTCAATGTGGGATTGTTCATCAGCGGTATCGGATATGGTTCTGACTATGACAAAAGGAATGTCGTATTCAAAGCAAACCTGTGCTACTGCTGCGCCTTCCATCTCTACACATACAACTGCAGGAAGTTGTTGCAAGATATTATTTTTACTGCTGCTACCGGAAATGAATTGATCACCGCTGGCAATATCACCCACTACCAGTTTTGGTACTGTAATATCAAAGGCTTCAAGTGCCGCTGAATCAATGGTTGCATGCAGGTGTTTGTTTTGGAGCAAATTATTTACGGCATTTTGAGCAATGGTAAGCAGATACGCATCGCAATCAAAATAGGTTTTGCCCAGCAAGGGAATTTCAAATTGTGGCATCAGTGGTCTTGCATCCATATCATGCTGCACGAGACGCTTTGCAATAACAATGTCTCCTATTTTTAATTGGTGGCTGATGGCACCTGCAACACCGGTAAACAACAATTGCGTAATGTTGAATGTAAGAATAAGTGTAGACACCGTAGTTGCAGCAGCCACTTTACCCCAGCGGGAAAATACCACGACTGTTTTAATATCATTGATAGTTCCCGTAAAATAAGTACGTCCGCCAATGGTAACTTCCTGCCTGTTTACAAGCAATGCCACAACACCATTTATTTCTTCTGGCATGGCACCCATGATGCCCGTAATTTTTTCACTCATATCTTTTCACCAACCTTTTTTACAACACTTTTTTAATGCATCATTTGTGCTGACTGAACAGCCACCCCATCATCAAAGGATCACTGTATGCTGCTATCCAGGAAAAATGCCCTACGGAGGGATATTGGGTAAACCCCGGTCTTGCCCCGGCTTTTGTAAGTGCCAGCACCATGTCGATGGAGTAAACAGGATCTACAGCCGGATCTTCAGCCCCATGAAAAATCCACATCGGAATGTGTGCTATAGAAACCGCTTTTGACACATCACCACCACCGCAAACTGGTACTGCTGCTGCAAATAAATGCGGGTACCTTTCAATGGCATCATAGGTTCCAAAGCCGCCCATGGAAAGACCGGTAATATAAATGCGGTTGGTATCAATCCTGAAATCTTTTGTCATTTTATGGATCAGCTCAATCAGCAGTTCCATTGATTTAGCCGGCGTAGGCGCCAGTTGCAGCGACTTGTTGCTCCGGGTAATGTTTGCCCATCCCTGCCCATCCGGACATTGCGGCGCTATCACAAAAGCCGGGTGCATGGCCATTGCCTGGTCGGTTGCAAAATTGCTGACGCCCCATTGCAGTTGCGCCTCGTTGTTGTTTCCCCGCTCACCGGAACCATGTAAAAAAATTACCAGCGGATACCTTCGCAAGGTATCAGAATCCGGAAAAAGCATGCGGTAATTTAAGGAGTCGCCTTTACCATTGCTATACTTGTTATAACTGAACCTTGAATTTTGTGCCTGTAAAAGGCTAGTGCCTGCACAGCAAAGAAACAATATAATCAACCGTGTTGATGCAGCGTTTATAATTTTCATTTTATATTGATTGAGGTTAAGATAATGATGAGTTTTACAGAAGCGATATACAAATTACGTTATTTAAAGCAAGCTGAAAAAAGAACAGTTCCTGTATTCATTCAGAAATAGGCAACCAATTTATTAAATGGGTAGAACCCTAACGCAAGAGTCCGCAGTTGTAGGAAGGTTAGCGACCCTTAGCAAAGAGAATACATAAAGGCTTTTAATTTTTAAATGCTTTTGCTCTTATCTATAAATAAAGATCGCAGTTGATATCAGTACCATCAATGGAGGCGCCTATTTTTTTATAGAAACTGATGGCGTTTGTATTCCACCCTGAAACCTGCCAGCGTAGTTTTTTACAGTCTTCCTTTTTGGCCAGCGCTATTACTTCGTCCAGTAACATTTTACCAATCCCTTGCTTTCTGAATTGCTGTGTTACATACAAGTCGTCAAGGTTTAAAGCCTTACCCGACCATGAATAATAGGCGAAAAAGAAAGTGGCAAATCCAATAATTTTATCATCGCCGGTTGTTGCTACAAAACATTGAAATAAGTTTTTATCGACATGCATTTGTTCCACTGTAATGGATACTTTATTGGCTGTTTGCTGAAATGCTGCAAATTCTTTTATCAGAAAAAATATGTCTTCAAAATCTGCCGGAGCTGCTTTTCTTATGGTATAATTCATTGGCTTTATCTGTTATTTGTCTATCATTTTTAACCATTGCTTTATCAATCGCTGCAAAGGCTTTTGTTTTGCTTTAGCATCTGCTATGTCATAAATCTTTACCAATCTGCGCCCATCCTTATAATCACCTTCAAGCAGTCCTGTTGCATCTTTAAGTTTTGCACCGCCCGGTAAAACCAGCAACACATAGTCTTTTTTGTACAGGTTAAAAACAATCAGTTCCCGTTTGTATTCTTTTGGGTTAAAGGGTTTCATGGCTCCCATGTAAAAGAAACTCGGCGAATTCCATTTAATGCGTTCGCCTATTTCCCTATCAGCACTAAGAATGATTTGCCTGATGGTATCAACCAGTGTACCTAAAACTATATCCATTTTTTGAATGTATGCATTTACGCTTTCAGAGTCGTTGATGTCTTTTTCTTTTGGCATATAGAATAGATTTGGTTCATAAAGCTATTGTTCTGATTATTTCATAAAGTGATTCGCCTTAAATTATTACCGATGTTTTTCTGTGAAAGTAACTGAAGTTGAAAGATAAATAAAAGTATACCTGAAAAAGAGAATTCCTTCAATTCTAGATTTTGCACAATAGCAGTTTTTCTTCCTTCGTCCCAGCTTTTGCACACATTTATTAGGCCCTGTGTTTATAATATTCTATGTAAGCTGATAATTTTGCATCTGTCGCCCCGAACTCCATTAGATTTGTTAATTCATATCGGCTTTGTTGCATGAATAAAATTTTCAAGATAGCTACCCTATCCTGATTTATAGTTAAGCTATCTTCTTACTTATCGGTTTTGTTGTTTGGAGCATAATGTTGAGTATTTTACATCCAACAGCCACCTCGGTCTTTTGAT
>JANXSR010000288.1 GCA_025352625.1 Ferruginibacter sp.
TCAAAAGACCGAGGTGGCTGTTGGATGTAAAATACTCAACATTATGCTCCAAACAACAAAACCGATAAGTAAGAAGATAGCTTAACTATAAATCAGGATAGGGTAGCTATCTTGAAAATTTTATTCATGCAACAAAGCCACTTATAACTCATAACTAATTAAAGGTTCCCCTTCTTCAATTCCTCCACGGCATGGTTCACCGCTCTTGCTGTTAAAGCCATATACAGTATAGAAGGGCTTTGGTTGCCCGTACTCGTCATGCAGGCGCCATCTGTTACAAAAACATTTTTGCAATGGTGCAAGGCATTCCATTTATCCAGCATGGATGTTTTGGGATCGTTGCCCATCCTGCAGCCGCCCATTTCATGAATGTCTAATCCCGGCGCCTGTTTACTGTCGCTGTGATCAATATTTTTTACACCGGCTTTGTCAAGCATTTCTTCTGTTTGTGTAAAAAAATCTTTCAATAACTTTTCATCATTGTCATCATACCCAACAGATGTTACCAGCAATGGAATGCCCCACTGGTCTTTTTTATCTGCACTCAGTCTTACATGATTGGTTTCCTTTGGAATTGTTTCGCCCTGCACGTAAGCATACACATGCCATGGCCCGGCTTCTGTCATGGCTTCTTTGTAAGTTGCACCAATCTGTTCAGGGCAACGATCTCCATCACCTCTTTGGCGATAAGCCCCGGCAAAAGTGGTAAAGCCGCCAACAAAGTCGGTGTCAATTTTATGCAAATTTCTATAGTTGGCAATGATGGTATCTGTAGGATTGCGGCCATATACATATTTGTCTTCAAAGCCCTCAATGCTGCCATTCATCCAGCCACGGTAATTGTGAAAGCAAACGTATTTGCCAAGAATGCCACTATCATTACCAAGCCCGTTGGGAAAACGTTTGGAAGTTGAATTGAGTAAAATAAGATTGCTGTTTAAAGCAGATCCGTTTACGAAAATTATTTTTGCAAAGTATTCTGTTACTTCTTTGGTATCACTGTCAATCACTTTTACACCAGATGCTTTCCCCAGCTTTTCATCATAAATAATTGAATGCACTACAGAAAAAGGCCTGATGGTTAAGTTACCCGTTTTAGCAGCCCACGGCAGGGTGGAAGAGTTGCTGCTGAAATAGCCACCAAAGGGGCAACCACGCATACATAAATTTCTTGCCTGGCATTGGGCACGGCCCTGGTCAATGTGTATTTGGTTCGGCTTTGTTAAATGTGCCCATCTTGCATGCACCAGGTATCGGTCACCATAGTTTTTTAATAAACTATCTTTTAAATGTTGCTCCACCACATTCAGATCAAAGGGCGGTAAAAACTCACCATCGGGCATCGATTCAATACCATCTTTGTTACCACAGATGCCAATAAATTTTTCTACATGGCTGTACCACGGCGCAACATCTTCGTATCGTATCGGCCAGTCCCACCCATAACCAAAACGCTGCGGACCGGTAAATTCAAAATTGCTCCAGCGTTGCGTAGCCCTGCCCCAGGTTAATGACTTGCCTCCAACCTGGTAACCCCGTATCCAGTCGAAGGGTTTTTCCTGCACGTAAGGATGATCTTTGTCTTTCACAAAAAAATGCTGGTCATCTTCACCATAACCAGCCGCCTTTGATATCAAGGGATTTTCATTCAGTGTTTCTTTGGTAATTCTTCCGCGGTGTTTTAATTCCCAGGGGTCTTTGGTAGCGGTGGGATAATCTTTGTTGTGTTCCACATTGCGGCCTCTTTCCAGTACCAGGGTTTTCAACCCCAGTTCGCACAATTCCTTTGCAGCCCAACCGCCGCTGATACCGCTGCCAATAACGATTGCATCATAAGTGTTTTGAGCAACACCACCGGAATTGATATTCACTTTTGTAGAATCGCCTGGCATCGTTAATTTTTTAGTGTAAGCAATCGGGTTTCAGGAAGGCATTTTAAAATTCTTTTTTACAAGCTATATTTCTTTGGTCAACATTGTTGTGTCACTCCCTTTTACGTCATACCAATTTTGAACTTTTATCGAAGCGATTTGAAAAAGATCTATGAAAAAAAATTACGCTTCTTCCGGCATTTCATTCCAAAATCCCATCTTATTAAACTTTTCAATGCGTTGTTCGCAACGCAGGTCAGCAGGTATTTGTTTCAACTCTTTAATTACGGGAATCAGGAATTGTTTTAAAATTTCAGCAGCTTCATCATAATCCCAATGGCTGCCACCGGCAGGCTCAGGAATTACGCCATCTACCAAACCAAAATGTAACATGTCGTTACCGGTTAAACGAAGTTGCTCTGCGGCAGTTTCTTTTTTATCCCAGCTACGCCATAAAATACTGCTGCAACTTTCAGGGGAGATAACGGTGTACCAGGTATTCTCCATCATAAAAACCCTGTCGCCCACACCAATCCCCAATGCACCGCCACTGGCACCTTCGCCGATTACCACGCAAATTACCGGTACTTTCAGCCGCATCATTTCAAAAATATTTCTGGCAATGGCTTCACCCTGCCCTCTTTCTTCAGCTTCCAGTCCGGGATAAGCACCGGGTGTATCAATCAACGTAATAATGGGCTTGTTAAATTTTTCTGCCAGCCGCATCAGGCGCAGTGCTTTGCGGTAACCTTCAGGATTGGCCATACCAAAATTTCTCAATTGCCGCATTTTTGTATTGATGCCTTTTTGCTGGCCAATGATCATCACGGTTTCACCATCCAGGTCAGCAAAGCCACCAATCATGGCCATGTCATCTTTCACATTTCTATCTCCATGTAACTCAACAAAATTGGTGCACATTTTATCAATGTACTTTAAAGTATAAGGCCTGTCTGGGTGCCTGCTCAATTGTACCTTTTGCCAGGGAGTAAGATTGGCAGTGAGGTTCCTTTTAGTGTCTATAATTTTTTGTTCCAGCACCTGTACATATCCGGAAACATCTGTTTTATTTTTTTCTGCGGTGGTTTTAATTTGTTCTACCTGGTCGTATAAGTCTTTGATAGGCTTTTCAAAATCCAGGAATTGTCGTTTTTTAAATTCAGGCATAAGAGCAATTTACAGCTTTGTAGTTAAGAGATGAAAATAAATTATCTGATGCGGCAAAAATAAGTCTTCAAATTTTTTAATAAAAGTTTTGGCTTAAGAAATTGAAAAACATATCTTTGCCATCCCGAAAAACAAAACAGGATTTTTAACGGATTTTGTTGGAAAGAATAGGGAAACGGATTGGTAGTTCAGTTGGTTAGAATGCCGCCCTGTCACGGCGGAGGTCGCGGGTTCGAGTCCCGTCCAGTCCGCTTTTAAAAAGTCTAAAGGCTTGTAAATCAATGATTTGCAAGCCTTTTTTCATATCGGGGTAAACATAGGGTAAACAATTCAAAATATGCCTGTAAAAGCATACAAACCCTTTGCAGATTGCTTCGCTAAAAAATTTAACTGCTGATATTTTGAAAGATTGGAACAATAGTATTCATCCAATGCTTTTGCATAGCCTTCTGTTATTAGTGTTTCATTCAAGCAACTTCCATCAGGCAAAATGATGTATGCTAATTGCCTCTTGTAAAAATCAAAAAAATACTTCTCCTCTGTTATCAATGTAACGTTTGTGCCCGGTGGTGCAATCGTTAAAACAAAGTCCGTTGATTTTCTACCCAACTGAATTAAAAATTCACCTGCTACCCTTGCTTTCTTTTCATCTTCAATCAGCTTTCTATTTCTTTTATTCTCTGGTGCATCAAGACCGTATAAACGAATTTCTTTTTCATCTTTTGAAAAGATGTTTTGTACCATACAACTATCTCCATCTAAAACCCTGGTGATTTTACAATGAGTTTCTATTAAATATGGTGCGATAGCATCAAATTGCATTGTTTTACTTATTGATAGTCAGATACTTATAACGAAGTTAGATTTATTTTTGTACTGTAAAATTTTTCTAATACAAACAACTAAATTTTTATAGTTATGGCAAGGCAAACAGGCTTAGTAAAATACAATGGCACTATGGGTGGCATTCGTCATTTTAAAATCAAAGGGCTACCGGGTGACTTTGCAGGCATGGCCGGTGGGCCATCTGCGGAGCAGATAAACAACGACCCGGTGTTTATCAGAACCCGTGAAAACATGAATGAATTTGGTGGCTCTGCTGCCGCTGCAAAATCTGTAAGGGTTGCACTTTCCCAAATCATCAAACAGTTTTCTGACCCTCGTTTAACTGGCCGTCTTACGGCTATTATGAAACAAATTAATCTGGAAGACCAAACAGAAGCAAGGGGTAAAAGGGCTATTGAAATTTCAACACAAAGGCAGTATTTGACAGGGTTAGAATTTGATGCCAATTTGAGTTTATCGGGCTTGTTTAATGCACCCTATTCACTTTCAAATACGGTTGCCCGTGATAGTGCAACATTTACTATTCCAGCTTTCAACCCTGCCAACCTTGTAAATGCTCCGGCAGGTTCAACACACTTCCGTTTGCTAAATGCTATTGCAGTTGTTTCCGACTGGGTTTATAATGACACTACCGGAAATTATGAACCAACTGATACAGCTCTGAATGAAATTGCAGACGTTCAGTATTCAGGGTATCTTGATTTAAACGCTGTAACTGCCCTTACAACTATCACCACTACTTTGCCAGGCTCACCAACAATGACCGCAACTGTAAGCGTTTTAAATTGCGTAGGCATCGAATTTTATCAGCAAGTAGGTTCAAACTATTACCTGTTTTCTTCAGGTAATGCGTTAAGAGTTGATGAAGTTTTCTAAATATATTCCACTGCAAAGATTGCCCTAACCGTAAAGGTGGGGCTTTTTTTTTGCGTTATCCTCTCGCTACATTCCCTGCATACTTGCGGCAATCATCGCCAAATTTCACTGCAATACGTTGCTTTGCTTTGCATTTGTTTTCCAAAATGGTGCAATCATATACGGCTCATATCGGAAATATGTAGGAAATAAATTGCAGTCAAGCAGTGTTTTTGCTCCTGTGTGTAAGGACAAATAAAGGCTTTACAGGGTCGGAACCCTGTAAGCTGGTAGCTCACCATCGAAAGAAAAAAGCACTACCCCTAAAAGGGTAATGCTGATAACTGACGGCGACCTGATGGAAAACACCAAAGCCAACCACCGCAAGGCATGTGATAAACTGCAACACC
>JANXSR010000290.1 GCA_025352625.1 Ferruginibacter sp.
ATCATAAGACTTGCTCTGTGGGTTTGCAGTTACAGTTAATGCTGCTTTATTTATTGTAAACGCTGTGGCTGCTGAACTTGCTGCATTGTAATTGGCATCTGCTGCTACTGTGGCGGTTACACTGTAAGTACCGGCATTGGTGGGTTTTGTTGCACTGGCTCCATAGCTTGTGGCGCCCGTGCCAACATAACTGTACGTGACTGCTCCGGTTGAACCGGTTACTGTTGAAGTGGATGGACCTTGTGGTAATCCGCTGTACGTAAAACTGGTGGTACCAGTTACCGTTATCGAAGAGTTAGCCAGAGCTCCTGATACAGTAAATGTACCGATTTGCGTATGAGATGATCCATCATCCACTGTAATTGTATATGAACCAATTGGAGTAGACGTAGTTGTTGTAATTGTTAGTGTTGTGGTTGGTGATGGTGAACCTGTGGTTGCTTTCACTGTTGTTGGACTAAATGTTCCGATTGAACCAGTAGCGGTTGTTAACCCTGTCACCGAAAAAGTTCCTGAAGTAAGCGTTCCGGGGTTGACTGTATTCCATGTAATTAAAAATGTGACACTGCCTGCAGTTCCAAAATTAGCAGTACCTGTCTGTGATCCAACAGACATGCTACTAAAAGTCATAGGCGGAAGAGTCTTGGAGTTAGCACAAAATGTGACCCCTATTAGTAAGAATATAAAGATACTTTGTCTAAATAGTTTGGAAACTAAATAAGTTGCAGCATTAACACCAAAGTTTTGATTTATTTTTTTATTAAAGGATTTCAAAAAAATTTCGACTGGTGATTTTAGTAACTTTTTAATAAAAAGTATTTTAAATAAAAATAAAATGACGAGCAATAAAGAAGTCACTAAAATGGGGGAAAGGAATTTCATATTAATCATTTGTATTGATATGGATGATATTGGATTAGAAATACAAGTCAAGCTTTAACCTACCATTTTACCTTTAAAGAGCAACGTAAATGAGATGCTATAAGCTGAACGTTTTTAATGATTTATTTTTAAATTATATGATATAAACAAGTTTGTTTTTATAAAATTTATTTTTTTCGTTCATCATTACTAAAAATACTGTTATAAGTACCATTACGGTAAATATTGCAGCACAAAAACATACACAATCAGCATAGATTAAGTACATTTTAAAAAAAAGTAATAGGGTAAAAAACGGAAGTTTGCGGATATGATATGACCGCAGTTGAAAGCTGACTTAATCCCAAAAAGTAATTCTATTGTTGGTCAGATTTCATCTTATGTAACTATAATTAAGAAAAATCTCTTACAGTTAATGAGGTATAACGGATTTATAGAATATTTATTTTAAATATTTATTTTTATCCTTCTATTTCACCAATTTCCCTTTATTTTTTTGGGAACCTTCTTTACAAAATAATAGAAATTAAACTTTCCAAATATTTGCGTGTTCGTAATTTTGTGGAGAGTTGATTAGTTATATTTTCAATAGTAGAAAAGCAAATACACATAAGCAGCCTGGAGGTACTACATTAAAACACCTGATACCTCTTGGGAAATTTTTATAGATGAAGGCTAACAGTAAGCCTAGTAAAACATTTAATTATTTTAAAAAGCGACTTGCAGTTATTCTGAATATCTTCAACGGTTGAGAGTTCAACTTTCTCTTATTAAAAAGGCTCACTTTCCAAAATAACAATTCTCTGAAAATATATTTTGAGTTACTTGAAAAAAGAATTTTATTTTGAATATTTTCCCTTCTAATTATTATTACATTATTTAAGAGCACATGACTAATAAAATTTTAAACAGAGCGTATAAATAAATTAATTGCAGCACGAGATACTTTTACAATGGCCATTTAAAAATGGTTTAAAAGCTACATGCTACTCATCTTTTTTTATAATTCTTTAACTTCAGATTACCGGACATCTTCTTTTGCATTATTTTTATTTTTTGCAACTACAATATAATAAACTGGTATGCCCAGTAAAGTAATCAACAAGCCAGGCCAGGTAAACTTTGGTTTAAAAACAACCAACAGTAAACAAAATGCAATACCCATAATAATGTATACGATGGGTAATACCGGATAACCAAATGCCTTGTAAGGCCGCTCTCTGTCGGGTTGCTTTTTTCTTAAAATAAATATGCCCCCAATGGTGAGCATGTAAAAACATACCACAACAAATGAGATCATATCCAGCAGGTCTCCATATTTGCCACTCAGGCTCCAGCCACAGGAAAAAAGGCATTGCAACCACAACGCATTAGCAGGAACTGAATATTTATTTAAGTTACCTGCTTTGGTAAAAAACAGGCCATCTTTTGCCATGGTATAATAAACCCTTGCACCGGCAAGGATGAGGCCATTGTTACAACCAAAAGTAGACACCATAATCAGTAAGGCGATAATAACTGTTCCGGATGTGCCAAATATAACTTCAGAAGCGGCTACTCCCACCCTGTCTTTTGGGGCAGCAGCTATATCCTGCAGCGGCAGCACTGCTGTGTAAACAAGGTTGGTACTTACATAAATAAGTGTCACGATCAATGTGCCTAAAAAAAGACTGAGCCCAATATTTCTTTTTGGATTTTTTACTTCCCCTGCTATGAAGGTTATATTATTCCAGGAGTCGCTGCTGAATACAGAGCCAACCATTGCAGCTGCAACAGCGCCTGCGCCAATTATCCAAGTATAATCTTTTATACTTCCATCTATGCCTAAACTATGCAGGTGCCAGGCATCCTGCCAGTTACTGTGCCACACGTTACTGTTAGCTGCTTTCAGCCCAAATATAATAAGACAGAACAAACTAATTAGTTTGGCCAACGTAAAAGTGGTCTGAATGATCTTACCATTTTTAATACCTCTTGAATTAATAAAAGTGAGTAACACAATTACAAAAATTGAAAGTAACTGTGCTGGAGAAATGGTAATAAAACCCAGGTTAACAGCAACAGCATCTTCGCTAAATACAGGAAAAATATAAGCGGTGAATTTTGCAAATGCAACTCCCACTGCTGCAATTGTAGCTGTTTGAATAACAGAAAAAAAACTCCAGCCGTATAAAAAACCAATCAGTGGATTATAGGCTTCTTTTAAATAAACATACTGCCCCCCAGCTTTGGGAAACATGGCACTTAATTCTGCGTAACTCAATGCAGCAATCAGTGTCATAAGCCCTGTGATGATCCATACCAGCATTAACCAGCCTGCACTGCCTGTGTTGCGGGTAATATCTGCACTTACAATAAATATTCCCGATCCTATCATGCTGCCGGCTACTATCATTGTAGCATCAAGCAATCCTAGTGTGGGTTTAAAGGAAGTGTTACTCATAAATTTAAAAATTGTAGCTGTATTAGGTTTCGTAGTTCAGTCAAAACTATTCGTTTTATTATAAAGTAATATACTGTTCTTCTCTTATAGTTTACAAATTTTCGCCCATTTACATCCCGATAAAAAAATAACGTAATATTGTTATAATGAAAATTGTACAGTTTACAATACCGGTAGAAATAGATAATTCTATTCATCTACAGGAGGATAAGTTACCTCACTTTTACGAACACCTTCACCGTCATCTTGAAACACAAATTACCTGGGTGATTAATGGCGAAGGAATATTGATTGCAGGTAACACCATGCAACGTTTTCAATCAGGAGACCTGTTTGTTATTGGCGCCAACCAGCCACACCTGTTTAAAAATGACTCTTCGTATTTTGATGAAAGTAAACGAAAAAGTATTCACTCGCTGAATATATTTTTTAATCCTACTGGGTTCATTGCACAATTACTTGCATTTCCGGAAATGCGCAGCATAAAAAAATTTGTAACCTCCAGTGGGTTTGGTATGCAGGCTTCTGATAAAGATGCAGCCAAACTGTCTGAACATTTTTTAAAAATAAGGAATGGCAGCGCAGGATTTCGCCTGGCCTATTTTATTGAATTGTTACAGGTGATGGCCAATCTAAAAAAATGGAAATACCTCTCCACGGAGTCTTATGAATTTACGATCACAGATTCTGAAGGGTTGCGGATGAATGATGTTTACCAGTATACCATGGAGCATTTTACAGAAAATATTACTCTGGAGCAAATTGCTGCTGTTGTATATTTAACACCCCAGTCGTTTTGCCGCTATTTTAAAAAACATACTTCTAAAACCTACATTATTTTTTTAAATGAAGTAAGGATAAACGAAGCCTGTAAAAGAATGATGGAAATGGATTTTGACAGTATTTCAACAATTGCTTACCAAACCGGTTTTAATAATGTAGTCACCTTTAACCGGGTATTTAAAAGCATAACCGGCAAAGCTCCGCGTGAGTATATTAAAGAATATCACAAAAAAAATTGATGCCATATAACCTGCACTGGTCAGGCATTTAACCACACTTACATTTATTAGGTTTTAATTCAGCCTGCGTTGATCCTTTTAATTTATACCTGCACAAAAAAGGGTCCTTCTGCTAAAGGACCCATCATTAAAGCTACTATATAAAAAAAAGAAACGCTTATTTATCCCACCACACCCTGTCTGTTAAAATGGCTCCCTGCAGGGATTGAGGGTTGGCAATTTTTTCTACCTGGGGATACAATAATCTCCTTGGTATATTGGGCAATAATGCATTAGGTACCGGATGTAAAACTGGAAAAGCGGTTCTTCTCCAGTCAGTAAAATTTTCTACTGATAAAAAATCGGCCGTCACTTTTTCTTCTATTATTCTTTGCAAAGCATTGGTTGCAGACAGTGTACCCCTTGCCGTTAAATAAGTGCTTATTTTAGCAGCACTAATACCTGTTTTTTCCATGTGAGATTTAATAAGATCCTGATAAACAGGTTCAGCCGCTGCATAGCCAGATTTTATTAAAATGGCTTCTGCCTTTATAGCCAGTGCCTCTGAATAATTAACGACATAGTTAAAAGCGCCGGCATCACTGTACAAAGAACCAGGAATAGAATAAGATTCAAGGCTTCCAATATCCTGGGTTCCTATCTGTCTTCCATGATAAGCGCCAAAGGCAGGATCCGGAGAAGCTGCGGCACTCACCAACACAGTTAAACGGGGATCGTTTCGTGCTTTTAATGAGTCTACAATATAAGATGATAATACAAGTGTTGATCCAGGCGAGAAGGTAAGATACCATGGGTTTTCATTACCTGCTGCACCGCTGTACATAAACTTTAGATCGTCATCATTAGATGACATTCCTTTTGCCAATGCCGCCAGGGCAAGGTCTGCCTGTGCGGTAGCAGTATAACCGGGGGCCTTTGATAAATGGATATAATAGCGGGCCTTTAAAGTGTACGCCAGTTTTTTCCATTTTTCCATATCCCCTCCATAAAAATAATCGTCACTACCGGGCAGTTTTACACTGTTCTTTGCAATATCCACAATGCCATTGTCTAATAAACTTTGAATATTTTTATAAATATCTTCCTGTTTGTCGTACGCAGGTGTAAATGCGGATGCTCCGCCCAATGCCTGGGAATAAGGTATGTCTCCCCACAGGTCCGTGCCCGTGCCTAAAGAGAAAGCGGTTAATATTTTAGCAATTGCCGTGTAATTATAATTGCCGTTTTTCTCAGCCTTTTCATTCAGGTTTTTCAGGTTATTTAAACAGGTAGTGTACAGGTTGCTCCATTCTCCATCCATCTGGCCGTTTACTAAAAAATAAGTACCGTCGTTGGGAAGTGTTTGGTTAAGCGCTACAGCCTGGGTGTAATGCAATGAAAGCACTGCCGCATAGCCACCATACAACGAATGGGAAATGGCTAATTCCACCGGAGCAAGTATCAGCGATTCCTGCACATCGGTAGGGTTGTTAGGGTTATCGTTTACATCTATAAATTTTTTGCAGCCAGCATTTATTACTAAAGCGACAGCGAGTATGGCGATTGTTATTTTTTTCATTGTAATCATTTTAAGTGATTATATCTTTTGTGGCTTATTAAAAAATTAGCTTTAGGCCAAAGTTGACAGAACGGGAAGTTGGTGAAGAGAAAGAATAAATTCCCTGGGCACCATTGGATGAACCAAATGAACTTACTTCAGGATCCGCACCTGTAAAATGCGGACTGTATATCCACAGATTACGACCAGTTACAGTAAACGATGCTGCTTTAAATGGAGTTCGTGTAAGCAGGGTTGATTTTAATTCGTAACTCAAACTCACATTCCTAAGTTTTATATAAGTACCATCCTGTATTACGTTCTCCAGCAACCCTCCAAAATTCTGATAGTAAGTTTGCATATCAGCTGCAACCGTGTTTGGTTTATTATCAACAATACTGATACCTTTTATAACCCTTGGGGCTCTGTCTTCTGATGCTTTAGTGATGCCGTAAAATGAACCATATCCGTCTACATTATTTTCTATATCACCTCCTTTTTTCATGTCAAAGAAAAAGCTCAGATTGAACTGGCCATACCGGATATTATTATTAATACCCGCCATCCAGTCTGGTGTAATATTACCTACAATACCATCCACATCATCTCTTAGCGGAAGACCGGCTGCATCAAGCAGTAACTCGCCGGAAGCTGTTCTTTTCATTCTTCCACCAAATTTTACACCATAGGGCTGGCCCACAATAATTTGTGAAAAACCATTTCCTAACTGGTCTGTACCCGGATATAAAGCCAATACTTTGTTGCGGATTTTACTAAAATTAAAAGTGATATCCCAACCAAATTTCTTTGTGCTCACCGGTGTTGCAGTCAGTAATACTTCAATCCCTTTATTTTCTATGCTGGCAGTATTTACGGTTGTACCTGTATAACCGGTTGATGGAGCAATCGCCACTCCGGGGATAATTCCGTCGACCGTTTTTTTATTGAAATAAGATACTTCCAGCCCTATCTTGTTTTGCAAAAATTTTGTTTCAATACCAATCTCGTATTCGTTCAATCTTTCATTTTTAAGATTTGGATTACCCAATGTAGAACTCAATAGAAACCCTGGCTGACCGAGATAAGGAAAAGTAATATTATTAATAGCAGCGGAATAATAAGGCGTTGATAAAGAATAGGCGCCTACACCGTCATTACCTACTGTTGCATAGGATACACGGAGTTTTGCAAAGTTCATTATCCGCTTAAATGAAGCAGAAAAGAGTTCTGAAAAAATAAAGCTGGTTGCTACGGATCCATAAGGGTAAAATGCCTTATCTGTTGATAAAACAGAACTGCCATCATACCGGCCGGTCAACGAAACCGACAGCAATCTGTTATAGTCAACGTTAGCCTGTGCGTAAAATCCAACCTTCCTGGTCAGGTAATGATTTTCCGATGCCGTAATGGTGGAAGCTGAACTTATATTATCAAATCCATCAATTGATAATCCAACACCTTTTTCATTATGGTATTGAGAATAGGTAGAGATAATATTATTCCCCAGCAGGAGATTGGTATTAAACTTTCCGAACTGTTTATTTGCACTAACAATTAAGTCGTGATTGAACTGGCGGAAATTTATATTCTGTTCACTTATTCTTCCCGGAGATGCCAGTGTATTGCTGGGAGATTCTTTATATTTATCTTGTTCTGCATATACATCTGCACCAAATCTTTCTGTAAACGTTAGCCATTTTAATGGTGTAAAATTTAACGTCATCACAGGGATAATTCTGTTAACGGTTGATTGGTTATAGATATTATCCAGTACCCAAAAAGGGTTGTTTCTTGAATAACGGTAAAGCCGCTGTGTGCCATCTGGGTTTAAATAAGGGAAAGGATTCCATGATACCGGTCCCGCAAATACCGTCCAGATAGGGTTTTCCAGTACATAGCCTTCCGGCATTCTGTCATTGCCTGTATTACTATAATTCAACTGAAAAGTAGTGTTGAAATTTTTAGTTATCCGGGTGGTGTATTTTGCAAAAAATGAATGTCTTTTCAAATTCGTTTTAGGAACACTTCCATCCTGGTTTAAAAAGGAATAAGACATAAAATAACTGCTACTGCTTCCACCACCACTTACACTAATTGTATTATTTTTAGTGATGCCTGTTTTAAAGAAAAGATCTGTAAGGCTATAACTCGGAGCAGGTGCACCATTTATTTTTAATGTATCCATCAATGCCCCCCAGGATACACTTGTCTTGTGTGTTTCACCATCAAAAAATACACCTCTCGAACCTTGTGAATATTTTGTTTGCCGCTTTGGTAATAAAGGATTCTCCATGGAAAAATCAGAAGAAAAAGTAACCGTTGGCTTTTTATCAGTGGCACCGCCTTTAGTTGTAATCATCACCACCCCTCTTGCTCCTGCAGAACCATACAACGCTGTGGCGGCAGCACCTTTTAAAACGTTTACTGTTTCAATAATTGATGGATCAATATCTACCAACCTGTTGCTTCCCGGGCCCGCATTCAGGTTACCCGTTTCATCGTTATTGATAGGTACGCCATCCACCACTATCAATGCCTGGTTATCGCCATAAATGGAAGTGGCCCCCCTGATTACAATTCTCGATGAACTTCCCGGTGCACCGGATGCGCTCGTTATCTGTACCCCGGCAACTTTACCTGCAAGCCCATTTACAATATTTGATTCTTTTGAC
>JANXSR010000316.1 GCA_025352625.1 Ferruginibacter sp.
CAACCACCTTTCTCCCTCAACAAATGGAGAGGGCAGGGGTGAGGTGAGTTTTACCGAAAAAGCTGCTGAATATGGCCTTGACGACCCCGGCTATTCAACGCAGGCATCTTTTTTTGATTACGATAAAGATGGTGACCTGGATATGTTTTTAATCAACCAATCCTCTCCTGAATATTCAAAGGGTAAAGTTCAAAACCTACAGTTAAGGTTTCAGAGAGGGGATACAACTTTAGAAAATAAATTATACAGAAACGATAATGGGCATTTTGTGAACGTAAGTGCCCTGGCGGGTATTGGCTCTAACAAACTTACTTTTAGTTTAGGTGTAAGTACCGCCGATATTAACCAGGATGGCTGGCCGGATATTTATGTAGGCAATGATTTTAAAGAACCCGACTATCTATATATCAATAATAAGGATGGCACATTTACAGATAGTCTTGCCAGGCAAATAAATCATACCTCCCTGTTTTCGATGGGCATTGACATTAATGATTACAACAATGATTTGTTGCCAGACATTGCAGAACTTGATATGCTGCCCGAAGATAACCATGCCTTTAAAATGCACATAGGTGCTGATAATTTTGATGAATATAATTTTCTTTTTAAAAGAGGTATGCCTTATCAGTACATGAAAAACTGTCTGCAGAAAAATAATGGAGATGGTACTTTTAGTGAGATAGGGCAATTGGCCGGCATGGCAAATACCGACTGGAGCTGGGCAGCGCTATTTGCCGATTTTGATAACGATGGCAAAAAGGATCTGTTTATATCAAACGGCTATAAAAGGAACAATACTGATATGGAGTTTCTTAAATATTCAATGGCCCAGGTATTAAAATATAAAAATGGTGAAGAAGAAGTAAATGTGGCAGATTATATTTCGCACATGCCTGCAATTAAACTGCCCAATTATATTTATCAAAACCAGGGCAACGATCATTTTGAACAAAAGATGAAAGACTGGGGATTTGATGAACCTACTGTTTCGCAGGGCTGTGTATATGCAGATTTGGACAATGATGGCGACCTGGATATGCTCATCAATAATACGGAAGGTTTTGCAGGCGTGTACAGGAATAACAGCGAAATATTAATAAAAAATAATTTTTTACGGGTTCAACTGCTGGGTGATGTTACAAACAGTTTTGGTATAGGAACCAAAATATTATTATACGCAGGCAGTGAAAAATTTTATCAGGAGCAGGTGCCGGTAAGAGGTTTTCAATCAAGCGTGGATCCGGTTTTACATTTTGGTTTACATAATAAGACCATTATTGATTCTATCATAATCATCTGGCCTGATGACAAAGTACAACTACTGAAAAATGTAAAGGTGAACCAGACTTTACAGGTAAATAAAAAAGACGCATCCCAATTATTTAGTTATCCAATAATTAAACAAGCAAATAATTTTTTCAAAAAAGAGAATACTGTAATAAATTATGTGCATAAAGAAAATGATTTTAATGATTTTACAGTTCAGTCTTTGTTACCTCAATATTATTCCAGGCAGGGGCCATGTATAGCAAAGGGCGATGTGGATGGTGATGGGCTGGAAGATATTTTTATTGGAGGAGCTAAAGGGCAGGCAGGCAGTATTTTTTTGCAAACAGTTAAGCATTCGTTTGAACCGCTTTCATCCACAGCACTTGAAACAGATTCTTTAAGTGAAGATGTAGATGCTATTTTTTTTGATGCTGATAATGATAAGGATCTTGACTTGTATGTGGTAAGCGGTGGTTATGAATTTGCCGGTAATTCGCCACAATTGAATGACCGTTTATACATCAATGATGGCAAAGGACATTTTGCCAAAAAGGAAAATGCATTGCCTACTTTTATTGTCAACAAAAGTTGTGTAAGGCCTTATGATATAGATGGAGATGGAGATTTGGATTTGTTTGTTGGTGGTACGGTTACACCCGGCAAATGGCCTGAATTTGCACCCAGCAGAATACTAATGAATGATGGAAAGGGAAATTTTAGTGATGCGACCTCGCAATTTTGTAAAATGCTATCAACCATTGGAATGGTAAAAGATGCTGCATGGGTTGATGTAAATAATGACAAAATAAAAGACCTTGTAATTGTGGGGGAATGGATGCCGGTTAAAGTATTTATCAATAAAAGAAATGTGTTGGAAGATGCTTCAGAAAAATATATTTCATTTTCAAGCTGGGGTTGGTGGAACAAAATTTTATTGAATGATTTTGATAAGGATGGTGATGAAGATATCGTACTGGCAAACTATGGTACCAACGGACAATTGCAGTCATCTGAAAAAGAGCCCGTTCAATTATACAATACAGATATCGATGGTAATGGAACAAACGACCCTGTGATGACAAGTTTTGTGCAAGGCAAAAGCTATCCGTTTATTACAATAGACGATCTCCTGTTTCAGGCTCCTTTTTTAAGAAAGAAATTTTACAATTA
>JANXSR010000384.1 GCA_025352625.1 Ferruginibacter sp.
AGCGAATATACATGCAGTAGCCGGCATCTTTCGCATCCAACTTCGCCGTGCCCGTTAATTGAAACCAGCCTACACCATCAGCAGTGAGAAATTACAATCGCTTTGCTTGTACTTTAAACCGCTCAACAAATACCGCATCCACTTCCGGTGCTTGTGCACTTTCATGAGCGATAGAAAAATATTCACCGGTTAACTCTGGACCATAGCCTGTTCTTTCAATGGTGATTTTTAAAAAGCCATGCTTATCATCACAATAATTAAGAAGCTCAATATTATTGAATAAGGAATTGTTATTTGAAAACTGTGCATCATCCAATGCAGCTACAGCATGCAATTCATCATAACCACCAGCACCTGCCACAATAAAAGTGGTGGTGCTTCCATCAGGATATGTTTTAAAAAACCGCTCGTAACTATGTACATGGCCGCTAAAAACAATATCAGGGCGAACACCTGTTTCAGTAAACGAGGTATCCAAAAATGTAATCATGTCAAGGCTTGAACCGTGGTTGATGTCAGCCGAATAAGGCGAGTGATGCAAA
Organism: Ferruginibacter sp.; assembly: GCA_025352625.1. Lineage (GTDB taxonomy): Bacteria > Bacteroidota > Bacteroidia > Chitinophagales > Chitinophagaceae > Ferruginibacter. The sequence continues at coordinate 543 of JANXSR010000384.1, forward strand.
CAAACAATCAGCATCTTTTCGGGCCTTAGTTTATTGGCGGCAATCAATTCTTCTGCAAACCAGTTGCGTTGCTCCTGAGTAACAATACCAAATTTGGGTACATTGGTGTGGAGGCCGATAATAGTGGCAAGCGGTGTTTCCATGGTCCAGTGAACATTTGGCTGAACCATGCTTTGCCTGCCTTTAACCAAATTAAAATCAACCGGCCCGGCGATGGGAGCACAAAAAACTTTTACAAAAGGGGCAAGACTTTGATAAGGTATAACCGCAGCGGGGTTTACATCACTGTCATGGTTACCTGCAATGGCAAAAATGGGCGCCGGATACTGTTGATAACGAATAAAAAACTGGCGGTCATATTCCGTTGCCTCACCGTGATTGTACACTACATCTCCCAGGTGATAAAGAAACTGTGGCTGATCTGTAGCATCAACCTGGTATTGTTTCGCCATGGCATGGGCAACCAGCCGGGTAAAATCAGGATTGCGTAAACTACCCGTATCTCCCACCATATGAAAAACCATTTTTTGTGTACTGATAGCTGGAATAACTGTATTAATATTCAGGTGAAACGGGTATTGCCCGGTTGGGTTCGGCAAAGGTTGAAATTTATACTTATCGTCTGGTTGATTTTTTTTAAATACAGGCGTATTGTACCTGGGCTTTTTGCTTAAATTCATGATCATAAAGTAACGAAAAAGATCAACCCAAAAAGTTGCTGCTAAAAAATTGGGGGCATTTCAAATTGTATTATTGGATAAAAATTCGTTTTTATCAACCCTCTGTTGATACTGAATGCCCTGTGTTTAAACCGCTGATAAAAAGGTATGAAAAGGTTGTGGCTGCAATTGGTTTAATTAATTTGTCCTACTTTGGTAATGGTATTTTATAACAGCATTTCATTCAATCATCAACCAGCCCCTTCAACCAATGATCAATACGCAGGACTTACATATAGAAGATGAGATAAAGCCATTGTTTGATTACACGTACAATAAATATTCCGGGCAGGAAGTAAAGGATATCCTCACAAAAACCCTTGGTTCAAAAGACGAAATTTTAAAACGGCAAGAGTTACTAAAAGGCTTTTTAGCCAACCGGGAAATATTGCAGGATTATTCTTATTACCGGTTTAATTTGGCAGAGATATATGACTTTCTTGAAACCATTTTTGTGGGGTCTGTTTCAACTAAAAGCCTGCGGGTAAGGTTTATGTTTTCCGACAAGGAAAGGGAACAAAAAAGAGGAAAGTTGATATTGTTGGTGCGGCTTTTTTATTCCATTAACAACAGTTATTTATGTAAGATTGATACCAGTGTTTTTCCCGCCGTGTATGCAATGGAACTGGAAGAGATGAAAAAGTTTTTTGCTGCGTTTACCCTTGAGCGGTACGAGACTGCTTTTAATAAAAATAAATTCCGCATCCGGCATATGGTGGAGCTGATGCTGATTATCACAGAAAAAATTGGTACCGGCGAAGCTGCTGCTTTTTGGAAGCGCTGGTTTTTATTTGAGGCTTACCTCTCTATCAGTACCGGTATTGCCTTGCATGGTTTTACCTTTCCTGATTTTGATAATGCCCATTTTTCGTTACAGGGATTTTATCATCCGGTATTAAAAAACCCTGTAAAGAACGATCTTACTGCCCGGCACCAGGTAATATTATTAACTGGCCCTAATATGTCTGGTAAGTCTACCCTGTTAAAAGCGGTGAGCCTTTGTGTATACCTTGCGCATGCCGGGCTTGCTGTGCCTGCAACAAAAGCAGTGCTGCCATTTTTTAGCACCATTTCAGTGGCCATTAATCTTACCGATAGTATTGTTAGCGGATACAGTCATTTTATGTCGGAAATTATCACATTAAAAAATGTGCTTACAGAAGCCAAAGACGATGCCCGGTGTTTTGCGGTATTTGATGAATTGTTCAGGGGTACCAATATTGAAGATGCGCTGGAAATTAGCACCACCACCATAAAAGGACTTACTCATTTTCCCAACTCCTTATTTTTTATCTCCACCCACCCTCACCAGTTAAAAGACCTCGAAGAAATAAGGACCAATAAAATAACCACCTGTTTTATTGAATGCAACCTGGCAGATAATATTCCGGCATTTACCTACAAATTAAAAGAAGGCTGGAGTGACTTAAAACTCGGCCGTATTTTATTTGAAAAAGAAGGATTGAATACATTGCTTGAAAGGTAACGGTTCAGAATGGGCAGTAGTTGATTTGTATTATTGATAAAGATTTTTTACCGGCAGGCATGTTATTATGTACCGACAGTTTTCACAGCATACACTAAAAACAATTACGCTCTGTCCGTGAAAGCCCTCACCGGCACATCAAAATTAGTAAAAGAATTTGCTGCCTATTTGGAAAATTTGTTGGAAATATTAAAAAAACGACGATAAATCATTACCCCAAATAAAAACGGTGTTTGTAAAAATATTTCTCTTACTTTTAAATTCTAAGTATTTGTACATGAAAACATCCAACAAACTGCTCTGCTTTTTTATTACTGTTATTTTATCTTCCTGCACTGCAGAACTTGCCCAGATTGCTGCTCATCCTGGTGTAAATGATCCATATAATCCTTATGGCATAAGTACTTCTTCCAACGCTCCTCTTATAGCTTTAGGAGAAGGATGGGCCTATCATATTGGACATTTTTTGGCAGATCAGCGGTATGGTACTTCGGGTAGTAATCAAACAGAACAAACTGGTAACACTTTTTTCACAGGAGGAGGAGCACATCCACATATTAATGTACTTGAAGGGTTTAATCCAAACTTAACAGCTGATCCCTTTAAATGGATACCAAAAGGGTTGATGGAGGATTTGATGGATATTACAAATGAAACAAATCCACCTGGCGTTATAAATGATGCAGTAAGCGGAGTTACAATTTCACAACTGTTTGCAGCTTTACAATCGGATGTAACGACTGTACCCCAATACCGGGGTCGGTTGATACTACAAAATTCGGGGTTTTCTGCCACGGCTGTAACTAATCTCTTTGGACAATACCATTATTAATAACGTTATTAACATGAAATTTTTTTTTATAATAATTCCTTTTTATGTATTAATAAATGCTGGATGCGGTCATGAATCATGCGCTGAGGCAAATTATTCTTTTGCTATACAATCTCAGGTTTTTCCAGATAAAGATAGCATCAATATTGGCGATACTCTTTTTCTAATATCCTCTACACCCAAAAGTATGATGGACATAAAAAGCAACACAACTATTGACTATACTAACTCAATTAATTTCGGCACTGTGTTAAGTATAGGAGAATTGATAAAAGATTCAACAATACCAAGAGGTGCTGTTTTTGATTTTGATTATTTGTCAATAAAAGGGAGGATATATAATGATGTCAACATTCCTATTCCTAATACTGTGCAGCAACTTACGTACGGAGAATCTGACACACAATATGAATTAAAAATTGCTATTATTCCCAAAAGAAAAGGAGTTTATGCAATGGGGGTTGGCGATGGGCTGAGTAGTGGAAGACAGGGCGGGTCAGGTGTGTGCCAAAAAGCAAGCCTTGGTATTTCTCTTATCAATCCCCAACAGCACGCATATTTTTATCAATTATGGAGGCCAGGCTATACATTAACAGATATAGAGTTGAAACATTTATATTGTTTTAAAGTGTATTAAAGTAACGCTTACAATTTTTATCCCGAGTTTTGGCACACACGCTCATTGAGGGCTAATCCCAATCTCTCAACTCAAATCACGAATTTATTTGTTCAATATGGGTACTAAAACTCAAATATTGCATATGGTCGCTCTTTTTTGTTGTGCTGCTATTTTTACAAAATGCGATCCTCCAAGATTTGACTGTAGTGAAAATAAATATACTTTCTTAACGACTATAAGCGCTTATCCGGATAAGGACAGTATACGTGTTGGTGATACGATCTGGTTTGAAGCAAATATACCTTCCAAACTCATTGACACTGCCACAAGGCAACTTGTAGACTATAGCAACGCCGGTAACATGGGTATTGGTATCGGCTTCGTAATATTTAATGGTCTTGGCGATATTTTAAATCCTGGCGTCTCGCCTGCAGCTGACAGCTTTTATTGCTTATTGGAAATTGGAAATGCTTTGCCAAATACGGTTTTACCCGAACAAAATAGGAATTACTCTTTGATGGAGTCAAATAATCAATATAGCTTCCGGTTAGGTGTCGTCCCTAAAAAAAGAGGTATTTATTTAATTGGGGCAGCTGATGCCCCTAATGTTTATAGAAAGAGTGATGCGTGCACCAAAGCGTATTTTGCAATCAGTTTTTTAAATACAAACCAACATCTGTATTATATCGAACAAAACAGACCTGGTTACATCCAAACCGAGTTTGACAAAGCACACGCATATTGCATGAAGGTATATTAACAACAATAAATTAAATGTGCGATATTTTTTGGAAGTTTAGCAGTATGGTACTTCGGGTAGTAATCAAACAGAACAAACTGGTAACACTTTTTCACAGGAGGGGGAGCACATCCACATATTAATGTACTTGAAGGGTTTAATCCAAACTTAACAGCAGACCTTTTAGATGGATACCAAAAGGGCTGATGCAAGACTTGATGGATAATACACCAGGGGAATTTGTAGTTAATGATCCTGTATTGGGATTTACGATATCACAAATTTTTAATCCTTTACAATCAGATGTTACAACCGTTCAGCAATACAGAGCCAGGCTAATCCTTCAAAATCCTAATTCTACGGCTAATCCAAATCTATCCACCCAAATAACAACATTATTTACTTCATACCATTATTGATCCCCAGTTACTTTATGAATAAATTTTTTAAATTATTGTGCATTATAGTTGTTATTAATGGATGCCATAAGCCATGCAATGAGCCGGATTACAACTTTACTGTTTTTGAATCATTTTCTTCTGAAAGGGACAGTATGAATATTGGAGATACTCTATACTTAAATTGTGAAATACCCAAAATGGAAAAGGATATTAATACAGGTCAGGTAATCAATTTTTCAAATTTGGGCAATTTGGGTGATAATTTGATTATCTCTGATATTTCCAAATTTCATGATGCAAAGAGAGAGGCGGCAGATAGTTTTTCGTATTTCAATATATATGGTAAAATTTATTCTGACAATAATGGAGCAAAGCAGTTTCAATTTATGGAAACGGATTCAAGTTACCGCCTAAAAGTTGGTCTTATCCTTTTAAAGGCAGGATTGTATATATTTACAATACCCGATGCAACTGGTATATACAGAAATGTACATGTAAAATGTGGTGTGGGTAATTATGCCGTATTAAATTCAAATGTTAATAAGCACCTTTATTTATTTGAAGATTTGTGGGGGCCCATAATAAGTACTTATGATAGAAATCGCAGCTATTGCATCAAAGTAAAATAGACACTGCATCTTTCGGGTAGTAAGCAGACAGAACAATCTGGTCATCCTTTTTTTTCAGGAGCACATCCGCCTTAGTACTATGCCAAGGGTTGCCAACCTTTAAAAGGTTGGCAACCCTGTGGGAAGACTCCCCTATTTGTCTAATAACCTTACAAGTAACCCATTTTTTTCTTCTGTTAGTGTTTTTACCTGCCTTCTTAATTCCCGGTTTCTTATGTAAAAAACAATTGTCAAAATGGGCGCAATAAATAAAGTGATGAGCGCAATAAAAATAAAAATCCATTCTGATCCTCCGGGCATTCCAATTCCTACTATCATAAAAAAAGTTTTTAATTTACCTATTTACCTACTCTACTTAGTTTTCGGTTACCCTGTTTTTATTTCTGCATAGGGAGTTCATATGTTTGAAATAGCCTATTTTTTTTATTCAATCCTTTCATTGCCGACATGAGAGACAAGGGCAAGCAAACCATTTTATCAAGATAGGTTATAACTAAAATAGTTTTCCTAAAACTGCCGACAGTGGAGTATTCAAATCAAAAAATTTCACTGCTAACAAGTTAGCATTAATCAAAGGCTGCACATATTGCTTCAAACTATTTATATCTTTCGAAATGATTCCTTCAATTGCTTTGGTTCTTACCTGCGCTAATATTTTTACATCATTCGTTATTATTCGTCTGTTGTAGTCAGGAACATTGGATTGATTTCCCTTGATTTCTTTGTGAAAAAGTCCGGCAGTTTTAGCATCTAAAAAATCGAAGGCTTCAATTTGTAAATTATTAATTGGAAGGTGGGCAGGATCATCTCCTACAGCATACTCTGCCACTGCAATAGCAGATATATGAATACTTATTTTCTCTAAAAGAAAATATTTAAAATAGTCAAGTGCATTTTGATGTAATCCGTCATTCTTATCAAGAAGCCTGATACAAAATGAAGT
>JANXSR010000013.1 GCA_025352625.1 Ferruginibacter sp.
AGACCGCAATTAATTGCTTTGTCCCAATCTACGATTTGACCGCTGTAAGTAGCCATACGGCCAAGGATAGAGGTCATGGTGCTTCGGGCGCCATTTTCTGCATCATTGAATTTGTATTCTCCTTTTGCTATCGCTGCAAACAATTCATCATGCTCAGTCTGATAAGGATTGTTCTCCGTTGACTTATCAAACTGGTACAATACTTTTCCTTTACTGTCTATGATATTAGCATCTCCGGCTGCTATTCTTCCTTTTGTGCCAATCAGCAGTTCATCCACCCTGCTCATGGTGCCGGGTATGTGCCTGCACTGGCTGTTAAGGATACTGCCATCAGCATAGGTGAACTCTACATAATGGTGATCAAATATTTCTCCATGGTCTTTTCCTTTACGTACCTGTCTGCCACCCATGCCCTGTGCCTTTACGGGGTAACCGCCTTTGAACCAGTTAACCGCATCAATGTTATGGATATGCTGCTCGTTGATATGATCGCCGCAGAGCCAGTTAAAATAATACCAGTTACGCATCTGGTATTCCATTTCTGTCTGGTTGTATTTACGTGGCCTTACCCATACGCCATCATTGTTCCACCATGCCTGTGCAGAAGTAATATCGCCAATCATATCCTTACGTTTATACAATTCCCGGTAAGAATTCTGGTAATGCCTTTGCAAGCCAACTACCACATTTAATTTTTTTTGTTTGGCAATAGCCGCTGCAGCCAATACTTTTTGAATTCCGGCGGGATCTGTTGCCACCGGCTTTTCCATAAATATATGCTTGCCTTGTTTTACGGCTTCTTCAAAATGAATGGGCCTGAAGCCGGGAGGCGTTGCCAGTATCACCACATCGGCCAATGCAATGGCATGCATATAACCATCAAAGCCAGTAAACTTCCGTTCTTCCGGCACATCAATTTTGCCTTTTAAATTTCCCCTGCCGTTAGTAGAATCTGCTATATCATCACTGGTAAGTTGTTTGTAACAGGTATCTAAATTGTCTCTGAAAGCATCTGCCATTGCTACCAGTTTTACATTTTGCTTGCTAACTAAAGCCTGTGTAGCGGCACCGGTACCACGACCGCCGCAACCTATCAAGGCTATTTTAATCACATCGTCTGAACCTGAGAAATAGTTGGCATTTGATAAAAGAGGAGCGGCAATCAGTCCACCTGCAAGCAGCGAACCTTGTTTTATAAAATCTCTTCGGGAAGGATTTATAAATTTGGAAGCATCGTTTTTCATAATTGATTTGTTTATTGTTTTAAAAGATGATTGTATTAAGTTTTTGATTTTAAAAAGTAAGCAATTGTTGAAAAAATTTATGCGGCCATTAGCCCCTTAGTTTCCAAGGTACTCCACAAAAAATGCAGTTGCTTTTTCAGGAGTTGGCTGCTCCAGTGGGCAGATAATTCTAAACCCAACGTCCGAAGCCTCTGTAAGCCACCATTTGCTCTTTGGTATTTGAGGATCACGGCGGTTCCATATTGGATCAGATTTAAAACGACTGGCACTTCTCAATAATTCAGCTGCATCACTAAAACCGCCGCCCCGCAATGCTTTGGGATATTTTGCCTTGTTAGGGGCAACAATCGGATTTTCTGATTTATCAGCCAAATTTTCTAAGCGCTTTTCATCATAATGATCCAATGTCCATTCACACACATTGCCCAGCATATCATACAATCCCCATGCATTGGGCAATTTTAAACCAACTTTTTGAAACTTACTGTTGCTGTTGTTTTTATACCAGGCGTAGTTATCCAATTGTTTTTCATCGTTGCCAAAATAATAGGCGGTAGTAGTGTTGGCACGGCAGGCATATTCCCATTCGGCTTCTGTAGGCAGCCGGTAAAAGACACCTGTTTTATTATACAACCAGCGGCAGTACATTAAGGCTGCATATTGAGACATACTATTTACCGGGTATCCCCCCTCTTTACCCATCCCCCAGCTAAGATCGATGTATTGTGGACTGGGCCTTGTTACAGCATCCACCTTTGAGTTTTCACTGGTGGTTTCGTCATTGTAAAAAACATCAAACTCGTCTCTTGTCACTTCAAAGGCGCCCATCCAAAAAGCTGCTATGGAAACAGTTCGTTGCGGACCTTCGTCGGCCTTACGATTCTTCTCAGCATTATTGCTACCCATTAAAAAGGTACCTGCATTGATGGGTACCATTTTACTTTGAACAGCAGAACCGGGCAATGTAAACTTGTATGCGGAAAATATTTTAACTGAGTCTTGTGCATTAATAAACTGGCAGCTGCTGGTAGCTAACAATAGAACAAATAATTTCTTCACGATGGTAATCAATATTTTAGTTTGGAAGATAAGAAATAAACTGAAACAAACATTAGTCAACCGTTTGTTTCCAATAGTTTTTAAACCCTTTTGTTGAATAAAAAACGGGTTTACCATTTTTAATTTCGGCAATTAGTATTTCGGCACCCAATTGAGCCGCTAATTTTTTTGCTTTTTTAATAGATAATACACTTCCCGCAGTTGCCAGCCAGTCGGCCGTGGTACCATCATTGGCAATGACTGTTACATTGCGCTGATAAGTAACCCCGTAACCCGATCTTGGGTCAATGATATGTGAATATCTTTTTCCTTGATGTTCAATAAACTGGTACGCATCGCCGGAAGTGGTGATTGCTTTGTGTTGCAGCATTAATGTACGGGGCAATAATTCATCCGTAGTTTCCGGAACATTTACCCCAACAGTCCAACCTTTTAAGCCTGGCGGCGCACCACTAATTACAATATCTCCGCTGGCGTTTACCAGTGCCTGGTTAATTTGTCGGCTATGTAAATAATCAATTACTTTTTGTGCAATGTATCCTTGTGCAATTCCACCCAAATCCAGTTGCATGCCGGTTTGGCTGAGTGTTACTTTTTTATTGATTGTGTCAAGTAGTATTTTATTAAAGCCAATTAATTTTTTGGCAGATTGAACTGCATCATCTGTTGGAAACTGTTTTGTCTTTCTAAATTTTCGCCAAAATTTTGACAGAGGTCCAATGGTAATGTCAAAAGCACCTTCACTTTTATCAAATGCATTTTTTGCCTTTAAAAAGATATCGAACATTGCAGGAGAAACAGGTACTGCTAAATCTTTGGGGCCTGCTGAGAGGCTTAATTTTGACAGCTCACTGCTATCTATATAATCACTAAAAATAAGTATGAAGGAATCTACAAGGTTAAAACATTGCTTTGCAAGCAGGTTTGCCTGCACGCTGTCGTTCGCAAAAAAAACAATTGAAAACGGAGAGCCCATTTTAGGTTGGGTAAACGAAAATCTTTTTTGCTGTGCCGTTAAGGAGATGGTAATACCCGTAAAAATGACTACAACAATAATACGGTTAAACAATATTTAATTTTTTATAAATGAATGTTGGTAAATTTAAGCCACAAAAAATATAAACAATGCAACGAAGAAAATTTATGCAGCAATCTTTAATGGCAAGTGGTGCTTTATTAACATCATCCGCTACTGTATTTGCAAAAGCCAATGTTGAAAATAGTAGTCCGGGTGAAAAACCCTTTCATCTTAATTATGGCATACATCATGGGATGTTTCAAAACCATGCCGGCGATGATTTTATAGATCAGATAAAATTTGCGTATGACAATGGTTTCAGGAGTATTGAGGATAATGGGATGAGTGGCCGCCCGGAAGACCAGCAGAAAAAAATTGGTGACACGCTAGCCAAACTCGGTATGGCAATGGGTGTATTTGTGCAGCCTGGCTTAGGCAATGATAGTAATATGCTTGCTTCGGGCAAAGCCGACCAGGTTGAAAAATTCATAGCATCCTGCAAGCAAGCTGTGGAAGTTGCCAAACGTCTCAATAGTAAACTGGTAACAGTGGTGCCTGGAGATTTTGCACGCAACCTGCCTATTGGTGTGCAAACAGGTAATGTAATTGAAGCGGTAAAAAAAGGAACTGCCATTTTGGAGCCACATGGTATCATCATGGTGCTGGAGCCACTGAGTGACAACCCCGACCTGTTTCTGCGTACACCCGACCAGGCGTATGCTATTTGCAAAGCGGTGGGTAGTCCATCCTGCAAGATATTATATGATATGTACCATGTGCAGCGTAACCAGGGCCACATTATCCCTACACTCGACCTGGTGTATGATGAAATTGGTTATTATCAGATTGGCGATAACCCCGGCCGTAACGAACCCGGCACTGGTGAGATGAATTACAAAAATATATTTAAACACATTTATAATAAAGGCTATAGAGGCGTGTTGGGGATGGAACATGGCAATGCAGGCAAAGGCAAAGAGGGCGAACTGGCGTTGATAAAAGCTTACCGTGAGGCAGATAGTTTTATGTAGACACACGAATTTTTTTCACGAGTTCCACGAATTACAAAGATGCTTTGTATTAATTCGTGGAACTCGTGTTTTATAATTCGTGCTATAACATAAAGCATTAATATTTTTCCCTGACGCCTTGTAAAAATTTTTCTTCAGCCCGGCGTACTTTGGTAGCGCTGCCCTGAAATTGATTGGTTAAAATAGAGAAGATAATCCACCTGCCTTTTTTTGTTTGCAGATAGCCACTAATAGCAATATGGTTGCTGAGGCTGCCGGTCTTGGCATAAATGTAGCCGCTGTCTTTTTGATAATAATTTTTAAAAGTGCCCGATCCGCCGGTTGGCAAAATTGCTTTTAGCCTTTCTATACCAAACTCGTTTTTCATTTTGTTGAGCAAATAAACAAATGATTGCGGGCTGAACAAATTGTACCTGCTAAGTCCGCTGCCATCTACCCAGCGTGGCTTTTGAGGGATATCTTTTAAATCTGTATTAAGCAATGTATCAATCATTGCTTCGTCACTCATATATCCCAGGTGTTCGTTACTTGCCATTAACAGCGTTTGCTCCGCAAAAAAATTATCGCTGTTGTACATCATGGGTTTAAAAAGGGAGTCGCTTGGCTGAGAATAAATTTTGAATAGATTTTTATCCGTATTAAATGCTGTATTCCCGCTATCAATAGTGCCTATTTTTCTGTGCAGCGTATCGGATAAAAAGGCAACTATTTCCTGTGAACCTGTAACGAATGGTATTTCATACTTTTTGTTGCCGGATGGAGTTGAACCTGTTGTTAAAGTAAGGTCATTGCTATCCCATTTGCGGGAAAGTATATTTTCATAGGAGCCCATTTTGCTTTGAATATGTAGCAGGATGTTTTTTGGAATCACATTGAAAGTATCGCCACTAGCAAATACGTTTGCAAGGTTGCCGTAAATTGGAAATTCACTTCTTTGTACCATGTAAGCGTCCATGTAATCATCCCAGGCCCATCCAAATCCCAACGCATCAGTAAAATGAGGTGTATTGTATGTTATATTACTGCTTTTATGTAGGAAATCAAATACCGGTTGTTGTTTAAAATCAGGATGCAAAAAACTTGGGTCGCCGGTTGGATAAATGATTAGCTCATTGGCTTTTTGCTGGTAGCGAAGGCCAATTAAACTATCGCCTAAATATTTCATGCCGGCATACAACGAAAACAATTTTACATTACTTGCAGGAACATAAAACTTTGCGGCTTCATAATTATACCAGTATTTATCAGTGGCAGGTTCGTAAATGCTAATGCCGATATGCCCGGTGTTGATGATGGAATCTTTCAACAAAAGCCTGTGAGCCTGTTTGGAAATTTGTTTTGATAAAGAACAGGAAGAAAAAAGTAACACAGCGCAACAGATACCAACTAATAAAGTAAAAAACTTTTTGAATGATTTGAATACACTTCTATTCGAAAGGGGCAGATCCACATAGGTATGCCGATGAAAGGATTGCGACGCAACAATACTGCTATGAAAACCAATGCTGGTATTGTTATTTTTATTTGAACGATCGCTAATTTTCATTGTCCTGTTTTTTGTAAAAATTATTCGATGACAACTACTGTTATGTCACATATAAATTGGGAGCTTATTCGTGAATGCTTCTGGTGAGCCACCCTTTTGGGGTGACCCACCAGAAGCATTCATCTTTGACATGGCACTACGCTAATTCCTTTCCTGTGTTCTTAGCCAACGCTCGGGAATTTCATTTCGGCTGGCGCAAACGTAATCATTGTAGCTGCAGGCAATGATTTTTTTGTCGGGCAATTCCATCCACCAACGGCCAGTTTTACGACTTTGTAAAAACCTTGTATCAACCTCAGCAAATACAGTATGGTACTCATTAAAATTAGAGCTGTCTTCCAATAAAGCTTCCTGTTTGCTGCGGCTTTTACCATCTATAAAATACCACAACATCTGTGCTATTTGCTTAGCCGTTAAATCATGAATATCTGACCTTGGCTGGTAACCATAAATACCAAAACTACTTATGTTGTTGCTTAGTCCTGCATATCGAGTAAGAATACATGCTTCTTCACCAGTGAGCCCATTAGGACTGCATTCGTTTGCCGGGGCATCGCTGTTTTTTAAGGCATTGATATCAAAACTTATTAAATGGCTGTTGCGTAAAACCGGTTCCATTTCTTCAATATTTTCTTTAACCTTGCCTACTCTAAAACAATCAAAACGAAGCTTGTCCATGGTTTCCAGCATGCGGGGGTGAACCAGGTAACTTTGAAATCCAATATGGTTGTAATGCTTTACCAGGTTGGGTTCGCCGGTAAGCATTTCAAGTAAAAAATTTTCACTTCTTAAGGCACTTTCTCCCCGCAAATCGATGGTGGCATCAATACAGGTTGCCTCTATTACTTTTTGCAATTTTACATAGGCAAAATATTGCGCTAACGTAATATCATGCGATCCTCCTAACAATACAACTGTTTTATTAAGCCTTAATAATTCTGACAGCACGGTTGATATGGCAGCAAAACTATCCTGCAAAGTGGCACCGGTTTTTATATTGCCAATGTCTGCAAGGGTAATATCGGTATGCCAGTAATGTAACTGAAATAATTGTTTGCGGATCATATCAGGGGCATCATTGCAGGCATCAAATACGCCGCTGCCTCTTGATTCGCCAACACCTACCAGCACAATATCGGCGGCTTCCAGATCAGGTATTTCCCCTTCGTTAATTAAAATATGTTTGGCTATTTGTCCGTCAGTATATCCTCTGTCGTCATTTAAACTATGGATATTTATGGGAAATAGAAAATCGTGCAGGTCGTACATGCGTTTTTAATTTGCAGCAAACTTAATACTTAGTCAGATACTAAGTACTAAGTACTCAGTACTTAGTACTTAGAACCACACATTTCCTTATTTTTGCAGCATGGACGATTTATTAGAAAGGATCAATAATTACAAGACCGAAATAAGTGACTTCATTGCAGAAAAAGCGGAGGATACGGAAGCATTTAGAATTAAATATTTAGGCACTAAAGGCTTAGTGAAAGAGGTAATGGGCGAAATGAAAAATGTAACAGCGGATAAAAAAAGAGAATTCGGGCAGATAATGAACGAATTTAAATTATTTGCAGAAGCAAAATACGATGCACTGAAAGCCGTAACCAGCAATAACAGCCAGGCTATAGAGGCAGGAGAGGATCTTTCGTTACCGGCAGATCAGTTGCCATTGGGTAGCCGTCACCCAATCAGCCTTGTGCGTAACAGAATTGTTTCCATCTTTCAGCGTTTAGGTTTTGCAGTAGCAGAAGGACCCGAAATTGAAGATGACTGGCATAATTTCACCGCATTAAATTTACCCGAAAATCATCCTGCCCGTGATATGCAGGATACATTTTATATCAACCAAAATCCTGACTGGTTATTGCGTACGCATACCAGCAGTGTGCAGGTAAGAGAAATGGAAAAAGGCAAATTGCCGATCCGTATTATTTGCCCTGGCCGTGTGTACCGAAATGAAACCATTAGTGCAAGGGCGCATTGCTTTTTTCACCAGGTAGAGGGTTTGTACATTGCAGAAAATGTTTCGTTTGCCGATTTAAAACAAACCCTGTATTTTTTTGTGCAGGAAATGTTTGGTAAAGAGGTGAAGATTCGTTTTAGACCAAGCTATTTTCCTTTTACAGAACCAAGTGCAGAGATGGATATCAGTTGCTTAATTTGTGGAGGTCCGGGGTGTAATGTATGTAAGCATACCGGCTGGGTAGAAATTTTGGGTTGTGGTATGGCACACCCTAATTTATTGGATAACTGTGGTATTGATAGTAATAAATATACCGGCTTTGCTTTTGGCATGGGTGTAGAAAGAATTACAATGTTAAAATACCAGATAAAAGACCTTCGCCTGTTTAGTGAAAATGATGTTCGTTTTTTAAAGCAGTTTACCGCAGCGGTATAATAATAAAGTTGGTTAAGATAAATTTAGCCATACGATATGTGTAAAGCCTAAAAGCATTTAAGTTGCTTTTAGGCTTTACTGCTTGTAACCCATATTGCTCCATTTTTATATTTGTAGAAATACTTCCTCAACAAAAATATTTTTTATTTCCGCCATCTTGTTTTCTTCCTCAATCAGCAGAATAGTTTTTATGGCATCCTAATTGCCTTTTCCCAGTAAAACAAAGTATTTATTTATGAGGAACCTATTAAGATTAACCACCGCTTTTATTGTAGTAATAACATTATCCTGCTGTTCAGTTTCAAAAGAAGCAAGGTCAATGAAGACAAAAATTAACGGTAACTGGATGCTGGAAACCATTACTACAGAAGGCATCAACGGTAAGGTTACTGCGACAGTTTTTAATGAGGCTTCTTTTAAATGTTTTATTGGGAGTTCATGGAATTTTATATCATCTAATAGTTTGGGTTACTACAGTATTAATGCCAGCGGCACTGATTGCAGCACACTCACCCGTGCAATAAGGTGGTCAATTTATGAACCTAAAGGCGTGGCAAAGCAGTTGCAGTTTATGCGGTTGGATGATAAAAAAAATTCAATGGATAATGGAGATGGCTTTCGTTTGGAAATTTCACAATTAACAGCAACTGCCATGCAATTAAAATCGCATATTTCATTTGAAGGAAAGTCTGCTGCCTATGTTTACAATTTCGTAAAAAAATAAATTTTAAAATAGCACATGAAAAAATTAATTGGACATTTAGTATTGGCATCAGCGACAATATTAACTATTTTGCCAGGTTGCAATACAACAAAAAAAATGAATAACAAACAAAAGGGAGCAACAGTTGGTGCTGCAAGTGGTGCTGCTATTGGCGGTGTAATTGGTAATAATGTTGGCAAAAAAGGGAACACCGTTTTGGGTGCGCTGATTGGTGCCGTTGTAGGTGGCGTTGCCGGTGGATTGATTGGCGATAAAATGGACAGGCAGGCAGAAGCTATTAAAAATGAAGTGCCAGGTGCCCAGGTAACAAGGGTGGAAGAAGGCATTAATATAACCTTTGATGAAAAAAATCCTGATGGAAGTAATGCAGGTGTTTTTTTTCCTACCAATGAATATGGCATTAGTGCAAATTCAAAACTTTCATTGGATAAATTGGTGAAAATATTCAATCAATACCCCGAAACGAATATTTTGGTTGAAGGGCATACTGATAATGTGGGTACATCCCCCTATAATTTGTCACTGTCACAAAGAAGAGCTGACGCAGTGGGTGATTTTTTAAAAGCCAATGGCATTAAGTCACAAAGATTAACCATTAAATGGTATGGCGAAACACAACCCAAAGCAAACAATACAAGCGATGCCGGCAGGGCAACAAACAGAAGGGTTGAGTTTGCCGTAACAGCCAATGATAAAATGAAAGCAGAGGCTAAGCAAGCTGCTCAAAAGAATTAATAAAGTGAAATTCGGTTTTGTTTTTTTAACTCTTATGTGGTTTGAGATTTTTCGAAAAGGGAAGTCTGTAAAAATTGCATAACAGTTTTTATTTGAGCTTGCTAAAATCAGCTATTTTACTTTTAGTGCAGAGAGGTTATCTTCGCAGCTAAATATAACAATAGCCGAATATGATTCTTGTTACTGGCGGTAGTGGTTTACTAGGAAAAGAAATAATTGCCCAACTGCTTGCGCAGGGGAAAAAAGTAACTGCCATTTACAATAAAACTTTGTTACCCGAATTTAATTCTGCTAACCTAACTACTTTTCAGTGCGATATTTTAGATGTGGTTGGCCTGGAAGAGCTGATGCAAAAAGGGATATCACAGGTATATCATTGTGCCGCAATTGTTACGTTTGATCCTAAACGAAAAAGAGAATTATTTAAAATAAATATTGAAGGAACTGCCAATGTAGTGAATGCAGCTTTAGCAGCCGGTGTTTCAAAAATGGTTCATGTAAGTTCAGTAGCAGCCTTGGGTAGAGTAAATGAAGACAAGCCTATTAACGAAAATATGGTATGGACCGAAGAGACGAATACCAGTAATTATGGCGAAAGCAAATATTTAAGTGAGCTGGAAGTGTGGCGTGGCATTGGGGAAGGATTGGATGCTGTTATTGTAAACCCCGTAATTATTTTGGGTGCAGGAGATTGGCAGGGCGGAAGTTCACAAATTTTTAAGTCTGCTTATGATGAGTTCCCCTGGTACACAGAAGGTGTAAATGGGTTTGTTGATGTACGGGATGTTGCAGCCATTATGATTCAATTAATGGAAAGTAATGTATCGGCCGAACGATTTATTATTAGTGCAGCAAGTAAAAGTTATCGTGAAATATTTAGTTTAATTGCCACTGCATTTAATAAAAAAGTACCTCATAAAAAAGTTACCCCGCTTATTGCAAAAATAGTATGGCGGGTGGAAGCTTTTAAAAGCTACTTTACAAAGAAGGCACCTTTACTCACTAAGGAAACAGCCGCCTCTGCACTGGAAAAAGTGTGCTACGATAATACCAAACTAAAACAATTCTTACCACAATTTAGTTACCGCAGTATGGAAGAAACGATCGCACAAACCTGCGCTGCATTGCAACAAAAGCTTAACAACCGATAAGCTACATTTGGTTTAACAATTGAATGCAATAATTTTCTGAATTAGTACAATTATAACAACTTGTAAAATTTTAGCTGTGTTTCATCGTTTAGCTTTTATTTCTTTTTAATCCGCTATTGTGCAGCAGCCAATAGCTACTTTAAATAAATATCAAATGAAAAAAGTCCTCCTCTTTTTATACATTTTTTTTGCAGCAGGCAACATCATGGCCCAGTCAGATGCATTTCTTATAACTGGGAAAGTATTGGATGCCACCACAAAATTACCCTTGCAGGGCGCTTCTGTATTTGCACAAAATACAACCATTGGTACAGCAACTGATCAGCAGGGAAACTTTACCCTTCGATTGTTGAATGGTGGTTATGACCTCATCATTACTTTTACCGGATACCAAACTGTAAACAGGCGCATCACCACCGCAGATGCATTGGATAAAAATATTGTGATTGAAGTAGCCCAAAAGGAAAAGGCGCTGGAAGATGTGGTGATAAAATCAAGCAATGAAGTAAAAGACGGGCTGGAAAAGTATGGCAATTTTTTTGAAGAAAACTTTATTGGTAAAACAGCCAATAGCAGCCAGTGCAGTATTAAAAATAAAGAGGTACTAAAATTTTATTATTATAAAAAGAAGAATCGTTTAAAGGTATTGGCAACAGCGCCATTGGAGATTGAAAACAATGCATTGGGCTATAGCATAAAATACACACTTGATTCATTTACGCATGAGTATGCATCTCAGCTAAGTACTTATTCTGGATACCCGTTGTTTAAAGATATGCAACCTACAGATGAAGCACAAAGAGCAAACTGGAACAACAATCGCCTTAAAGCTTATTTGGGATCTACCTTACATTTTATGCGGAGTGTTTATAATAAAAGAATTAAAGAGGAAGGATTTGAAATTCAGCTGGTGGCAAAAAATAATGATGCCGAAACAGCCATACCCGTGGCAGATTTTTATGGGGCATTAAATTATAGTAAAAACGATAGCACTCAATTAGTAGAGATAACACCCAATCAACAAAATCTTGCTGTTTTGTATAATAAGGAAGCACCGGACCCATTATACATTTCGCAATCAGGTGATATGGCAAGAAAATTCCAGCTTTCTATATTAACCATTGCTCCAGAGCAAGCCATAGGTATTGAACAAAATGGCTACTTTTTTGATCAAAACGACATCACCATTAATGGCTATTGGACCTGGCAAAAAGTTGCAGATGTACTGCCCTATGATTTTAGACCCCAGTAATTTTTTTGCCGTAAGTCGTTAAGGCATTTTTTATTTATACCTCTTGAAAGGTAAAGTCAGTGAGCAGTTAGAAAAGATTTAATAGTAATTTTTTCTAACGTTGCATCATCCGGTAACAAAGTGCAATGATTGTTGATTTGCCGGGAAGTCCTTAAGAAGTTTTTATTGACTATGATGAATAGCTGTGCCAGCGATGTTACACCTGTAACATTAACAACTATATTAAGCTGGTACAGCCCTGAGCATTTTGCTTTCAGCTTTTCGCCTTTTATCTATTTCCCCATTACCTTCTCCCATAATTGCGGAATTCTTTTTATCCAAACCAGCTCTCTTCTGGCTAAACCGGCTTCCTGTGCAGGAGTGCCCCAGTAGGTTTTGTTGCCTTCCAAACTTGCGGTAACACCTGTTGTACCAAGGCACACTGCATTTTCTCCAATGGTTAACGTCTTGTTTACAACCACCTGTCCCCAAAGGGTAACACCATCTTTTATAATTACACAACCGGCTACTACCACCTGCGCAGCAATCAAACAATTTTTTCCAATAACAGTATCGTGGCCAATATGAATCAGGTTATCAAACTTGGAGCCTTTGCCAATTCTTGTTACAGCACTTACGCCACGGTCGATGGTACAATTGGCTCCGATTTCTACATTATCTTCTATTACAACAATGCCGCAGCTGCTCATTTTTTTATACCATAATTCACGGTTCTTTTTAGTATTAAAATAAAACGCATCGCTGCCAATTACGGTGCCTGAATGTATCTCTACATTATCACCTAAAATACAGCCGTCATAAATGCTAACGTTTGGATGAATGATGCAATTTTTTCCAATCTGCACATTATTACCAACAAAACTATTGGGCATTATAACAGAACCTTCTCCAATTACTGCGGTATCACTGGTGGCTTTTAAAGAGGGTGTAAAAGGAGCATACTGTTGTACAATTTTACTGTATGCTTCAAAGGGATCACTAACAATCAGGAGCGCTTTTCCATCCGGTACATCGGTTGTTTTATTGATGATGATAAAACTTGCAGCGCTGTTAATACACTTGTCATAATATTTTGGATGATCAACAAAAACAAGGTCACCAAATTGTACGTTGTGTATTTCGTTGATGCCTGTAGCAACACCATCAGCGTTACCAATTAATTTGGCGTTGATAAAACTGGCTATCCATTGCACAGAAACAGGGGAAGGGAATTGCATGTAAATAAAATTTTGTCAAAGGTAGGCTGCTTTATTTTATTACCACAGCAAACAGAAATTACTTTAATTATCAAAAAAATATGCCTCAAAGCAAAATTATTTTGATTTTCATTTTCCTTTTTAAGGAGCGTATAAATTGAAATTTTCATCGGAATAAAACTGTTGTTTTTTAAATCATTAATTTTTATAGCATTAATTGTTTATAAATTATATTGCTTTAAAAACCAGTGTTAACGGTACTTTCAGCGAATCAATGTTTTGCTGCATATTACAAAAGCAAAAAATGCTTATCAAAATCCTCCTCATTAATTGCGTTGTAGTAATTTAATTACGATACCCTTATCCACAGCATAAAATAAAATGTGCATAAAATTTATCAAAATAATTTTTTGGTTAGAATAAATTCTTTTTAATATTGTGTAGGGAAATTTATTTCCTGGTACTTACTAACCCAATTAATATAACAAAGCCTGGCTATTAAATGTCGGGCTTTATTATTTTTACAAGGCAATCAAAATTGTTTTTTATCCTTCGCAATCGTTTAATTTTGGTGTTCCATATTTTTATTTCACACACCGTTAATTTAATTTTCATTGAACTATTACTGTATCATTTATAAACCATTTAATGTGCTATCGCAATTTACTTCGGGCGAAGGAAAGCAAACACTGAAAGATTTTTTTGATGTGCCAATTGATGTCTATGCGGTTGGCAGATTGGATTATGACAGTGAAGGATTATTGATTCTTACAAATGATAAAAAACTAAATCACCAATTACTAAATCCATCCTTTGCACATGAAAGAGAATATTGGGTTCAGGTAGATGGAGAAATAACAGCCGAAGCAATTCATGATATAGAACAAGGAGTTGATATTACAGTAGAAGGTAAAATATATCGTACCAAAAAATGCAGGGCAACTCCATTTAAAACACCTCCTGTTGTACCGGACAGAAACCCTCCGATACGGTACAGGAAACACCTGCCAACAAGTTGGGTTAAACTGTTATTGAGCGAAGGCAAGAACAGGCAGGTTCGTAAAATGACAGCAGCTGTTGGTTTCCCTACCCTTCGGCTTATTCGTTACAGGATTGAAAAGTGTAGTATTGAATCATTGCAACCCGGCGAAATGCGCATTTTAACGGAAGGGGAGACTTATCATTTTCTTTTTCCAGGGAGAAATGATTTACACAAATTGAGCAAATGAGTTTATTTCCTATAACTTGTAGCTTCTTCTTTTCACCTAAGTAAATAAAAATATACTATTACTATGCTTAAATCAATGACTGGCTTTGGCCGGGCAGAACAAACGGTAAATGATAAAACGTTTTTGGTAGAAATAAAATCTCTTAACGGAAAACAGTTTGAAATGCAATTGCGGTTACCCCCGCTGCTGCGTCCTTATGAATTTGACATAAGAAATATTTTACAGGAGCAATTGGTAAGAGGAACAATTGACTGTGTTATTACCATCAAACAAAACGGTACATCCAAACCCGTAAACATCAATACCGATTTAATAAAAGCCTATTACCGCCAAATTGAAGAATTAGCCGGAGAGTTAAGCATTGATACCAACTCTGTTTTAAGTGCGTTGTTGCGTCTGCCTGAAGTGGTAACACCAACCAACGATATGCTGAATGATAATGACTTTGAAGAATTTAAAAAAGTGTTGCAAACAGCCTTAGCTGAATTAACCAAACACAGGGAAGAAGAAGGAGCCAGTTTGGAGAAAGATCTGATTAAACGCATCACCAATATTAATGCCCAGGAAGAAGCGATTGTAAAGTTAGAGCCTAACCGCATTAAGCGTATAAGAGAAGAAATTGTTCAATTATTGGAAGCGCATGTTGGTAAAGAAAATTATGATGGCAACAGGCTGGAACAGGAACTGATTTACTACATCGAAAAAATTGATATTCACGAAGAGCAGGTTCGTTTAAAACAACACTGCGCATATTTTAAAGACTTGTTGGCAAATGGTGATGAAGCCAAAGGAAAGAAACTATCTTTTGTTATCCAGGAAATAGGGCGTGAAATAAATACCACCGGCAGCAAAGCCTATGACGCTGAAATTCAGAAATGTGTAGTAACCATGAAGGATGAACTGGAGAAAGCAAAAGAACAGATATTAAATGTATTGTAACAAGTGCTTTTTGTTATTAAATTAACAAAGAACTTTATTTTTGTATAAATTTATTTTGTGACACAAAAGGGATATTTATCGGCAAAACTTTCAGGTACTTTATTGATTTTAATTGTAAGCATATGCTTTACTGCCTGCACCCAACTGGATGAATTTGAAAAAAACAGTATCATTCCACAGAACCGGTGGTTGTATACTTTTAAGCCTTCCTTCAATTTTGATATTAAGGATACTTCATCATCCTATAACCTTTATGTTGTATTGCGACATACAGATACTTACCGTTACAACAATATCTGGCTTAATGTTGGCACACAATCTCCGGGAGATACTGTGAGGTACCAAAAGTTTGAGTTGCAGTTAGGTTCCGATGCAAAAGGGTGGGAAGGTACTGGTATGGATGATATCTGGGAGCTGCGAAAACTGATAACCAATGGCCCGGTTAAGTTTAACAAGGCTGGCAATTACAAGTTTTCAGTGGCGCATATTATGCGGGAGAATCCATTGCCAAACATTTTAAGTGTTGGTATAAGGGTTGAAAAAGCCAGATAACTGCACATCGAATTTGTTGTTTTGGGCCGAGTATTTAATACAACTGCAATGACATTCTCATTTTTTAAAACAAAGTCTTTACGTTTGATTTTTATGGTGTATTGGGTATTGCTGGTATACATTGTAGCCGCGTTGGTATATTGGTTTATTGCGCTAAATGCACAAAACCGCCAAATGATTCAATATGAAAAGCAACAGCTAAAAAAAGACAGCCCCTTTTATATTGATGAAATAAAAAAGTTAAACGCAATTGAAAAAAGAAAAACCACCCAATACATTGGAGAGGGAAGCACTTTTCTTTTACTAATTTTAGCCAGTGCGGTTTTTATTTTCAGGGCGGTGAGGCAACAACTAAAATCGAGCCAGCAGCAGCAAAATTTTATGATGGCCATTACCCATGAATTAAAGACACCCATTGCTGTTACCAAGCTAAATTTGGAAACACTGCAAAAGCGAAAATTAGAAGAAGGCCAACAGCAAAAACTCATTCAAAACACGATACAGGAAGCGAACCGTTTAAATGCGTTGTGTAATAATATGCTGCTGTCATCACAAATAGATGCAGGCGGATACAGCATTACCAAAGAAGAGATCAATTTTACGGAACTGGTTAATGAGTGTTTGCATGATTGTAACATCCGCTTTCCACAGCGGCACATCGATAAAATTATTGATGAAGAAATTTTTGTAAATGGAGACAGACTGTTATTACAAATGGGAATAAATAATTTATTGGACAATGCTATAAAGTATTCACCCAAAGAAACTTCGTTAACAATATTACTCAATCAGGCTAACAATGAAATTCGTCTTTCTGTTAAAGATGAAGGAAAAGGCATTGATGATGCAGAAAAGAAAAAAGTATTTGATAAATATTATCGCACGGGTAACACTGCAACCAAAGGTGCCAAAGGAACGGGACTGGGATTGTATCTTACCAAAAAAATTGCAGAACAGCACAATGCCACTATTTCGTTAACAGATAATATTCCCGGCGGCAGTAATTTTACAATCATATTTAGAAGTTAATTATAACTTTCAGCTACTGATAACTCCAACACATGGCAGATAAAAAAATATCCATATTATTAGTTGAAGATGAAGAGAATCTACAGGAAGCCTTAAAGCTAAACCTGGAGTTAGAGGGTTATGAAGTTACCTGTGCTTACGATGGATTGGAAGCCTTAAAAGCCGTAGCGCAGGAGCATTTTGATTTGATGGTATTGGATGTAATGTTACCCGAACTGGATGGCATTAGCGTTTGTGAAAGGATTCGGTTGCAAAATAATGATATTCCGATTTTAATTTTGAGTGCCAGGAACAGTAGTGCCGACAGGGTGCTTGGATTAAAAAAAGGAGCAGATGATTATTTAACCAAACCATTTAACCTGGAGGAATTATTATTAAGAGTAAGCAAATTGGTATCTAAAAGTCAACGCCTTGCTATTAGGAAGCCGCTGGAGCAGATTTATAAGTTTGGCAAAAACCAGGTTGATTTTAAAGCCCTGGAATGTATCACAAAAGATGGAGAAGTAATTGAATTGACAAAAAAGGAAATCATGTTGCTAAAGCTATTGATTGAAAATAAAAACGAGGTTGTTACCCGTGAAAAAATATTACAGGCTGTGTGGGGCTACAATGTATATCCAACCACCCGAACCATTGATAATTTTATTTTAAGCTTTCGTAAATATTTTGAAGAAGATAGTCGCAACCCGAAATATTTTCATTCTGTTAGGGGAGTTGGATATAAGTATACAGAGATGTAGCTGCATGAATTTTATCCAGCATAATTACATAATTTTTTTAAGACAGGATTAGTTAACCAATACATATTTATTGTTTCCCTTCAAGAGATAGAGGGTTAAATGAATGTACAATTGTATTGGCTGTTTGATACATTTCCTGCATTTTAGTCTCATCCGCATAAGGAGTATATAATTGCCATTCAATATCATTTAGTAATTGTTGTATTTGTAAGCTGGTAGTAACTGTAACTCCCTTTTTATCCAGCTCTTCTGCAATTCTTTTTTTATTAATCGTTTCAACCGGAACAGCCAGCCTTTCTGCTAAAAAAATCCTGATTTCTTTATTCAATGCTTCATAAAACCCTTTACTGTAATGTTGTATCAAATGCTCTTCGGTACTGGATAATGGATTAACCGGGGCGTTATCTTCTTCAGTAGTTTCTGTTTTTTCTTTACTTTCTTTATTGGCAAGTGCTGTGGCTGTTTCCTTCCTGTTTTCATTTTTTATCCAAAAAAATAAGCCAACAAACATGATTAGTGCAACAGGGATGATGATTAAAAAACGATTTGAAAAAATGGCATCAAAAAAATGTTCCTTATCAGATTTAAGACTCGTATTATTTTTAGCAATTGCTGATTTGCCGGTTCCCTTTGTAACAGTAATTACAAAGGGTTTGGTAGTAAGTGTTTTATACGAAGCAGAAGATGCATCAAAGTAACTATACTCCACTGCTGGCAATGTATAAGTGCCTGCTTTAATAACTATAAAAGGATACTCAAATCTTTTACTGCCACTTACAGGTACGTCTTGTTTATTTAATGCCTCCTTTATTGTAGGTTCATAACTTTCAATACCATCGGGCCATTTAATTTCAGGTGCGTTTATCAGATCCATATTGCCCTGGCCGCTTATCATCAGTTGTAGCTTACCTGCATCATCAGTAGTGAAATTATTTTTTTCAATGCCTGCATCCAGTATAAAATTACCAACGGCACCCTTAAATGAAACTGGTTTATTAATTTCGGGCAAGGCTTTAACATCAATCACCACTGGTTTGCTTTGCAAGGTTACTTTTTCATCCTGTAAGGCTTCTGTCGGCAGGTTGGTTATTTCCAAATCATTTAAAATATCATTCGCATTTATCTGGTGCGCTTTTAAAAACTCTTCCTTTACAAAATGAATATTATTCTCTACTTCGGAAGTCTCTAATTCCATTGCCCCTGCCTGTAAAGGATACAATTGAGACTTACGCAATATGTACACATTGTATTCTCGGCCATTTAATTTTTCAATGGTATAAAAAGAGCTGCCTGGTTGGGCAAGGTCAATTACAGAAAAGCCATTAAAGGAAGGATTCTTAATGATATTACTCTCAGATTTTAACCGGGTAAACAATTTGTAAGTCACTACAATTGGCTCCCCGATGTAACAACTGGTTTTGTTAGTCTCTACTTTAATAAAAATGTTTTTATCAATTTTAGCCGGAATGTTTTCTCCTTTTTTTAAAATAAAATCCCTATTATTTGTTTGTTGTACCGGCTCATCAAAAAAAGACAAGCCTGCAAAAGGGGAGCTGTTATTTTTTTGATTGTTTGCAGTTGAGGTGTTGGTAACCTGTATTGTAACCCGGTTAGATTTTAATGTTTTACCATCTACCGTTGCTGTTGCAGCGGCAATGGTAAAATTACCTTTTGCTTTTGGTTGTAACTGATAGGTAATACCAATGTATTGTTTTGTAACGCCGTTAGTAGTTTCCATCCCACTTTCCTGGTTGGGGCCACTTATAATGATAAAATCTTTTAGCGAGGGGGGGATTATTTGCTCTACCTGCCGGGGATTTTCTATCATCAGCCTAAGTTCTGCGGTTTCATTTTTACCGATTGTTGCTGGGGAAATAGTAGCTGTAAAACGAGCCTGCGCCAATAAAGCAGGCACACTTATTATTGGCAATAAAAAAATAAGCAGTAAGAATTTTTTTAATGAAAGGCTCATAATAACTGGTGATGCAAAAGTAAATTATAGCAAGGCGATAATTGTTTAAAAAAATGTAAATGATTATAAATAAGTGTTAAATGAGCATATTAATGTGTAATGCTGAAATTGCGGCGCTTTCAAAAAATTATCCATTATCAAATTTTCTATTTTTTAAAGATCGCCTAATTGCGGCCTAATGATAATATCTTCTACAACAGCTTGTGCAGAAAGTTTACTGGCTGCAGTAATCATTGCGGCTATATCACTTGCTTCCATTATTCTTTGCTTGCTGTTATCAAAATCTCCCCACGATTCGGTCATTACTGCACCGGGATAAACAGCCGTTACTTTTATGTGGTGTGGTTTTAATTCTTCCCTTAGGTTTTTGCTAAAACCCAGCAATGCAAATTTGCTGATGCTATAACTGCCGCCGTTTGAATAAGCCTGTAAAGAGGCAATAGAGCACAGGTTAAATATATGCCCGCGACTTGCTGCTATCATTGACGGAAGCAATGTTCTGGTAAGATGATAAGCGCTGTATAAATTAACATTGATCATTTGTTCAAGCAAACCTTCGGCTTCATTGTAAATACTGCCGGGAATAAATTGTCCTGCATTGTTAATCAAAATATCAATCTGTTTGGTTCTATCCAAAATCCATTCACCAAAATTTTTCGCATCTTCTTTTTTCGACATGTCCGCTATTTTTGCATTAACGGTACAGGCAGGATATTTTTGTTGTAATTCAGCCACTGTATTGTACAGACTAATTTCGTTTCTGGCACATAAAAAAAGATTGGCACCCATGGCGGCAAAGTCAATTGCAATCGCTTTGCCAATTCCTTTGGATGCGCCTGTTATAACTACATTCATTGTAAAATTTTATCAAATGAGTTGGTCTATTTTAAATTGCTTTTTCCCCTTAAAAGAATACGGGTAATTGTTTTACTGTTAGCTTTGTAAAAGTAACTTACACTGGCTAAATAACAATTTCTTGTTAGGTCAAAATGAGCTTGTGCACCTTTTGTTTTAATAAATAACAATCACCCATTAAATAAACCATGTCATCATATAAACATTTATTTTTCGATCTTGACCATACTTTATGGGATTTTGATGCCAACGCAAAAGAAACGCTGATAGAAGTGTATGCTTTTTTTGATTTGGAAGCCAAGGGAGTGTATCCATTCAATGATTTTTATAAACACTATCTGCACCACAACGAAATATTATGGGACAGGTATCATAAAGGTTTTATCACCAGCGATGAATTAAAATGGAAACGTATGTGGAGGACGATGCTTGAATTTAAGATTGGCAGTGAGCAGTTGGCAAAAGATATGAGCCTTCATTTTTTAGAGCTATTACCGACAAAAAAAATACTGTTTCCGCATACTATTGAAATACTCAATTATCTTACGGCAAAAGGCTATATACTGCACCTGATTACCAACGGATTTGAAAAAACACAGTGGAGTAAAATCAATAACAGCGGGCTTAACCGTTACTTTACCCATATGATTACCTCAGAAGCAAGCAATAGCCTGAAGCCCAAAAAAGAAATTTTTGAGTACGCATTAAACAAGGCCGGAGCCATCCTCAGCGAAAGTATTATGTTGGGTGATAACCTGGATGCTGATATACAGGGCGCCATCAATGCAGGGATGGATTGTGTATTTGTAAATCACCTCAAAACAACTACAGATGTTAAACCAACCTATATTATTCATCATTTGAAAGAGCTAGAACAAATATTTTAAAAATTTCACCAACAAAAAAGCCACTTCCATTTGAAGCGGCTTTTTTGTTGGTGAAATACCAATTAGTTAGTGCTGGTAGTTTTGGTTGTGCCACAAGATTTACCTGATTTAGAACAGCAGGACTTGGTGCATTTTTTCTTTTTTCCGTTATCAGCGAAAGTAACACCTGATACCAGTACAAATGCTGTGGCTAATAGAAATACTTTTTTCATATACTACATGTTGTTTTTAGAATGATTGTAAATATAACTACAATATTATTTTTTGCCAAACTATGGCTGTTAAATTTATTGAAAGCTTAAAGGGTCGCAATAATAGTAACGCCGCCTTTTACCACCTCGTTTAAGGCTACATTTACTTTAGTACCCACAGGTAATAACAGATCGACCCGGCTGCCAAATTTAATAAAACCAAACTCCTGCGTTTGGCTTACCTTTTGGCCAACCTGTAAATAGTTTACAATACGTTTGGCCAATGCCCCAGCAATTTGTTTAACCAAAATTTCAGTGTCACCTTTTCGTAAAACCACTGAATGCCTTTCATTATCAGTAGATGATTTTGGATGCCAGGCCACCAGGTATTTTCCTTTATGATATTGATTGTACACCACCGTTCCACTAACCGGGTTTCTGTTTACATGCACATTGGCAGGACTCATAAAAATGGATACCTGCAAACGCTTATCTTTAAAATATTCGGGATCAACGGTTTCTTCAATTACTACCACTTTACCATCTGCCGGGGCAACAATTACGTTGTCGTTAATAGTTAATTTTCGATTTGGTATGCGAAAGAAAGAGATCAGGAAAAGTAATAAAAATAAAGTGGCAAAAAAAATCACCCATCCCAACCAGGCGTTGCTGAAGCTAAAAAAATAAAAATAGATCAAATTAATTGCACCAAATATTAGTGTACCGATGGCAATTGATTTATATCCTTCTCTGTGTATGGTCATGCGTTAGAGTTGAACCGCAAATGTACGTTGCAGAAACACAAAATTTTTAGTTTTGAGTAAGAATGTTTTATTGTGAAATGATTTGAAAATGATTTGGAACAGGCAGAGCAGCAGTTAAACAAATAATTTTACATACAACCAAACAAATGGTACGGCTACCAGCAAGGAATCAAACCGGTCTAAAAAGCCACCATGGCCGGGCATAATAGATCCACTGTCTTTTACATTGGCCATTCGTTTTATTTTACTTTCCAATAAATCACCCAGAGTACCGAAAATAGCGCAAATGGCGGCGATGATAGCAGCTGTTTTATAATCATTCAATATAAAATAGCCAGCGGTACCAATAGCTATTATACATAAAATAGCACCACCTCCGGTACCTTCCCAGGTTTTTTTAGGGGATATTTTTGAGAAAGGTGTCTTGCCTATTAAAGAGCCAACTATATAAGCCATTGTATCATTTATCCAGATAGAGAAGATGATAGTGCAAGGTAAAATATAACCAAAATCTGCAAACACAAGGTTGCCCTTGTAAACAATATTTTCCAGCCTCAAATCAATCAACATGCATAGCGGCATGGTGATATAAATCAATCCTAACAAACAATATTTTAAATACTGCTCTCCATAAATTTTCTTCATCAGTTTTACAAACTCATACCAGCACCCAAAATGCACAATGGTAAAAAGAACGATAAAACTCCATTGGTTCCATAATAATCCAGCCAACATTACTGCCACAAAAACTACAGCTGTTAAAGAACGTGTTTTTAAGGTTTCAACATTTATAGCCATTCAAATTAAGATTGATCTGTGTGGCCAACCGTTTCCGTATCGGCTAAAAAGGGGTTATTGGTATTGTTGTAATCAGGAATCAGTACTTCTTCGCCGGGCCTATCTATTTTATCTTTATTTATTTTTTCAAAAAATAAAAACAATCCATACACGGCAGCAAGTCCTATCAATCCAATCCACAGCGGAAAATGGTCATCTATTTTTGAAGGGTCTGGTTTTCCTCCCGGCTTGGTTGAAATATATAAAACCGTAATGGCGAAAGCATTATTTACAAAATGACCAATGATGTTTAACCAGATGTTTCCTGTGCGATAATAAACCCATCCAAGCACAAAGCCTAACGCAAACCTGCTTAAAAAACCAAGGTAAGAACCATGCACCGCACTAAAAATAATAGAAGTAATAATGATAGCAACGATGGGCAACTTAAACCAACGGCTTAGTAAATTTTGCAGTCCACCTCTAAACAAGGTCTCCTCAAATACCGCAGGTAAAAACGCAATCATGATTATTGAAATGAGATAGTCTAAAAAATTATCCATTCTTGCAATAATCATTACCTGTTTATCGTAGGCTTCCTCAGCAGCTTTAAATTGTAAAAGTGTTGCCTTACTCCAGGGCAGCATGGTTGTTAACTCCTGTAAAGCACCTACAATTGGCAGGCTGGCAAACATTATTAATACTATTATAAAAATCTGTTTAATATTAACGGTATAATTAAAACCAAGATGCACAAATGGTTTTTTATGACATATCAAAGCATAAAAAAACGGAGGTAAAAAAAACAAAAATAGAGTAGAAATAAATTGCATCCATCTCAACGCCGTAGCATTTTCAGGCACTAATAATTTATCCATTATTCCGGTAGCAGAGCCTCCTGATAAATCTTTCAGATTTAATTTTCCTAATAATGGTAACAGGCTTGCAAGACCACCAACAATAAGGCCAGCCCCTAATAAAGCGGTTAAAACACCTAGCTGTCCCCAGTAATTAAATCGTTTAGTTGCATAATGCGCCATAATGATTGCTTATAAGTGCGTAAATTTACAGCCTAAAAACAATAAACACCAAATAGACTTTATGCCATCAATCGGTAACATACAACTTCCAGATTTCCCTTTATTACTTGCACCCATGGAAGATGTAAGCGATCCACCGTTTAGAGCTGTATGTAAAGACAAGGGGGCTGATTTGATGTACACCGAATTTATTTCTTCAGAAGGTTTGATAAGGGATGCCATAAAAAGCCGTCAGAAATTAGACATATTTGATTACGAAAAGCCGGTGGGTATACAGATTTTTGGTGGCGATGAAGAGAGTCTCTCTTTGGCAGCAAAAATTGTAGATGTTACCAATCCGGATTTGCTGGATATAAACTTTGGTTGCCCTGTAAAAAAAGTAGCGATGAAAGGAGCCGGAGCCGGCGTCCTTAAGGATATTGATCTGATGATAAGGCTTACTGCTGCTGTTGTAAGATCAACTTCATTGCCTGTTACAGTTAAAACAAGATTAGGCTGGGATGATGAGCACAGGAATATTGAAGAGGTTGCAGAAAGGTTGCAGGACGTGGGCATTAAAGCACTTGCCATACACGGCCGCACCAGAACACAAATGTACAAGGGACATGCCGATTGGGAACTGATTGGTAAAGTAAAAAATAACCCCCGTATTAACATTCCCATTTTTGGTAATGGAGATATTGACAGTCCGCAGAAAGCGTTGGAATATAAAAATAAATATGGTGTAGATGGCATCATGATTGGCAGAGCCGCTATTGGTTATCCCTGGATATTTGAAGAAATAAAACACTTCTTGCAAACAGGAGAACATTTGCCATCACCTACTATTGAAGACAGGGTGGCAGTTTGTAAAAAACATTTGCATAAATCGTTTGAATGGAAGGGGCCGGTGGTAGGTATTTTTGAAATGCGCCGCCATTATGCCAATTATTTAAAGGGCTTACCTGGTATAAAGGAATATCGCTATCAATTGGTAACATTAAAAACAGTTGAAGAAATTGATGCGGTACTTGATGAAATTGTAACCAAATATGCAGGTTACCAGTTTGAAAAAACGCCGATTGAATTAATTAACTATCATGAAAAGTGTCCCGTATAATCAACACCGTGCCTCTTTCTTTTTTTTACCCAATTTACCCAGTGCAATTACTTTGTTGATGTACGCAATTGCATCAGGAACTTTACAGTCAGTGTCACCTACATTAACCGTTACCACACCTATTTCTTTGGCAATTTTTTTAGCAGTATCACTAAGGGCGGTAACATAACAGCCTATAGAAATAATAAAACCATTCATGGTATATTTTACCCTGTTAGCGGAAGTATGAATTTTTTTTACAACAACTTTCATTAACGCTTCCAGTTTTTTTATGTCCAGCATTTCATCAGGTTGTATAGCTGCCAGGTTAGCCAAAGTTGCCCAACCTGAAGAAGCTACCTGCTCATTTTTTGATTCAATCCATTCCAATGCAAGTTCCCACCCATGTTTACTTTCAGCAGCTATCCATGCAACTGTATATTCGCTGATCATTTGCCAACCGGCATTTTTTGCCCACGTTTCCAAATCTTTTTTAGACATTTTTGTTTCGTCAGCAATAAGGCCTGCCAGGTATTGAGCATCACCATTGCCTGTAGCGAATAGCGCTAAGGAAAGAGAATAATCTTTTTTAATTTTCTTTTGAATGGGTTTCATGTCGCCAACTTTAACACCAAAAAAAGGTTCTTTGGCTCCATGACGAAGAAAGGTTTTCTTTGTTTGTTCAGTACCCAATGTTTCAAGCAACTTCATTACTTCTTCTTTTTGCATAAAATATTTTTTATGGTTAAGTAATCGGTTAATAAAATTATTGGTCAAACAAATACAATAGCAATATGGACGCCTTTGGGGATTGCACTCTTGTACTTTTCAACAGTTTGGTTATACCATTAAATCCATTAGGGAATCTATCTGCATACAGCTTTTTTTAATCTGTTTCATCATCGTTTCTATCAGTAAAGTATTCATTTTTATTTATTAATAAAAGAGCGAATGCCAGCTGTATAATGCGTGGCTCTTTGTTCAGCAAAAAAATCAGCACCTACACTTACAGTAGCTTCTATTACGAGCGCAACACCAAGCCCAACCCAAAAACTTTTATCCATATTGCTGCGGAAATAGAAAAATAATCCAAGGCCCATTAGCAACAATACAATTTCTGCGTACCTGTATATCACAAAATTTTTATTCACCTTCTCCATCCTTGGAATTTCCTTATCTTTCAATTCAGCAGGGTTCATATCATACGCATATACATTTCGTTTTCGGTCTTCGTCACTTCTGTTATAAACGGTATACCCTGCAATAAGGTGCATTAACCCAACTAATAAAAAAGGAATGGCAAAACCTTTGCACCAGCTTGTTTTAAGATAAAAGAAAAACACCAGCGCCAAAACAATAGCCATAATGCCAAGAATAATAAACAACAGGCTTTCATTTTTCTCAGCGTTAAAATATTTCTCAATATCTGTTTTTGTAAACATATCAATTGGTTTTATAAAGTAGTTTGATAAATCCGGCAATTGAGACTAAGCACCACACTCCTTCAAGGATAATGAAAGGTACATAATTAATTAAAAAAGAGGCATAACAAGCAAGCCCTGCACCAATAATATTCATGCTAAAAAAAAGTTTACCTTCTTTGGGAATCAACCAAAAAGTATTAAAAAAATAGGCCAATAAAATTAACCCTACGCCAATGGTGCCAATGATGTCGTTATAGTTCATTATAAAATTTTATTGTTGTACAAGGAAACCTGCATGTTGTAATGCTGTTATAGCCAGTTGTAATTTTTCTTGTTTTACTAAAATGTAATCTGTTTCGTAGGTAGCAATTACGCAAAGGTTTATATCCGCATTGGCTAGCGCCGTAGAAAATTTTGCGGTAATGCCTGTTAGCGATAAATTTAGCACAGATGCTATTTTTAGTAACCGCCAGTTGCCATCCTGTTTAACCTCTGCAGGTACATACAGGCTTTCGCAAACTACCGATAGTTCATCACTGGTTTTTGAAATAGTATAAAATCTTGACTGTAATGCCCATGAAGGTATTGCATCACCTGGCGCAAGTCTGCATAAACTAAATACACCATCAATTATAATAAAGGGTAGTTGGTTCATGCAAAAAAATTATCGAGTAAAGTAAAGAAATCTTTTTTGTTTTGTTTAAGATGGCAATAACCTTGCTTTAATTGTTGTTTTGATTGAATGTATTTTCCTTCTTCATTCAGTTCATGTCCATCATACTGTAGCATATCTTCTATAATCATTTCGTTCATTTCAAAATGAAATTGCAATCCCATTACATTACTGCCGATTAAAAAGGCCTGGTGTTTGCAAACTGCAGATGATGCTATTACCTGTGCATTGGCTGGTAAATCAAATGTATCACCATGCCAATGAAAAACGGCATATGGATTTTTAAAATGATTGAAGAAAGAATGATTTAATGCATCATTTATAAATTGAACAGGAAAGAAACCAATTTCTTTTTGACTGGCAGGGTAAACTTTACAGCTAACTGCTGTAGCAATCAATTGAGCGCCGAGGCAGATACCAATTACTTTTTTACCAGCATCGATTGCTGCGCTTATCAATTCTTTTTCTTTGCTTAGCCAGGGAAATTCTTCCTCTTCCTCCACATTCATATTACCCCCCATGATCACCAAGGCATCAACATCTTTTAAATTGGGTAACACAAATTTTTTTTCAAAAAAATAAGTATAAGTGATAGCATGATTATTCTCCAATGCCCAATCTTTTATTGTTCCTGGATTTTCAAAAGAAACATGTTGAAGGAAATGAATATGCATGATGGATTTATTATGAAAATCAATTTGCAGTAACGGCATTTATTACTTCTTTTGATAAAGGTGAAATGCCTGGATCAAAATAATGAACCAGCTCCCCCTTTTCATTAACGAGGTATTTAGAAAAATTCCAGGATGGAGCCTTACTGTTCCAGCCATTGCCAGATGGGTTCGTAAGCCAACCGAATACCGGATTTTGTTTGTTTGATTTTATAACGACACTTTTTGCCATGATTGGAAATGTGACACCGTAATTTTTTTTACAGAAAGCTGCAATGGTATTATCATCTCCCTTTTCCTGTTCTTTAAAATCATTGGCCGGAAAAGCAATTATTTCAAGCCTGACTTTATATTGCTGGTACAATTTTTCAAGGTCTGCATACTGGTCAGTGTAGCCGCAATCTGATGCCGTATTTACCAGCATTACTTTTTTCCCTTTTAATGCTGCAAAATTTAAAGTACTGCCATCGCTTAAAGTTGTTTGTAAAGAATAGAATGATATAGCTGGCTGTATTGAATTACTTGCAATGTTTGATGTATTGGTACCTGTTAATTTGGTAATCCACATTAGTGCCGGATAGAATACTTTTAATACTTTTTGCTTTGGAGTCATATTGGTTAAATTTCTTGTTATATAAAAGGTATAAACAGAAAAAAAGACGACGCATACTAAAATTGTAATTAATACCTTTTTTAATCGCTTCATCGTATCACCCATTTAAACAGTTTCAATTTTCCTTTAAAGGGAGGATATTTTATTGCAGGATCAAACCAGACAGGCGTTTTCATCACTGCTTTTTTATGACTGAATGTGTCAAAAGAAAACTTGCCGTGGTATTGCCCTGTGCCGCTAAACCCCCTGCCGCCAAAAGGTAAATGATGGTTGGTTAAATGCCAGCTTGCATTGTTAATACAACCGCCACCAAACGCCACCGAATCTAACCAAACTTTCTCTTTTGTTTTACTGGAAGTAAACAAATAAAATGCCAGCGGATTTTTATTTATCGCTATTATTTTAAGTGCCTCTTCCATTGTTTCAAAACCAATGATAGGGAGAACGGGACCAAATATCTCCTCCTTCATGATCGCCGCATTTATATTAACAGTATCCATCAAAGTTGGTTCAATATATAAGGTGTCAATATTTGTTTTGCCGCCATATAATACGGTACCATCCTGCAAATAATTTACAATACGGTTAAATTGTTTTTGGTTGATGATTTTTCCATAGTTGTAACTATCCGCCGCATCAGTACCAAAGAAATTTTCAATGCTTCTTTTTAATGCTTCAATCAGTTCATTCTTTTTTGAATGATGTACCAGTATGTAATCGGGGGCCACGCACATCTGACCTGCATTGCTAAATTTGGTCATTGCAATTCTTTTTGCAGCAATAATTATGTTGGCATCCTGCTCCACAACACAGGGGCTTTTTCCTCCAAGCTCCAATGTAACCGGCACCAACCTCTCAGCAGCCATTTTATAAACAATCTTCCCTACTGCAGAACTTCCGGTATAAAAAACGTGGTCAAAACTAAAGTTGTTCATCATTTCCGGAATAACAGCAGCTCCATCTCCTTCTACATACAGGATATAATTTTCAGGAAACACTTCTTTAATGATTGTTTTCATGATGGTTGCAGTCGCCAAAGCAAATTCACTTGGTTTCAGTACGGCACAATTTCCTGCGGCAAGGGCACCAATCAAAGGGTTTATCAATAATTGAAAAGGATAATTCCACGGACCAATAATTAGTACCACACCCAATGGTTCTTTTAAAATATGACTACTTGATGGTAAATTTAGCAGGTTGGTTCTTGTTGTTGTTGCTTTCATCCATTGCCTTAGCTGTTGGATTGCCTGGTTAAGTTCGGCAATCACCATTCCTGTTTCGGTAACCCATACTTCTTCTTTAGACTTTTTAAGATCGGTATACAAAGCATCGTACAGGTCTTGCTCGTGAGCAAGTACAGCTTGCTTTAATTTTTTTAATTGTTCTATTCTGAAAGAATACAATTTGGTGGCACCACTATTAAAATAGTTGCGCATAGCAGAAAGCTGATTAATATCTGGCATAACAATTAAATTTGTAGCAAGGTAATAACTTGCTATGACAGATGAACAGTATATGAAACAAGCAATTAAAGAAGCGCAGCGGGCATTTGATGAAGATGAAGTGCCAGTTGGAGCTATTGTTGTAATGAACGACCGGATCATTGCAAAAGGGTATAACCAGATAGAAAAATTAACTGATAGTACGGCGCA
>JANXSR010000040.1 GCA_025352625.1 Ferruginibacter sp.
ACTTCATCCCTGTCGAGCCAGCTAAAATCAATATCAAAGTCTGGCGGCGAAGTACGGTGTGGATTCAGGAAACGTTCAAAATACAAATCCAGTTCTATCGGGTCTACATCTGTTATTTGCAGGCAATACGCAACTATGGAGTTGGCACCACTGCCACGACCAACATGATAAAATCCTCTCGACTGTGCATAGCGGATAATATCCCAGGTAATAAGGAAGTAAGCATTAAAACCTAATTCATCAATGATCTTTAATTCTTTCGTTACTCTATCGGCAGCTATTTTATTTTTTCCATAGCGGAAGGCAAAACCATCAGCGGTCAGTTTTTTTAATAATATCCTGTCGTCTTCTTTTGTAGTACTGAATATCTTTTTGTTTTTGTCTGTTTTAAAATCCATTTCAATGTGGCAACTGTCAATCAGCTTGTAAGTATTTGTTACAATAAAAGGGTATTGCCGGAAGGCATCCAGCAATTTATCTGGTGGTAGAAAATATTCATCCGGGCTGCATTCATCGACTTTGGATAGCTTAGAGAGCAACACATTTTTATCAATGGCTCTCAGCAACCGGTGAACATTGAAGTAAGTTTTATTTTGAAAAGTAACTGGTTGCCGGATGATCCATTTATCAGCCGTAGTTTTTAAATCAATGCTGAATAATTTATTTACTTCAGAGGGGAGCACACCAATTTTTTCATTGACAAATAATTGCCCCGGTTCTTTACCGCCCAAAGGATAAATAACAAAGCCATCCCATGTATCTGTAAAAAATGGCTCTTCCAATGCTACAACAGGGAAGGGCTTATCTGCCTGAAAATGCTGGGACAGAAATTCATTAATCCATAATAACCCTTTGTTGTTGGCAGCAATTAAGATGTACAAAAGTTGCCCGTTATTACGAACCTCCGCACCTGTAATGGGCTTTATGCCCTCCTCACGGCAATATTTTACAAAGTCCCATATATCACAGGTGGAGTTGATATTGGTTAATGCCAGGGCTGTTACGCCATTGTCCACAGCGGCTTTTACAAGTTCTTTGCTTGAAAAAGTGCCATAGCGAAAGCTGAAATATGTTTTACAGTTGAGGTACATTCCTTAGTTTAGAAATGCTAAGGTAGGTATGAATACTAAATATTTTAGTATTTTATTTTGGAAGATATTGGGTATTCTGGATTTTGTAATGGACGAATTTAGGAAAATACTAAAAACGTTGAGCTACATATAAAAATAATATCTATCTGGAGGTTTAATTCCAGGCTCAATATACTGTGTGATTTCTCCTACCTTTTGAGCGAACCTAATTGTAATTGGTAAGCTGTCATAATAGTTGCAATTGTTGAAATTCAATTTTGTTAAGGCCAGAATTTCTTCACAAATTTTCTTCAAAGAGGATTCCTGTTCATAAATACTAATTTCAAGAGGACGAGGTATTGCCATACTTGGGAACGTTTCATAATAGGGGATATATCCAGTAGTATATAAAATACCTGAAGCGTCAT
The DNA here is from genome assembly GCA_025352625.1 of Ferruginibacter sp. GTDB lineage: Bacteria > Bacteroidota > Bacteroidia > Chitinophagales > Chitinophagaceae > Ferruginibacter. Next base: position 1,499 of record JANXSR010000040.1, read on the forward strand.
CAATATGTAAAAGGGTTCCTCTCATAACTGGATATTGCCCACTTTCTCTTAACAATTTAATATCTGTTGATTTTACTGCTACTAAATCAATTTGAACCTCATCACCTAAAACTTTTTTAATACCATTTTTTAAACCTTCAACTTCTGCGTAGTCTTTATTTACTGCTGAGTCCCAATATGATGTTGTTTTATGAATGACCACTCTCCGTGGAGGTAGATTTTTATTAAATGATTTATATTCTTCTATAACTTGTGTGATAAGTTTATTGGCATATTCATAGGTTAGATGTGGCGCAGGAGTTTCCATTTCATCATCATCCCATTCAAAATGTTCTCCCACAAAAATTAGTCCTTTTCCTTCATAATTGAATGCTTGTGCTACACTTGACCTCATTGTATTTTTATCTGCATTGAGAACCTTATGAAAACTGATTCCGATAAAACATGTATGTTTATCTTTCAAAGTGAGTGTCCATGGTATTGAACTGCTCTTATAATAGTTCGCTACGCAAAAATTCCATGCTTGCATTGATAAATCTTGTAAAGATTTCCTTTTTTGAGTAATGGTATCTTCTAAGATTATTTGAACTGGAATCGCTTGAGATTTTACTATTAATTGGGCTTTCAAATAACGCCTCAAATTAAAGTAGCTATGGCCTCCGTAACGTATAGAAGAAAGTTTTTTATATACTTCAGAGGGGATTATTATAAAACAAACAGTTGGCCTTGTTATACTTTTTGTAAGCACATATTCGTAAGCCTGAATATACAAATCACAAATCCTAACCGCTTTGTCAAAATTATTAATTACAGTATCCTTTAGTATTTCTCTTACTTTGGATAGCTGTATTTCTTTATTATTCGATTCATCATTTAGAAAAGTACATTTAATTTGGCTTTCACTATTAAATCCAGGAAAATCCGGATTCCTTTTTTTATTCACTTTAGTATTTACAATTGCAGTTTGTTCAAGTTGCTCTTGACGCTCATCTATTGTATTCAAAAATGAATAATCAGAATGAAATAGTTCTCCCTCATCTGTATAGTCAACAACTTCTCCGTCTTCAATTAACGATTCATCTAATCTTTCTTCAGTAATGCCAGTTGCTTCAATAAAACTATCAAACACATTTATCCATTTAATAGCATCTTCAATATTTGTTTGGGTTCCAATAACTGAATAATGAATTTCTGACTTATGGCTTTGATTTGTTAGAGAAAAAAAACCACCAACAGTAATTCCTATTTTAGGATCATCGCATATAAAATCATTGCCAAATTCAAGGTTGGGCTCTTTTAATAATTCAATTTTCATCAGTAAATAATTGGTTAGTATTAGAGTATGGTAGTTTCTTAATTCTACTTCTTATTTTTATTTTTTCTATTTTATTTTCCATAGGGATTCCAAAAGAAACTTCCTCTGAATAGAATGCTTGTATTTTAATTACAATTTTATTGTAATCAAATATATCCCAGGTATCGCTGTCTTTTGAAAATAAAGTCCACCAGAAATATAACCAGTTATAATATTTGTCATTATAATCTCTGGCAGTTAAGAAATTTGTAAATTTTGTAATTTCTTTAGGAGGTAAAGTTTTCCATCCATCCTCAGTAAATAAATATTTGTGGGCTAATGCAACGTAAAGTTCTTCATCAATAAAGTGAAAGTGCAGATTAAATGCTAAATGCCGGTAAAATTTATATTTTGTTCCATATTCATGCCATGTAACAACTTTTCTTTCTGTGATATCTTGCCTTATTCTTGTTAACGTTTCAACAATGAGTGGAACTGAATCTTTCTTAGGATTAAAGGCAAAATAATATCTTTTATATTTAGGATTAAATATTATGCCTTTACCTTTTAATTTATCCCTAATGTATTCATTTATCAATTCAATATAATGATTCCGTAATACACGATTTTCTATTATTTCATTATAAAGTATGAAACTTGATTTATCATCTTCTAAAATATTATCCACAAAGCTTTTAAATTCTTTCCCAAGACTATTAAATGTGTACACAGTTGCACCATAAGAAACATAAAAAGGGCAATCTTTAAATTGCAGGACTCCGCCTTCTTTTATAAATTTAATAATAGATCTTTTGTCTTTAAACTTACTTTTATATGAATACATCATTTTAGGCAATTTTTGAAATTTCAAAAGATTGCTAACTAGAGTTTCTGTAATTCCATAATTTACCCTACTGCCAAATGTATCTGAAAATCGTTCTCTGAAATCATTTTTTCCAAACTGCAAAAGATTTTGTTGCTTATCAAAAATAATGGGGAATGATTTTTTATTTTTTTGATTTGTTTTCGCAATCCCTAAATCCAATTCGAAAACTTTTTTACAATAAATCTTTTCATTCTGTGCATCTACTACAACCAATAAAACTTCAAAGCCGTGACTTTTATATTTTGACCAATAATCTAAATCATCTTCTGAAGCGTAGTATTCGAACTGCAATGTTTTTTCATTTCTTATGTAACTATGCCCTGTACCATCAGTTTTAATTTGTATTTTAATTGTTTCTCCAGTAGGTTGTACTTTTTTCTCCTCATTAAATTCTGTCATCTCAAGTTCTGCATCTATACCAAAGTCACTTTTTAACGTTTCTCTAAAAATAATTACAGGATTGTGTTGTAAGCAATATCTTTCGAAGAGATTCACGCCCTTCATTCCTGTCACATGCGTATCTCTAATAATTTTTGGCATAATTAAAGTTTATTTTTTCTTCTTTTCTTTTACAAACAATCCAGCAGTTTACTTATCATTCAACCCAACTAACAACTCAATTTGTTTGAACTGGTTCATATTATTTAATAATCATTAAAGCAGAATTTATTTTACAAATTAGGTTGAATATTTTGCTTCCAAATTTTATCAAACACAAAATCTAAATACTGCCGTTTAAAATCCTTATCGTCAGAAAACTTCTTGTACAAATCAGTATAAGTAAAAATTACATCCTGCATTAAATCTTCTACTTTTTTATCAGATGTAATTTTTGCGTTCTGTTTGTCAGAATTATTTACCGTATTCACTGTTGCTTGGTCTTTTGCAAAAGCCGCCGGTAATTGTTCAAATAAAAACTTTTTTATTTTATCATCATCCGTCCAGGTATCAATACCAAACCTTGTATTAAATTCATTAATGATGGCTTCGAGTTTTTCAAATTCACTTTCACCTTTTGAGCCTTTCATTATTGGTGGAGTTGGGTTAAGTTCACCACCGCCTGTTAGTTTGATATTATCTTCTGTAATTCTTGTAAGGCGGTAACTGTCTAAATCAACCGCTTCTAATATCCCTTTAGCCAAATCATCATTCTCAGTAACTTTTATTTTTGGCATCAGGAATTTTAAAAACCAATAGAGCCTTTCCCAATAAGCATTATTGAAGGAAAGAATTTTTGAAAGGAAGGCATAAGTACGGTTAAATGATTTTGCCTTTACATAAAAATCTATTTGTGCATCTTCATTCAATTCTGTTTTGTAGTTCAATGCACACTTATCTATTATGGGATCAAGTTCAGTACGGTCTGCATTTTTAAAATACAAGTTTGTAAAGTTTACCACATCATCAGTGCTATACACTTGTGCTTTGTCCAGCACATCCTGTAAATCATTTAGTTTATTGGCATCTGTTTCTTCACTTAAAACAGTAGTAATATAAAAAGGCTCAAAAGCATCCTTGATTTCATCCACCGAATTAAAAAAGTCCAATACAAATGTGTCTACCTTATCCGGCTTGTAAGCCCTGTTGAGTCGAGACAAAGTTTGCACTGCCTGTACATCCCTCAGCTTCTTATCTACATACATGGTATGTAATAATGGCTGGTCAAATCCAGTTTGATATTTATTGGCAACAATCAAAAATTTGTATTGGCTTTTCTTAAACACTTTTGGAATATCGCCACTGGCAAAACCATTCAGTTTTGCTTCATCCACTTCGTAGCTGTCAACAGTACGTTTGCCAGAAAAGGCAACGATGGGTTTAAACGGTGAATTGATTTCTTTTAAATATTCATTAAATGCCCGGTAATAAGCAATTGCATTATTGATGGACTTACAAACGACCATTGCCTTTGCAGAACCTTTTATTTGCTTTCTTACTTCGCTGTGGAAATGGTCAACCATTACTTTGGTTTTCTCTTTGATAGAAAAAGGATGACTTTCTACATAAGCCCTCAATTTCTTTTGAGCCTGCCGGGTTTCAAATTCAGGATTTTCTTCTACAGCTTTATTCAGTTTATAGTAGGATTGATAAGTAGTATAATTTTTAAGAACGTCTAAAATAAATTCTTCTTCAATGGCCTGTTTCATTGAATACAAATCAAACGGAACAAATTTCCCTTCTGTGGTTTTTGTGCCAAAGGTTTCCAAGGTTTTATTTTTGGGTGTAGCCGTAAAAGCAA
>JANXSR010000063.1 GCA_025352625.1 Ferruginibacter sp.
AGATGGCGAAAGATTATTTGCCCGAACCAGGTTTGTACATGCTGCGGTATCATTCTTTTTACGCACAGCACCGGGAGCACGCATATGACCACCTGATGAACGAACACGATCATGAAATGTTTAAATGGGTAGACCTTTTCAATCCCTACGATTTATATTCAAAAAATCCAACCCCGCCGGACTGGAACGAATTAAAACCATATTACGAAACTCTTGTAAAAAGATATTTACCTGCCACCCTGAAATTTTAACAGGAAGAATCATAGTTTTAGCGCCTTCATTTTTTATTTAATATCCTGCTTTGTATCTTGTTTCACGGGTAATAACTTTACGTTAATACCCATGTATAAAAAGCTGCCACATTTGATAATAAGAATGTGGTAGCTTATTGATTGTTACATTTATGAAACCGTGTGTTGTTTGTAACCTGCAATTTTTACTTATCTTGAATTTTAATAAATCTAAAAATTGCCGATGAATAGATTGCAGACTGCCGACTACATTGTTTTTTTTATTTACTTTATCGCAGTATCCTCTTACGGGTACTATATCTACCACAAAAAGAAATCAGCCACCACCAGTTCAAAAGATTTTTTCCTTGCAGAGGGTTCGCTTACCTGGTGGGCCATTGGGGCTTCATTAATAGCCTCCAATATTTCAGCAGAACATTTTATTGGAATGTCAGGTTCTGGTTTCGCATTGGGGCTTGCAATTTCTACTTATGAATGGATGGCCGCGGCTACATTGATTATCGTAGCTATATTTATCATCCCGGTATATCTTAAAAATAAGATATACACCATGCCGCAATTTTTATCAATGCGGTACAATGACAATGTTAGTACCATCATGGCGATATTCTGGTTGCTGGTGTATGTATTTGTAAATCTTACGTCAATTATTTATTTGGGGGCGCTTGCTATCTCTTCCATCTCCACCGTTAGTTTTGAATGGAGCATCGTGGGACTTGTAATTTTTTCTTTGGTGGTAACATTGGGCGGTATGAAGGTTATTGGTTACACCGATGTAGTGCAGGTAGTGGTGTTGATTTTGGGCGGATTGGTGACAACTTACCTGGCACTTTCTTTACTGTCAGAAGAGTATGGTTTTGGAAAAGACATTTTTAAAGGACTTTCAATTTTGCGAAAAGAAGCCCCGGAACATTTTCACATGATATTTGATTCATCCAATAAATATTATAAAGAATTACCCGGCCTTTCGGTGTTAATTGGTGGTATGCTGGTAAACAACCTGGCTTATTGGGGATGTAATCAATACATTGTGCAACGTGCGCTGGGCGCCGATTTGGTGACCGCAAGAAAAGGAATTTTATTTGCGGCATTTTTAAAATTACTTGTTCCCGTTATAGCCGTGTTGCCGGGTATAGTGATGTACGTGTTGCATAACAAAGGAATGTTTCAGCATGAAATGAGTGATGCTGCAGGAATAATAAAACCTGATCATGCATATCCAACATTAATGAATTTGTTACCCGCCGGGTTAAAAGGTATTGCCTTTGCCGCATTGACCGCTGCTGTTGTTGCATCACTGGCCGGCAAGGCCAATAGTATCTCCACTATTTTTTCGCTGGATATTTACAAAAAATATTTTAATAAAGAAGCTTCAGAAAGAAAGATGGTACTGGTAGGAAGATGGGTGGTGGTGATTGCCATGGTAATTGCCGGCATCGTAACGCCGGCATTAAAATCTTTAGACCAGGCGTACCAGTTTATACAGGAGTATGTAGGCTTTATTTCTCCGGGTGTGCTGGCCATTTTTTTGCTGGGTTTTTTCTGGAAGCGTACAACAGCTCCGGCTGCGATGGCAGGTGCTCTGTTGACCATTCCCATTTCAACAGTCCTGAAGTTTTTACCGGTTTGGACAGGTGGTAGTTTTCCTGACTTCGCTTTTTTAAACAGGATGGTGATTACGTTTGTAACCATTGTTGTGGTAATGATTGCGATGAGCCTCATCAATCCTAAAAAAGAAAATGATACCCATGTTATTGAAGTGGATACTTCTATGTTTAAAATTACACCGGGCTTTGCTTTCGGCTCTATCATTATTCTGGGAATACTGGCCGCATTGTACACCGTTTTTTGGTAACAAAAAAAATGGTGCAGGAAGAATAATTGTTTGACGCTATCAATTATTTTTATTGAATGTGGAAAGTATAAATGGTAAACAAAAAATGAAATGGTTCCATTAACTTGTAGCTCAATTTGTAAACACAACCGCTTAAAATTTTTCATACTTAAATTAAAAAAACAACATAGTAAATCATGAAAAAGAAAACTGTCGTTCAGGATTCCCGGCGTAAGTTTATCCGCAATACAGCGTTGACTGCGGCCGGATTTTTTATTGTACCACGCCATGTACTGGGCCGTGGTTTTGTTGCACCCAGTGACCGTTTGATAGTGGCAGGCATTGGTGCCGGTGGAAAGGGTTCCAGTGATATTGAAAATTTCTTTAAAAGCGGAAAGGCAGACATTGGTTTTTTATGCGATGTAGATGACCGGCAGGCTGCTGAAACACGTAAGAAATTTCCTAAAGCAAAATACTACAAAGACTTCAGGGAGATGCTGGCTAAAGAAAGCAAATCATTTGATGCGGTATCTGTTTCTATACCCGATCACCAGCATGGTGTTGCGGCAATGGCGGCTATGCAGTTGAACAAACATGTGTATGTGCAAAAGCCACTCACGCATGATATTTATGAAGCCCGTAAATTGACTGAGGCAGCACACAAGTATAAAGTGGTAACGCAAATGGGGAACCAGGGTTCTTCAGGCGATGGTGTTCGTCAGTTGCAGGATTGGTTCAATGCAGGATTGATTGGCGATGTGCATACCATCTATTGCTATACCGACAGGCCTATCTGGCCACAGGGTGTGCCCAATCCAACAAACAGTTCTCCAATACCGGCCGGGCTTGATTTTGATCTGTGGTTGGGTACTGCTCCAAAGAGAGAATATTTTGAAGGTATATTACCATTTAACTGGAGAGGCTGGTGGGATTATGGTACCGGTGCCCTGGGTGATATGGCCTGCCATATTATGGCGCCTGCTTTTGCTGTTTGTAATTTGGGTTATCCTACAAGTGCTGAATGCAGTGTAGCCACAAAATATATTGAAAACTGGAACAAAGCTTACTATCCTGAAAGTGGCCCGATCGCTTCACATATTACCCTTACTTTTAAGGGTAAAAATGGTAAGCCAGATGTACAGCTTCATTGGATGGATGGTGGTATACAGCCAACAAGACCGGAAGAACTGGGGTCAAATGAAGAAATGGGTGATGGAGGAAACGGCGTTATTTTTCTTGGTACAAAAGGAAAAATGATGGCGGGTACTTACGGTGTCAATCCTCAATTGTTGCCAACATCAAAAACAAAAGAAACAAAAGTACCACAAACTGTAGCCCGTGTAAAAGATGGCGAAGATGGTCACTACGCAGCATGGGTGGAAGCCGCTATTGCCGGTTATGGCAGCGAAAAGGCAAAAAACCTGAGTTCGCACTTTGATATTGCGGGACCGCTTACAGAAAGTGTGCTGATGGGCAATCTTGCCATCCGCAGTTACGACATCCGCAAACCAAAAGGTAAGGATGATTTTGATTACCCTGGCCGTTTTGTCAAATTGCTTTGGGATGGACCAAATATGAAAATTACCAATTTTGATGAAGCCAATCAATTTGTAAAACGCAATTACAGGGATGGCTGGAGTTTGTAATAATAAAATATATCCGGCTTTGATCAGTCTTACTTTCAATAGCTGGTAAATACAAAATGATAAAAATAAAAGAAGGAGTTATTGTTATGATAGCTCCTTCTTTTATTTAGTGAAAAGGGAACACCAAGGGCTTTAAACTTTAGCAGCATAATTTGTTACCAAACATGGATAAAAAGAATGGCCAACCTTCACCCTGTCTCTGTGGTTTCTGATGTTACCAAATAATCAGCGGTACAATCACATTAGTAATGGGTTAAGCAGATTTGGGTAACTTGCAAAATTATTAGCCTGACCTGGAGGTTTAAATTACAACTAAATTATTATGCAAAAAGCAGCAATACTGAACGAAGTTTTGGATGGATTAATGTGTCGTTATAAAGAAAGAGTACCCAATGTGGCAGAAGTAATAGCAGCCATGATACAGGAGGGTGTAATAAATAATGCAGCTGAAATTGAAAATGATCACATCGCTTTTAGAACCATCGGCGTACCTTTTTTGGGGATGCAATCACTCGAGAAAATATTTTTATATTATGGGTATGAACGGAAAGATTTTTTTCACTTTGAAAATAAGAAGCTTGATGCGTATTGGTATGCTCCACCAGCACCACAATACCCAAGAATCTTTCTAAGTGAATTAAGAGTTACCGATTTATCCAAACAGGCACAGGAAATTATCACCAGTTACACAAGTGAAGTAAAGGCAGATCCGGTTGATTCGTTGGATTTAAACGATGGTGCAGCAGTTACTGATTTTTTACATAGTGCGCTTTGGCGTAAACCTTTATTGCAGGATTATCTTGCCCTTGCTAAAGAAAGTGAGTATGCAGCCTGGGTAATTTATAACAGGTATTACCTGAATCATTTTACAGTAAGTGTGCATAACCTTAAAGAAGGATACAATACTATACCCGTTTTTAATGAGTTTTTAGAACGCAATGGATTTGTATTAAACGACGCTGGAGGAAAGTATAAAACCAGCCCTGATGGCTTACTAATGCAGAGTTCTACAGTTGCAAAAATGATTGATGCTGAATTTGCGAATGGAGAACACCACGTTATTTCGGGCTCCTATGTGGAGTTTGCTGAAAGAAAAATTTTGCCATCATTTACTCACCTGCCTTTGAATGCAATAACACGTAACCAGCGCCGGGAAGGTTTTGAAGCAGGGAATGCTGATAAAATATTTGAAAGTACTTACTCTTCTCAAACAGATAAATTATAAAATTATTTATTGTAGATATTTAAATTATTTGCAAGCAAGTGGAATATAAAAGGTGACAGTAAGGAGGCTAAATAATCAGCCTCCTTACTGTCACCAAGTCTATAAAAATATACCTTATTCGCAGAGCTTTATAGATTCTGCACCTCTATTGCTAAACTGTAGTTTATTAATTTTACCCGCCTTGTTGTAGTATAAAATCAGGATACCATACTTGGTTTGATAAGCATCCCAGCTTACATCTTTTATTTTCGGATTGCCAAGCTGACTAAACAAACTGTTGCGACTGGCACCCATCAGGGGTATACTTAGCTTGCCCTTAAAATGTTCGCCCACTTCTATATAATCCCTTTCTGTGTAAAAAGAGATATCCTTGTCTTTGTAAAAAACACCGCCGCAGGTGCTGCCATTGGTTTCTTCTTTGGCACTGCTAAAACAAGGGAATTTTTTTTCTATTTCAGCCATTCCGGAGTAAGTAAACAAACTTTCATTTACAGTTCCTTCGAGTACATCAACTATAAAAGTTGGGCAAGTAGGAGTTACTTTAAGTTGGGCAAAGGAAAGATGGATGCTAAAAACACCGGCAAACATAATAAGGATAATTTTCATATTGATTGGTTTTAATAGTGGAAATTTGCTTAACAGCAATTGTTAAGCAAATTTCCTGCTACAAATCATTTTTTGAAAAATTATTTTTTGTTTGAGCGATAAACTAACTTAGGCCTGAACAGTTAGAAGCGGCTTTTCTAAAGTAAAAAAATAAGCAATATGCCTTATCATATTTACTAGTATTGATTCCTTGTGACCATTATTATGAGCGATTACTGAATTAACGAATAACACAATGCCGCCAGCAAGCTGCCTATAACAGGCCCTGCAATGGGAATCCAGCTGTACTTCCAGTTACTGCCTTCTTTATCTTTTATAGGTAAAAGTGCATGCATTATCCTGGGGCCTAAATCTCTTGCCGGGTTAATGGCATAGCCGGTGGCACCACCTAAGCTAACACCAATTGCCAACACCAAAAAGGCCACGGGTAAAGCGGATAAAGAACCTAAGCTGTCTTTTGAAGATACTATAAAGAGTGCTCCTAATATCAATACAAATGTTCCAATGATTTCAGATAAAAGATTGTCGATGGTACTTGGAATGGCAGGAGCAGTACAAAATACCGCCCGCTTTGAGTTAGCATCAGTCGTTGCATCAAAATGTTTGCGGTACATTACCCATACTAAAAATGAACCAATCATGGCACCCAATAATTGAGCAGTAATATACAAGGGTACTTTGGCCCAATCAAATTTTCCCAATGCGGCCAAACCAATCGTCACAGCCGGATTTAGATGTCCTCCGCTAACAGATCCTGCAACATACACTCCCACAAAAACGCCCATTGCCCAACCAAAAGTAATTACTATCAGCCCACTATTGTTACCATAGGTTTTGTTTAGCACCACGTTGGCAACAACGCCATCGCCTAAAAGAATCAATAATGCAGTACCTAGAAGTTCAGCTATAAAAGGAGTCATTTTAAAAGGTTTTTTGGTTTATAGAATTGGGGGTTTAAAAAATTAGTGTAATAAATAATTGTGTGAAAGTGCAGTGAATTGTTTTACCTGTTGCTGTTGCCATTCCTCCGTTTGATTCAGTAGGGGAGCCATTATAGAAGCTACAAGTGTGGCTGCTTCAACAGCCGCTTTTGCATCAAGAAATAATGATCTTGTTCTTCTTGCAAGTACATCTTCCACCGTCATGGCCATTTCGTTTTGTACTGCCCACACTACGGTTGCTTTTGAGTAGGGTAAAGCTGGGTGTATTTTTTCCTGTAAGGATGGTTGTTCAATTATTAACTGGTTTATTTTTTTTGCATCACTGCCGTAAATATTTAATACATCTTCAATGTTTGTATTATCCTGAAATCCATGAATGGGTAAAGTTGCTGTAACGCAACCGTGCTTGGGTAGTTTGCAGGCAAAGGCAGCATTGTCAACAGCGTGTTTACCCATTGTGCGGTAAGTTGTCCATTTACCACCGGTGATAGTAACAAGGCCACTTTCAGAAATAATAGTGGTGTGATCTCGTGGCAGGATAGAAGTAGATTTTTTACCTTTCACCTTTATCAATGGTCTTAGTCCGGCATACACCGTATTAATATCCTTGTATTCAATCTGAGAACTAAGGTATCGGTTGGAGTGGTGAATGATAAAATCAATTTCTTCCTGCAATGCTTTCGGTTCTAAAGCAATATCATTAATAGGAGTATCTGTAGTACCCAAAATAACTTTATCATGCCAGGGCACTGCAAACAAAACCCTGCCATCATCAGTTTTGGGTATCATTAAAGCCTGTTTGCCGGGAAAGAATTTTTCATTAACAACAATATGAACACCCTGGGATGGTGAAACAATCGGTTGGTGATTTGGATCATCCATTTCGATTACTTTGTCAGTAAAAACACCTGTTGCATTGATAACAGCTTTGCCGCTGATAGAATATTTTTTTCCAGATAACAAGTCCTGCACTTCAACACCGCTGATGCGTTTTTCCGTTTTAATGAGTGCGATAACTTTACAATAATTTAAAATGGCAGCTCCCTGTTCTTCAGCTGTTTGAGCCAGGTTAACAGCCAACCGGGTATCATCAAATTGCCCATCATGGTATAAAACACCACCACTTAAATTTTGGGAAGAGATAGCTGGTACTAATTGTTGTGTTGTTTTTTTTGAGAGCATTTTTGTTTTACCCAAACTCAACTTACCGGCAAGCAAATCATACATGCTTAAGCCAATGCTGTAATACCATTTTTGCCACCAATGAAATGATGGAATGATAAAAGATAAATTATGACAAACATGCGGTGCATTCTTTAATAACAATCCTCTCTCTCTCAAAGCTTCCCTCACCATTTTGATATTGCCCTGTGCAAGGTAACGAACACCGCCATGCACCAGTTTGGTACTACGGCTGCTGGTGCCTTTTGCAAAATCTTCCTGTTCAACCAACAATGTTTTATATCCTCTTGACGCTGCATCTACTGCTGCACCCAAGCCTGTTGCACCACCACCAATAACAATGATATCCCATTGCCGAACATCTTGCAGCTGTTGTAACATTTTTTGCCTGTCCATCATCATTATATATTCTTGTAATTTTATTTTTTACAGTGTCAGCTGAATATAGTCAAATAGTTGTTTTGTTAGTTTAACTATATTTTATTTGATTCTTTTGATACCTTTTGTAGTGGTGCCCTTAATTCACTTAATGGTTTACCATTTACAATTCACTATCCTATTCATCATCAGCCCATGCTTTGGCGGCTTTAACAGATCGTTGCCATTGTTTGGTTAATTTCTTTCTTTCTTCTTCATCCATAGCAGTAGTGAATTTTTTATCTACCTGCCATTGATTTTGTATGGCTTCCATATTTGGCCAGTACCCTACTGCAAGGCCAGCTAAATAAGCTGCACCCAATGCAGTGGTTTCAGTAATAACAGGTCTAACCACTGTAGTATTCATAATGTCGCTTTGAAATTGCATCAATAAATTATTGACCGTGGCACCTCCATCAACCCTGAGTTCTTTTATGCTGATGCCCGAATCTGCTTCCATAGCTTTTAACACATCCATTGTTTGATAGGCAATGCTGTCTAATGCTGCACGGGCTATGTGTGATGCATTAGATCCTCTGGTAAGACCCGTAATAATTCCTCTTGCATGTTGGTTCCAGTGTGGTGCACCAAGGCCTGCAAAAGCAGGAACCACATAAACGCCTTCGCTATCTTTTACCTGTGTAGCTAATAATTCTACTTCGGCTGAAGTTTTAATAAAACCAAGGCTGTCTCTTAGCCATTGAATGATGGCACCTGCAATAAATACACTTCCTTCCAACGCATAATGAGTAGTGCCATTTACTTTCCATGCAACAGTGGTTAATAAATTGTTGGTAGATGCAACAGGTTTTTCTCCCGTATTCATTAACATAAAACAACCGGTGCCGTATGTATTTTTTACCATGCCGGGCTGCGTACACATTTGTCCAAACAAAGCCGATTGCTGATCTCCGGCAATACCGGCGATAGGTATATTGTGGGCCGATAAAATATTTTGCGTGTGGCCATACACTTCACTGCTGCTGCGTATTTGCGGTAACATACTACCTGGAATACCAAATATATCCTGTAGTTCGCCATCCCATTGCAAAGTATGAATATTGCACATCATGGTTCGGGAAGCGTTTGAAACATCTGTCGCATGTACCTGGCCTTTTGTAAGGTTCCATAACAACCAGCTGTCTACTGTACCAAAACACAATTCGCCCTTATTGGCTTTTTCTCTTGCACCTGCCACATTATCTAAAATCCATTTTACTTTAGTGGCGCTAAAATAGGCGTCAATAATCAATCCCGTTTTTTCTTGTATCAGTTTATCAAGGCCCTTTGCTTTTAATTCATCACAGAAAGAAGCTGTTCTTTTATCCTGCCAAACAATGGCGTTGTAAACCGGTACACCAGTATTTCTATCCCACACAACAGTTGTTTCTCTTTGATTGGTGATGCCAATAGCAGCAATATTTTCTGCAGATAAACCTGCCTTACTAATCGCTTCGGCAGCCACACCAAATTGTGTACTCCATATTTCATTGGCATCATGTTCTACCCAGCCTGACTGTGGAAAAAACTGTGTGAACTCTTTTTGAGCTGACGAAACTATGGAACCTTTCCTGTCAAATATGATGGCTCTTGAACTGGTGGTACCCTGGTCTAAAGCGAGAATATATTGTTGCATGCAATGTTATTTTGTGTTGAGATAAAAATTTGAAACAGCTATTGACTAAAGTACGCTGACATTAAAAAAGGCTTTGCAGCCATACATATAAAACAGGAAGTTTTTTGGAAAAGGATGCTGGCATATAATCGTTTTGTTTTGCTAATGTAGTATTTATAATTATAGCATTGGAAAGTTTACGGTCAAATCTTTATTGGATTTTTCTTAATCCATCAATGTAACCTGAAAGGCTACACTCAAAAGCAGAAGATGATAACTATTATGTTTTATAAGATCTTTTTAATTTACCTGCTTGACTGATCAACAAAAAAGGCAACACTATTCGGTTGCCTTTTTTAATATTTTAATGTACCTGTAATTATTTTTTAACTGCCAGCGAATTGATCCATGCAGCAATTTTCCGGGCATCTCCTTGCGGTACCTGTGGCATGGGCGGCATGGGTGTTGAATAGGCCGGCCAGTTTTGCGGTTGCGGATTTTTTAAGAGTTGCAAAATTTTATCAGTGGAATAATTTCTTTTGGCTACATCTATAAAACCAGGCCCTACCTGTTTTTTATCTGGGTTGTGGCAGGCTACACAGGTATATTTTGTAAGCAATGGTTTTATCTGTGCGTAAGTATATGTACCGGTAGTAGCAACGGCAGTTTTTGCAGTAATTGCTTTGGCAGTATTTTTTGTACTAACTGTTGCCATAGATAATTTTGCACCCTCGGGAATATTGTTGAGTGTATAATATCCTGTCGGGTGAACCAGGGTATAGGAATTTTCTTTATCCCGGATGCCATCCAGTTTTATGATGTGGATATAATATTGCCTCAGATTGCCAACGATCAGCCGGACCTTCAATCCATCATCAGAAACCTTCACTCCTTTTACCGGGCATTTCTGACTATTTACTGGCGGACTACCGTATACGCCATGGTATTTATAAATATAACTTTCCACATTATAACTGGCCAGGTCTTCTGCATATTTTTTATCAATAGGTTTGGTAAATTCTATTTCAAAACCATCAGGCATGGCTTTCACTGTTCTCATTTCAAAAGGCAAACGGTTGTTCCAGGTAAGGCGTTGCAAGCCTTCGTTGGCATCGCCAGCAGAGCCCCAGCCACGGTTCGTTTCTCCTGCAAATAAAGAGCCGTCGGTGCCCCATGCCATACGCACTATGCCCGATTGAAATCCACTTCTGAAATCCCAGGCGCAGCCCTGTAACTCGCCATTTACTTTTTCCATAAATACCCTGGCTATTTTGCTTTGGCCCTGGTCACCTACCAGCAACTGGCCTTCAAAAGGTCCAAAAACACCTTTAGGTATTTTAACTATTTCAGAGGTGGAGATGCCAAGAATTCCATGGGGCAACCATACTGCCGGTAACTGTAATTCTGGAATAAATTTTTTCATTTCAAACTCTGTCATGAATTTTTCATTCACTTTGTTTTCAGGTTTTACCTGCTGGCTATCCGGGCCAAACTCAATACGTGGATTTATTTTTGAAAAAATTTCCTGCTGTGTTAATTTTAACGGAGAGTTGGGTTGATTTGTCCAAACCAAACTTGCCGGATGCCCCATGAACGCCCCTTTTTTAACGGGCATGATACTGCCTGAACCAACCCAGTCTCCCTGGTTATCGGTATAAAATAATTCACCATCAATCATGCTGATACCGCACGGAGAACGCATACCTGCTGCCCAGGGTTCTACCCGGCCATCATCATAAATATGCAGGGTCCATCCTCTCCATGGAACAAAACTTTCAGGATGCCACCATGCCCCAGGAAAACCAAGGTTGAGGGTAACAAAAAAAGAGCCATCCGGTGCCAGCTTAGGCCCAAAGCTATATTCATGGTAATTGCCTGAAATCGGCCATGCATACACCGTTTCAAAAACGTCGGCCTTGCCATCCATGTTTGAATCGAAGAGCCTTGTAAGCTCACCACGTTGCACCACATACAACGATCCGTTTTTATAAGCAACGCCGAGCACTTCGTGCAAGCCGGAAGCAAATTTTCTGAAATAAGGTTTGGCACTGGTTGGGTTTTCAACTATAAAAATATCACCTCTCCTGGTGGTTACGGCAAGGTCTCCGTTTGGTAAGGAGCAAAGTCCACCAACTTCCAGCAACGTACCTTCGGGTGAACGCACTTTGTTGATCTTAAAAAAATCTTCTTCTTTTGCAGCTTCCTGTGCAAGCAAAGCTGGCTGAAAACTAAAAATGGCAGCAAAACAAAAGATAAAATATTTACAAATTGTTGCGGTGGTTATTGATGTATATAATTTCATAAAAAATGCGGTGTTGATTAAAAAAGAATGGCGTAGCTGATTTTATTTTGAAAAGGGATCAGCATTTCCTTTTGCCCGTTCTGTTCCCGTATCAATGGCTTTATACCATTAGAGATATCTGTTTTTAAATAGTAAGTTTTGTCATCAACCAGGTATAACCCGCCTGAAATCTCAGTGATTGAATTGGCTGTGACTACACGAACATACAGGTTAGGCAAGCCATTCTGAATAGTGATCTCTCTTTCAATTCCCTGCCTGTTTTCTGATACCCTTATCTTGTCTGATACCGCAGCTCCGTAGATGGTGTATTAAAAGGTAGGTCTGTCTTTTTCATCAAGTACATAACCATTTGGCCGGTAGCTGGTTCCCGTTGTATCGCCTGCCCATGCAGCATTTACATCTGTCAATCTTTCAACAGTAAGTGCCGGTTTACCAAAATATTGGGTAGCACCCGCAGCTCTTGATGAGCCATCACCTCTTTCGTGCCACATAGGCGTAGCATCTAAAAAATTACCCCGCCACAACTGTACCATCATACCTTTATCCATATCGTATGTGTAGTGAATTTTTTCGGGAGTGCCGACATTTACAGAATGCGTAACCCGGCTTCCTGAAGGCAGGTCCACGAAACTGCGGAGGATGGTATTTTCTGTTGCATTTACGAGTACCGGATCTGCATCATTGGTGGAGGAAATACTGTTGGCATTGCTGATGGTAAATTCTCTTATACCAGGTCCGGTAATATTAAGTGCCAGTGAAGATCTTGCCCAATCAACATACTTTGAATAAACAAATTCAAAAGGCCAGTCTCCCGGTTGCAGCGTAACAGCACCCCTGTTGTCTTTACTATTCAAAGCAAATACAGTATTGTTGTTTATTTTAAGGGAACCACTCCCACCGGCAGTGTGGGCAATAAAATTATATTCACCAGGTTCATTGATGTGCAAAGTTCCTGTGTAGCGAACAAGGTATTCATTGTCTGGTAATCCTGTAATGTTGGTAGTAATATCAGGGACGTTTTTTTGTGTTATTGCTTTGATGCTTTTATAATCGGGTTCTTTTGCAAATTTCCCTTTGTATAAGCTGGCGGCGATGACAGACAAAGATGGTTTTGCTTTATCATAACTGCTCACCATTATATTTCTAAAAGCCACCGGCCCGTGGTCTCCCTGTATGCGCAATGCATCCGTTGCCACTTCATTGTTTTCAACAGCACCACGGGTAGGACCTGCGAGGGATACATTTTCCTGTATCAATACACCGTTTAATTCTACCCTTAAAATTTTGGCATTTTCAATTTTTGTACTGCCTTCAAAACGGGGAGCCTGGAAAGTTATTTTTAAATGTTGCCAAAGACCGGGTGCCCGGCTTACATTCTGCCTGGGAGCATATCCTTCATATCCTTTTTGTCCCTCGGGCTTTGTTTCATCCCAACGTTCGTAAATGCCTCCGTTATCTCCTGAACGGGGATTCAGAACTCCCCAGCTATCCAGTAATTGCACTTCGTACCTGCCCTGCAAATAAATACCGCTGTTTGAACCTTTGGCCATCATGTAATCCAGTTCTATATCAAGATCTCCATGTTTAAAATTTGTAAACAGGTCTTCCCTTGCCGCTGTACCCGGTTGATTTACCAACACCCCTTTTCCGTTGCTGAAAATGAGGGTATCGTTCTTATTAAGATCAGCATTTACATCACCGGCAATATGCCAGTTGGCACCTGCATTTTTAAAATCAGACAGGGTACTGAGATCAAGCTGCTTTTGTGCTGTTAATGTCTGCCAGGTTAAAAGTGTAATAAAAAAATGGATTGTTTTTACTATACTGTTGGTTTTGATCATATCTGAAATTTATGGCTTGGGTTGTTACAGGCAGATTATAGCACCTGCATTTTTAACTTTTAAATGTATGGCAAAAATTGTTAACAGTATTTTTTTTCCTGACCGGATATTTCCTGTTATCTTACTTTGGTGTTTTTTGTAATGGATTGGATAAAAAATGCCGGATTGATAAAATAGCCATTTTGGAATCCGGCCTCTGCCTTTAACAAGTTATTTACAATGCCTGTCAGTGTTATTTTTTAGCTTCCGTCAATCAAAAACACCATTCTCCTCGTAAAACCCTATCTTTATACGCCATATTTTACTTTACTTAAATATCCATCAACGGTAAGAAACTAATAACAATTAAAATTTTTTTATATGTACACGTATATTTGGAATAAATACTTACCGGTAATTAGAATTTTATTAAAAAAATCTGCTGCGGGTGATCAATTACTAAGCCTTAACAGGGAAGATTTTGAAAGAGCCGGAACCGGTAGAAAAGCTGGCTATAAGTTTGTTATTGTTTTTACCGATGGTAAAGTAAGTAATGTAATCAGTGGTTCTGACCTCGCCAGTCACCTTGCCAGTGCAATGTTAGAAGATGCAGCAACAAAAGCTGTTTTGCAAACCGGACAGTTTGAAGTGATATTGAATACCAAATTTCAGATCACCATAAAAAATACAACTCCTCAACCAGTTATAACAGAAGTTGCAGCAACTGTAGAAGCAGAGTAAGTATTAGCATGTTGTTATAACAGAAGAAATACCATTATAAATTTAATTACCCATAATTATTTTGAAGTTTACAGATTTCGGTTTCGATGAAAGATTAATTGAAGGCATTGAAGCATCAGGATACAATGAAGCAACACCAGTTCAGGAACAGGTTATTCCCCTGGTTTTAGCAGGGAAGGATGTAATTGCCTCCGCACAAACAGGTACGGGTAAAACAGCTGCCTTTTTATTACCTCTTATTAACAACATTATTTCCAGCCCCCTCAATCACCACAGCATTACTGCATTGGTTATTGTACCAACAAGAGAACTTGCCATACAAATAGCACAGCATATGGAAGGCCTTAGTTATTTTACTTCTGTAAGCTCTATTGCAGTTTATGGAGGCGGGGACGGCAATGCTTTTATTCAGGAGAAAAAAGCATTGAGTGTTGGAGCTGATGTAGTGATTTGTACGCCCGGTAAAATGCTTGCTCATATCAATATGGGATATGTAAAATTCCAGGGATTAAAATATTTAATTTTAGATGAAGCGGACCGTATGTTGGATATGGGTTTTTATGATGACATTATGCGCATAATTGGAGCGCTGCCGGCAAAAAGGCAAAACCTTTTATTTTCGGCCACCATGCCTCATAAAATAAGAGAAATGGCAAGAAGGATTTTGCACCAGCCTGCTGAAATAAATATTTCTATTAGTAAGCCCAACGAAAAAATTATACAGCTTGCCTATGTAGTGTATGATACCCAAAAAATTTCTCTTGTAAAATATTTGTTACTACAAAAAACTTTCTCATCGGTGCTTATTTTTTGTAGCAGTAAAAACAGTGTAAAAGAATTAAACAGGCAGCTTAAAAAAACGGGCCTGCCGGTAGATGAAATACACAGTGATCTTGAGCAGGATAAAAGAGAAGAAGTGCTGATGCATTTTAAAAGCGGCCGTCTGCAAATATTGGTAGCGACAGATATATTAAGTCGTGGAATTGATATTGATAATATCGGATTAGTATTAAATTATGATGTACCGCACGATGGGGAAGACTATGTGCATCGTATTGGCCGTACGGCCAGGGCTGCAGCAGAAGGCACTGCTATTACTTTTATAAGTGTGAAAGAACAAAGAAAATTTGCTGCTATCGAAAAATTGCTAGGTAAATCTGTACCAAAAGAACTTGTGCCGGCGCAATTTGGCGACGCACCTGCTTATACCCCAACTACATTTATACCAAGAGAAGTGGGTACTAAACATGGCAAAAAGCCGATGCACTTTAGCAGAAATTCACCGGTAAAAAGACCATTGTAAACATTACGGAAGAAGGAGTATTCTTCTTTTCTGTTTTCTTTAATACATAAACACCAGTCTGAAAGGGTTAGTTTATTGTAATGAAATATATTTGTATAAACGATACATTATTTCATCAACCTCAAATATATTATTTAGCCCGATTGAATACCTTAAAGGGGTTGGACCATTAAGGGGAGATATGCTGAAAAAAGAATTGGAAATCTTTATTTTTAAGGATTTGCTGGAATATTATCCATTTCGCCATGTAGACAAAACCAAGGTTGATACAATTGCTTCTCTCAATCCCGATACAGAATATGCACAGATTGCCGGCCGCTTAACACACGTTGAATTAATTGGAGAAAAGCGCAGTAAGCGGCTGGTGGCCTACCTGCAGGATGATACAGGCGAAATGGAACTGGTATGGTTTCAGGGAATACACTGGGCAGAAAAATTATTAACTGTAGGCCATCATTATTTAGTGTTTGGCAAAGTGGGATTTTTTATGAACAAAGTGCAGATCAATCATCCCGAAATTGAATTGTACACGGCAGAAAAGGCAGGGGGTAAAAAATTTCTTGAACCTATTTATTCATCTACAGAAAAACTTAAAGTACGAGGGTTAAATGGAAGAGCATTTGCAAAATTGACCTATGCCTTGTTACAACAATTATCACCCAAAGACCTGCCTGAAAATTTACCTGACTCTATAATTAAGCAATACCGCTTTATATCCCGGTGGGAAGCTTTCTGCACCATTCATTTTCCGGCATCAGAAGAAATGTACACCCATGCCCTAAGGCGGTTAAAATTTGAGGAATTGTTTTTTGCCCAATTACGATTGGGCCTTATCCGTAGTACCCGTCATCGGTTTAGCAAAGGATGGGAATTTAATAAAGTTGGCGACTTGTTTAATATATTTTATAATACTTACCTGCCGTTTGAATTGACCAATGCACAAAAAAGAGTACTGAAAGAGATTCGAAAAGATATCGGTAGTGGCAAACAAATGAATCGTTTATTACAAGGAGATGTAGGAAGCGGAAAAACCATTGTCGCTCTATTAAGTATGCTAATTACTGCAGATAACATTCACCCAACCAAAGGAGATTCTTTTCAATCTGTGTTAATGGCCCCCACAGAAATTTTGGCGCAGCAGCATTACAATACCATAGCTGAACTGGTGAAAGATTTGCCGGTGTGTGTAAAACTATTAACCGGATCATCTGTTACCAAACAGCGTAAAGAAATACTAAAAGCCTGTGAGGATGGATCACTGACAATATTGATTGGTACACATGCAGTAATAGAAGATAAAGTGCAATTTAAAAATCTCGGCTTTGCGGTAATAGATGAGCAACATAAATTTGGTGTGGCACAGCGGGCAAAGTTGTGGAATAAAAATTCTCTGCCGCCACATATTTTGGTGATGACGGCAACGCCTATCCCAAGAACACTTGCGTTGACTGCTTATGGCGATCTTGATTACAGTGTGATTGATGAATTACCACCGGGCAGGCAACCAATTGCAACCGTTCATCGTTTTGAAAGCAAACGCCCAATGGTAATGGATTTTATAAAAGATGAAATTAAAAAGGGCAGGCAGGCATACATTGTATATCCATTAATTGAAGAATCTGCCAAAATGGATTATGAAAATTTAATGAAGGGTTTTGAAGAAGTGAAATCTTTTTTTCCCGAACCAAAGTATTGGATCAGTATGGTACATGGCAAACAACCTGCTGTACAAAAAAATACCAATATGCAGCGGTTTGTAAAAGGGGATACAAATATTATGGTTAGCACTACAGTAATTGAAGTGGGTGTTAACGTTCCCAATGCATCTATTATGGTAATTGAAAGTGCTGAAAAATTTGGACTTTCTCAATTGCATCAGCTAAGGGGAAGGGTGGGAAGAGGTAGCGAAAAAAGTTTTTGCATATTATTAACAGGCAATAAAATATCAAAAGATGCCCGTGAAAGGTTAAAGATATTGTGTGCCACCAACGATGGCTTTAAGGTTGCAGAAAAAGACCTTGAAATACGTGGGCCGGGTGATATTGAGGGCACTAAACAAAGTGGACTTTTAAACTTTAAACTTGCCAGTATCGTCAACGACAGAATGATGCTGGAAGTGGCAAAAAATGAAGCTTTTAATATTATTGATATAGATCCGGATATGATAATAGCTGAAAACCTGCCGGTAAAAAATTACCTTCAATTTCAGAAGGGCAAAACGGTTTGGAGTAAAATTTCGTAAATAATGAAACGTTAAAGAAACAAACAGTCGATCTTATTGGTTATATTTTTGTACTTTGTAAAAAATTACCTCTCTTGAATTTTATTAGGAAAATAGTGCTTTATCTATCACTTGCTTTGCCAATAATTTTTATAGGCAAGGTTTCCTTTGCCCAATTACAATTTGTTGAAAATAAGGGGCAATGGGATAACAGGGTAAATTTTAAAAGCGATATTTCTACAGGCGCCATATTTCTGCAAAAAAACGGGTTTAGTGTTGTGCTGCACAACCCGGATGATTTGAAAAAGTTTTCAGATCACATGCACGGCCATCTTAACACAGACAGTAATACCAGTATTTCAAAAATAAGTACCAGCAGACAGGTACCTACTTCTAATAACTATATTATTCGTTCTCACGCATACCGGGTAAATTTTTTGGGTGCTTCAAAAAATGTAGAAGCGCAACCAGACAAGACTTTGGATAGCTATAATAATTATTTTATTGGCAATGATAAAAGTAAGTGGAAGGGAGGATGCAAAATTTATCAAGGTGTTACCTATGCTAATATTTATCCCAATATTGATGTAAGGTATTATACAGATGCAGGTACTTTAAAATATGATTTGATAGTACATCCCGGTGGAAATATTGATAATATAGCGTTACGGTATGAGGGGGTAGATAAACTTGAAATTAAAAATAAAGAACTTGTTATTGGAACTTCTGTAGGTGATGTAAAGGAATTATACCCGTACACTTACCAGGTTGAAAAAACCGGGAGAACTGCTGTTGATTGTAAATATGTAGTGAAAGACAATGTGGTGAAATTTAAAGCGAAAAATTACTCACCCAATGCTACTATTATAATTGACCCTACTTTAATATTTGCTTCTTTCACAGGAAGCAATACTGATAATTGGGGATACACAGCCACACCGGGGCCAGATGGAAGTTTTTATGCTGGCGGGATTTCTTTCGGAACAGGTTACCCGACATCAACGGGTGCTTTTGATGAGTCCTATAATGGAGGAACCCAGGAAGATTCCAATGGACCGTATGATATTGCTATTATAAAATTATCTCCAGATGGCGTAAAGAGAATGTATGCTACTTACCTTGGGGGAGCAACAGCTAATGAGCAGCCGCATAGTATGATTGTTGATGCACAAGGGAATCTTATTGTAGCAGGTAGAACAACCTCATCTGATTATCCAACAACAACACCTTTCATTGGAACTCCCGGAGGCTATGATATAGTTGTAACAAAATTTAATGCTTCAGGAACTGCTTTAGTTGGTTCAATAAAAGTTGGAGGTAAAGGAGATGACGGTGTTAATATCAGGCCAAAGTACTCTCCTTTAATTGGAGCACCAAATGGGCAGACTGACGGAGCTTTTGAAACAAGAAGAAATTATGGTGATGACGCAAGAAGCGAAGTTATATTAGATGGCGCCGGGGATATTTTATTGGCAAGTTGTACCCAGTCAGATGATTTTCCTGTAACAAGTGCAGCATTACAAAAAGTTTTTGGAGGTGGCAGACAAGATGGAGTAATTATGAAATTTACACCCAACCTTACAGGTATAATATTTAGTACTTTTTTTGGTGGGGCAGGTAGTGATGCTTGCTTTGTTTTATCTATCAATCCAGGTACTTCAAATTTATACGTAGCTGGTGGAACAACAAGTGCAACCTTACCTGGAACAATTGGAGGCTCTCCAACAGAACCGGGTATTGGAATTGTTTACCAGGGTGGAGAAAGCGATGGATTTATAACTGAAATTAGCCCTGACGGCTCGGCAATTATTAAAACTATTTTTGCCGGCACTGCCGGTAACGATTTAGTATATGGAATACAGTTTGATAAATTTGGGTTTCCCTATATTATGGGGGCAACCACAGGTAACTGGCCTGTAAAAAATGCGGCTTATAGTAATGCTGGCGCTAAACAGTTTATTGCCAAGTTGCAACCCGATCTGTCTACTTATATATATTCTACAATTTTTGGAACTAATTCAAATAAACCAAATATTTCCCCGGTTGCATTTTTGGTGGATAGATGTCAAAATGTATATGTGTCTGGTTGGGGAGGAAAATTTAATGATGAGCGCCAATACCCTAATGCAGGTACAAGAGGTATGCCCATTACTGCCAATGCACTTAAAAATACTACAGATGGAGGTGATTTTTACTTTTTTGTGTTGGAGAAAAATGCTGTTAGTCAATTGTATGGTACTTTTTATGGACAGACCGGTGGTTTTGATGATCATGTAGATGGCGGTACCAGCAGGTTTGATGCCAACGGCATTATTTACCAGGCTATTTGTGCCAACTGTGGAGGCCCACGAAATGCAGGATTCTTCCCCACAACACCCGGTGTTTGGGCTTCTGTAAATGGATCATCAAATTGCAATGAAGCATTGGTTAAAATCGAAATGAATTTTGGTGGTATTGGAGCCAGTGTAAAAGCCACCATAAACGGCGTACTTGATACAGTTGGCTGTGTACCATTAACCATAAAGTTTACGGATACACTTGCAAAAGGTAAAACCTACATATGGGATTATGGCGATCCATTTAACACAAAGAGAGATACCACGTATGCGCCCAACAATTCCACCACGCACACATATACCCAGGTTGGTATTTATAAGTTAATGCTGATATCGATAGATTCAACTACTTGCAACATTGCGGATACCGCTTACACACATGTTAAAGTTGGCAATAATCAGGTAGTACCCGATTTTTTTGCTACGAAAATTCAACCCTGTACCAACCTTAGTTACAACTTTACCAATACATCCACTGCCACATTACCAAATTTTAAACCTAATAGTTTTTTATGGGATTTTGGCGATGGAACACCACCTCTTAGAGCAGGCCTCGGTGCAGTGCAACATACCTATGCTTCAGTAGGTACATACAATGTAAAACTGGTTGTGGATGATACTGTTTTTTGTAATGCTCCCGATTCAGCTGTTAAACAGGTGCGTTTAGCCATAACTGTTAAGGCCCAGTTTGAAACGCCAGAGAAAGGTTGTAAACCATACCTGGCAACATTTAAAAATACTTCTTTAGGCGGTATAGACTTTAAATGGTTTTTTGGTGATGGAACTACCTCAACACTTGTAGACCCTACACATCTTTATTCTGCCGCAGGTATTTATACTGTGAAGCTGGTTGCAACCGATACTTCTACCTGTAATAAAATTGATTCAACGAGTTTTACAATTACGGTGTACGATAATCCAACAGCAAACTTTAGTGCTTCGCCAAATCCTTCGCCTGATAACACGCCTGTTCAGTTTAGAAATCTGTCAATTGGCGCAGTAAGTTATTTGTGGGATTTTGGTGATGGGCAAACCACGACAGATACTAATCCGATTTATCAATTTACATCTACAGGAACTTTTAATGTATGTCTCCAGGCCATTAACCCTGCCGGATGTGTAGATACTTTTTGCTTTGATGTAACTGCTAAAATTATACCACTCTTAGATGTTCCAAATGCATTTACGCCTGGTAAGTTTGGAAAAAATGGCATTATAAAAGTAGAAGGATTTGGTATAGGAAAAATGAGTTGGAAAATTTATAATCGATGGGGGCAATTGGTATTTTCAGCTACTGATAAAAGCCAGGGTTGGGATGGTACTTTTAGGGGTACACCACAGCCAATGGATGTATATACTTTTACTTTGGACGTAGAATTTACTGATGGAACAAAATATAAAAAAGCTGGCGATATTACGCTTTTAAGATAAATTCATTTAATGCGAAATTGAATAATTGAAAAATAAAAAAACGATATTATTACTGTTAGCTTTTATTATTGAGTTTGTAACCTTGGTGCAGGGGCAGGATCTTCATTTCTCTCAATTTTTTAATGCTCCGCTCACAATCAATCCTGCAAATACAGGGTTTATTCCTGATGCAGATTACAGGATAGGCGCCAGCTACCGGGATCAGTATTCTTCTATATTAGCTGAGCCCTATAAAACAGTAAGCATATTTGGAGATGCGCAGGTTTTACGAAATCAAATAGAAAATGGCTGGCTGGGATTGGGTGGTTTTATTTTGAGCGATGTTGCAGGTAGTGGCGGTCTTCGTTCAACAAAAGTATATGGGTCTCTTGCGTATCATCAAATGTTGGGCAATAGCAGTTTGCTTACCGCAGGTTTTAATTTAGGTTGGGCCAATAAGCGAATCGATCAGAGTAAATTAAAATTCCCAGATCAGTTTGATGGAAAGTTCTTTGATGGAAACACACCAACGTCTGTACAATTGGCAAATAACAACATTAGTTATTTTGATATGCAGGTGGGTTTAAATTACGCATATTTCCCCAATGAAAATGTATACATAAACGGCGGCTATTCTATTCACCATGTTAACAGGCCGCAGGAAACTTTTTTTAGTGATAATGTGGATACCAGTAAAATATCAATGCGGCATATTGGGTTTGTAAATGCACTGTTAAAAGTAAATGAAAGGGTTATCATTAACCCCAATATATATTACACCAACCAGGCTAAAGCCAGCGAGTTAATGTTTGGGTTAAATGCCAATTATAATCTTGCAGGTGCCGGGGGTGATATACAATTGCTGGCGGGGCTATATTATCGTGCCGGTGATGCGGTGGTCCCAATGGTTGGTTTTGAAATAAAAAATGTCCGCTTTACATTTAGTTACGATGCCACCACCTCCTCTTTGTCAAACTTTAATAATTTACGTGGTGCATCAGAATTTAATATACTCAAGAAAGGATATTACGGTGCATCAACAGGTGATACAAGGCAGGTGATTTGCCCGAGGTTTTAATTTATCAAGATATTACCTACAGTATAAATAATTTCTTTTTTTGAATGTTAGATTTGTAGACTTCCCGGATTTAATATTTCTATTAAAAGAACGCTATTTTAAACACCTTGCGCACTAATAAAACATTAACATTTTTATTATAAAGTGATTGTATATCATCTGTTTATTCCTCATTTTTTTTACGATTTTTATGATTCAATTGGGGGGAAAGAATTCCAATAAAAAATAACGTTGTAGATTGACAGCATTAATTAAAGAAATAGGAAATGAAAAAAATATTGTTGCTTTTATGTTTTGCAAGTTTTTCGACACTGCTGTTTGCGCAGGAAACTGAACCGGAAGAAGAAAACACCAGCGGATTTCAAAAAAATAAATTGTTTACTGGCGGAGATCTTACTTTATCATTTTATACAGGAGGAACCACAGTAGGGGTAAGCCCTTATTTTGGATATAGTGTAACAAAATGGCTGGATGCAGCCGTAAGCCTTAATTTTATTTATCAGGGGCAAAAGGATCCCTATGGAAACAAAGCCAGGCAAACAAATATTGGTCCGGGTGCTTTTGTAAGATTATTCCCAATTGATTTTTTGTATGTTCAGGCACAATACGAACATAATTTTATTAATTACAAATACATTCCACAAGCCGGTGGCGGCACCTTTAAAGATAAATTTGATGTAAACAGTTTATTATTGGGAGCAGGTTACAGCAGTGGCCGTGGAGGAGGAAGCAACACTTATTATTATTTATCAGTGATGTTTGATGTGGCTCAATTACCCAACTCGCCTTATGTAGATTCTTATGGAAGACTGGTGCCAATTATAAGGGCAGGTTTTAATGTAGGCCTATTTCAGGGAAGGCCAAAAAGAAACCGGGAGTAGAGATGTCCCTAATTTTTAAAAGCAGTTTATAAAAGATATTCTGTATAAAAATTTGCTCTTGCAATCAACTATAGCAGCAATTTAGGCAGCGTATCAAATGCTATAAAAGACAAATGAGTTATACAAAAATTGCCCAGTTAATTTCTTAGCTGGGCAATAAATTTTGCATAAATATATCTTCCGGTTTATTGACAACAGTAAAACTATTTTCCAACTTATGGTATAAAAATTCTTCAGCTAACATTTTATTGATATGCGTTAATAACCCGTCATAAAAACCCTCTGTGTTCAAAATAAAAATTGGTTTATCGTGAATGCTTAATTGGTTCCAGGTAAGCATTTCAAACAATTCATCCAGTGTGCCATAGCCGCCTGGTAAAATAATGGCAGCATCGCATTTTTCATACAACATTCTTTTGCGTACATGCATAGATTCCACTACAATTAATTCAGTTATACCCTCGTGTTGATGCTCCCATTCGGTTAAAACCTGTGGTATAATTCCGGTTACTTTTCCACCTTTTTCCAATACTGCATTTGCTACTGCAGCCATTAAACCTTTGTTGCCTCCGCCATAAATTAGTGTGATATTTTTTTTCGCTAACAAATAACCCAATGCTATAGCCTGTTCTGCAAATAGAATATTGTTACCGGTTTTGCTGCCACAAAAAACTGCAATAGATTGAAAAGTCATAATGATGTATATTGTTTAAAATTCAGCAATTAGTTTTGCATCTGCTAATTTAGTGGTATTAAATTTTAATTATTAGTTCAATATGGCTCCTTCAACGCTTTTATATTTTGTGATTGGTTATTTTTTGTTACTGTTTGTAGTAGCATGGTATACAAGCAGAAATTCAAATAACGATTCTTTTTTTATTGGTAACAGAAACAGTAACTGGATGCTCGTTGCTTTTGGCATGATTGGTACCTCACTAAGCGGAGTAACTTTTGTAAGTGTACCAGGCAGTGTGGGTAACATTGGTAAAGAAGGTTTGTTGCCAAATGCGCTGGGTTATTTCCAGGTGGTGATTGGTTATTTTTTGGGGTATCTTGTCGTGGCCTTTGTATTACTGCCTTTGTATTATAAGCTCAACTTAACCTCCATTTATAATTACCTCAAGCAACGCTTTGGCACCTGGGCTTACAAAACGGGTGCATCTTTTTTTATTTTATCAAGAACGGTGGGTGCCACAGCAAGATTGTACCTTGTAATTAATGTGTTGCATATTTTTATTTTATCAAGATTGCACATTCCTTTTTGGGTATCAGCGGCTGTGGTTTTAATTATGATTTTATTATACACGTTTGAGGGAGGGGTAAAAACAATCGTGTACACGGATACTTTACAAACAACCTTGATGATACTTGGTTTAGTTGTTTGTATCGGCTATATATTGTCGCATCTTAATTTTTCGGTGAGTGAAGCGGTAAATGCAATGGAGGCAAAAAACCTTACCAAAATTTTCAACACAGATATAAAAAGCAAGGGATTTTTCTTAAAACAAATTATTGGAGGCGCTTTTATTACGATAGCCATGACAGGGTTAGACCAGGAAATGATGCAGAAAAATATTAGTGTAAAAAACCTTAAAGACTCGCAGAAAAATATGCTGAGTTTTAGTGTGATTTTGGTTTTTGTAAATTTATTATTTCTCTTATTAGGAGGATTGTTATACCTATATGCTTATCATAATGGTGCAGGCTTTAGAACAATTGTAGCAGGTGATGTTCCTGCCTGGGCCTTTGTGCAAAACGATCTCAACATCACTGGCGATAATTTATTTCCATCTGTTGCATTGGGTCTGCTGCAAACAATGCCCTCATTTATTTCCATCATCTTTATTATTGCCTTAATATCCGCTCTGTTTCCAAGTGCAGATGGTGCATTAACTGCACTTACTTCCACTTTTTGTATTGATATTTTAGGGATTAAAGAAAGGGATGATTTAAATGAAAAGCAAAAAAGAAAGATCAGGCTTACTGTTCATTTAATAATGACCACCATATTTTTTATCAGTATATTAATTTTTAGAGAAATAAACAGCCGTTCTATTATTGATAAAATTTTAGACTTGGCCGGATACACTTATGGCCCTTTATTAGGATTATTTACATTTGGTATTTTAACAAAACGCAGCTTGCCCGATAATTTTATTATTGCACTAATAGCCTTAGTAAGTCCTGTAATTTGTTACCTTTTACAAATCAACGCTCCACATTTTTTTAATGGCTATGTAATAGGCATTGAAATTTTGATAATTAAT
This sequence comes from Ferruginibacter sp., assembly GCA_025352625.1. GTDB lineage: Bacteria > Bacteroidota > Bacteroidia > Chitinophagales > Chitinophagaceae > Ferruginibacter. The sequence continues at coordinate 26,077 of JANXSR010000063.1, forward strand.
GGTCTGCTCACTTTTACAGGCTTGTTAATCATATCAAAAAAGCAGTAACCCATTCAATTAATATTTTACTTTTGCAATATTAATAAGTGCCATTCTTTAATTAGCAAATTGGAATGGCACTATTGTTATAAAATAAACCATACAAATGGAACTTGTAAATATTGCAGCAGAAGCGTATGCAGCAAAATTTTCAACTGCTGAAGATGAGCTTTTGCAGGAAATAAATAGGTACACCACACAAACACATGCAAAAGCGCATATGCTTAGTGGTCATGTGCAGGGAAGTTTTTTAACGCTTTTAAGTCGGTTACTACAACCAGCAAGGATTTTAGAGATTGGAACTTTTACAGGATACAGTGCTTTGTGTTTGTCCAAAGGGTTACAAAAAGGGGGTAAAATTCATACAATTGAATTAAGAGAAGAGGATGCCGCTACAGCAAGGGGGTATTTTGAGCAGTCGATTAATAAAGATAAGATTGTATTACATGTAGGCGATGCCAAACAAATCATTCCAACTTTAAGTGAAGTGTGGGATATTGTTTTTATTGATGCAGATAAAACAGGGTATATTGATTATTACGAATTAATTTTGCCATCTGTAAAACAAAACGGGATTATCATTGCTGATAATGTATTATTTCACGGCCAGGTATTAGAGCATACTATTATTGGTAAAAATGCCAAAGCCGTGGATGCTTTTAATGAGCATGTAAAAAATGATAAAAGAGTAGAACAGGTTTTGTTAACTGTAAGAGATGGCCTGCTATTAATTCAAAAGTTGTAATTAAGAGCAGTTTTTAAAATTTTAATTCGTTATGTTTAAAAAAATTCTTTATTTATTTGCTCTTGTTGCGATTGATTTTTCAATTGCAACTGCGCAAACAATTAAACCGCAGGAATATATTGAAATGTACAAAGAGCTTGCTGTAAGGGAAATGAAAAGAATGGGTGTGCCTGCCGCCATTACGCTTGCACAAGGATTATTGGAAACAGAAAGTGGCAATAGTGACTTGGTAAAAAAATCTAATAATCATTTTGGAATAAAGTGTAAAACTTCCTGGACGGGTGAAGGTGTAAGTCATGACGATGATGCAGCAGGTGAATGTTTTCGCAGTTACAAAGATGCAGAGGCTTCTTACAGAGACCATAGTAATTATTTAAGAGGTACTGACAGGTATGCTTCTTTATTTAAGTTAAATCCAACTGATTACAAGGGCTGGGCAAAAGGATTAAAAAAGGCCGGTTATGCAACTAATCCAAAGTATCCTGATATATTGATAAAAAATATAGAGCAATACAACCTGCAACAATATTCATTGGAAGCAGCCAACGATGTACCCAAAATAGAAACTGATAAATACGAAGATGATAAAGAGCCTCCTGCAATAAAGCCAGAAAAGGAAACCTCTTTAGGGGAAGTTGATTCTAAAGTTTTAGTTGCGGGTAATTTTATTAATGGACATAAATATATTAATGCCACTAAAGGAACTTCTCTGCTGGCCATTGCAACTGAAAATGATATTGATTTAAGTAAATTATTAGCCTTCAATGATTTGGAAAAGGATGGTATTCTTATCAACGACCAAATCATTTTTTTGCAAAAAAAATCAAAAATAGGCGACAGGGATTTTTATATAATTCAGGAAGATGAATCACTGTACGATGTTGCACAAAAAAATGGTATTCAGCTAATGCCGCTTTTATCTTACAATCAATTAACCCAAACAACAGCTGTACCGGTCGGTACAAAATTATATTTAAAGCCTACAGCTGAAACGCAGCAGGCTGGTGCGATAAAAGAAGCCGCAGAAAATACATCTACCATCAATACAACTGCTAAAACACATGCAGTACAACCAAAAGAAGGATTGTATAGCATAGCAAAAAAATATAAGGTATCTGTACAGCAATTAAGAGAATGGAATAATTTAAACACAGACGATTTACTACAGATAGGCCAGCAATTAATTGTTTCTAAATAATTATCATCAAATAATCGTTTTTAATAATGTCGGAAATTAAGGTAAATGACAAAAAATTTAAGCCCTATATCAGTGCGGTAGTTATTAACAACCGAATAAAGGTATTGGCAGCAGAACTCAACATTGATTATGCAGGTAAAAGGCCAATATTTATTGCTATTTTGAATGGTTCTTTTATGTTTGCAAGTGACCTTTTTAAAGAAATTAATATTGACGCAGAAATTTGTTTTATAAAATTAGCTTCCTATAAAGGAACCCGTTCAACAGGGAATGTAATCACTTCTATTGGGCTAGATGAACCATTAAAGGATAGGCATGTAGTTATTATTGAAGATATTGTGGATACCGGTAATACATTGCACCAGTTTTTACCTCAGTTGCAAAATCAGCAACCAGCTTCTTTAAAAATTGCGGCTTTGCTCCACAAGCCAGCAGCATTGCAATATCCAATTAAAATAGACTACCTGGGGTTTAATGTGCCCAATATATTTTTACTGGGCTTTGGGTTAGATTATGATGGATTAGGGAGAAATCTGGCAGAGATATACCAGCTGGTAGAAAACTAAAAAGCTTCATCAGGCAACATTAAGTTATCTTTTCAAATAATTTTTATAACTTTCTGAAACTTTATGTGATTTGAAAAAACTATTTATCCATATATCCCTATTATTTTTTGTTCAAAGTGCCACTGCGCAGTATTACCTGCGTGGCGAAATTAAGGATGAGAAAAATCAACCGTTGCAGAATGTAAAAATATTACTGAATTCTGATAAGAATGTTTATTTCTCAGGTACTACAGGTGGTTTTGGCATATCCTGCCGTGGTACTAAAGATTCTATTACCATAATGTTGGAAGGGTTTGAAACAAAATCTCTCAATATAAAAACGGAGGTATTTCAGCAGATTGTTTTAAAGGCCTTATCTACCAATATTAGCAAAAGCCGCCCTAAATTAGTTTCCATTACAAAAGATCAAAATTTTTCTTCTTCCTACAGTTGGTACGTAAGTGATGAATCTTATTTTTCACTCGTTGAAAATGAAATAGTAAATGTCAATAAATTCCCAAACACTGGTTTTTCACTTAATATTAATAAAGCATCGTATAGTAATATTCGGCGGTTTCTTAATTCAAAAAGTATGGTTCCTCCGGATGCCGTTCGTATAGAAGAGTTATTAAATTATTTTAATCTGCATTACAGGGAACCTGAAAAAGAAAATATTTTTAGTATTGAATCACAAGTGACAGACTGCCCCTGGAATGTGGAAAGCAAATTATTATTTTTAAATGTTAATGCACGTAAACTGGATATGGAGCATGTGCCTCCATCTAATCTGGTTTTTTTAATTGATGCTTCCGGTAGTATGGAAATGCCTAACAGACTACCTCTTGTAAAGGCAGCCTTTCAAATGCTTATTAAAAATTTAAGGGCAATAGATACAGTATCAATTGTTGCCTATGGTGGAACTGCTTCAGTTTGGCTTCAACCAACCAGTGGGGCAGAAAAGCAAAAAATTATAGAATCAATAGAAGAACTTACAGCAAATGGTGATACACCAGGAGAATCCGCAATTAGAATTGCTTACAAAATTGCAGAAAGCTCATTTATTAAAGGAGGTAATAACAGGGTAATACTTGCAACAGACGGCGATTTTAATGTGGGGGAAGTATCAGAAAAAGAATTGGAGGATCTTATTACAAAAGAGAAAAAATCGGGTGTTTATTTAACCTGTCTTGGTGTAGGTATGGGTAATTTTAAAGATTCTAAATTAGAGATTTTAGCCAAGAGAGGCAATGGCAATTACGCCTATCTTGATGATATAAATGAAGCTGAAAAAGTATTGGTAAAAGAAGTAACGCAAACATTTTTTTCAGTGGCAGATGATGTATTTTTAAATGTACGTTTTAACCCATCAATTATAAAAGATTATCGTTTAATTGGCTTTGATAATAAAAGAGACGCTATTGCCGACAGTTCTGGCGAATTGGAAGGGGGGGATATAGGAAGTGGAAATAGTGTGTTGGCTATTTTTGAAGTGACTCCCTCTGCATCTAATATGGCACTTGACTCATCAACTTTAATTTCACCGGCACAAGTATCATTAAAGTACACCTTACCAACTACAAAGGTGCAAAGCATATTGAACTATAATTGCCCACCCAACTATCTTTCTTTTAATAAAATTGATAAAGAGTTTCAGTTTGGAGCAGCAGTTGGCATGTTTGGAATGAAAGTAAGGCAATCTAAATATCTTCCTAATACCGACTGGATAGAAATTGAAAATATTGCCAACAATGCTCACAATCCTGCAAACTATCTCCAAAAACAGTTTTTGCAGCTTATAGTCAATGCTAAAAAGATTTACGGTAAAAAGAAAGTTAAAATACTTAACTAAGCAAACATTTCTCTTACCTTATCAAAGAAAGATTTATCACCCTTTTCTGGCTTAGGTTCAAAATTTGCACTTTCCTGCATTTTTTCTAACATTGCTTTCTCTTCTGAACTTACATGTTGCGGTGTCCAAACATTTACATGTATTAGTTGGTCCCCTTTTTCGTAAGAGTTTACAGAAGGAAAGCCTTTACCTTTTAACCGAAATATTTTGCCACTCTGTGTACCTGGGGGAATTTTTATTTTAGCTTTTCCGTCAATAGTAGGTACTTCTATATTCGTACCAAAAACAGCTTCCGGAAACGAGATATGTAAATCAAAAGCAACATTCAATCCATCTCTATGTAATTGAGGATGTGCTTCTTCTTCAATTAAAATTATTAAATCGCCATTTGCACCGCCACGTTCACCTGTATTACCTTTACCATTCATACTCAGCTGCATGCCTTCCTGTACGCCAGCCGGAATTTCTATCGTAACCGTTTCTTCACCATATACACGGCCTTCACCTTTGCAACTGGTACATTTGTTGGCAATGGTACTACCCTCACCATTACAAGTGGGGCAGGTAGTTACTGTTTGCATCTGACCCAAAAAAGTATTTTGAACTTTTCTTACTTGTCCACTTCCACCGCAGGTACCGCAGGTTTGCACACTGTTTTTATCTTTGGCACCACTACCACTACAGGTAGCACAAGGCACATATTTTTTTACCTTAACAGTTTTAGAGGCACCTTTCGCCATCTCTTCGTAATTCAATTTTATTTTAATACGAAGATTGCTACCTCTAACACCATGACTACGGCCGCCGGATGAACGTCGTCCACCACCACCGCCAAAGAAACTACCAAAGGGACTTTCATCTCCAAAAATATCTCCGAACTGACTAAAAATATCATCCATGTTCATACCACCACCACCAAATCCGCCAGCACCACGGTTACCACCACTAAATGCCTGGTGACCAAAACGATCATATTGTGCTCTTTTATCGGTATCACTTAATATTTCATAAGCTTCCGCAGCTTCCTTAAATTTTTCTTCTGAAGCTTTGTCTCCGGGGTTACGGTCTGGGTGAAATTGCATTGCCACCTTACGGTAGGCCTTCTTTATTTCATCCTGCGAAGCAGATTTTGCTACGCCTAATATTTCATAAAAATCTTTCTTCATAACCCGGTTTCCCCAAAGGGCGATTTTGTTTTACGTCTCACCTTATAAAAGGAAACAGACATGTTGTTATATTAAATTGTTACCAGCATTTTTTCAAAGGTCAGCATCGTAGGTTCAGCCGATAGCTATTGACTGAACTCGTACAGAATACTTGTGAGAATTTTTAAAAAAGAAAGAATTTCAGGTATTCAATCTTTTCGACAAGTTTCCTATTTGCCCACCACCACTTTGGCAAACCGTATTATCTTATCATTCAAATAATATCCTTTCTGAACCTCGTCAACTACTTTGTCTTTTAATTTTTCGGTAGGGGCAGGAATTTCTGTTATGGCTTCATGCTTCTCTACATCAAAATCAGTATTAATACTTTCCATGGCTTTTAAACCCTTGGCTTGTAATGTACTTCTAAGTTTTCCAAATACCAATTCAATCCCTTTTTTAATCTGATCAAGATCATTGCTTGTCTGCAACTGCTTTTCAGCTCTTTCACTATCGTCTAACACATCCAGTAAAGAAGTAATTACTTCTTTACCAGCAGTTTGAATTAGTTCAATTCTTTCTTTGGCACTACGGCGTTTGTAGTTATCAAATTCAGCAAACAAACGAATGTATTTATCCTTTTGTTCTTCTAGTTCAGCCTGAATTTTCTCTGTCAGATTATCCTCTTCAGGATTAGATAAATGGGTATTTCCGGGAATATCTGCATCTGAATTAATATCTCCAAAACCCTGCATGGCTTCTGATAAAGTTTGATCGTCTTCTGTTACTTTTATTTTTTGTTCCATATAATTAGTATTTAAAACTTCGCTTGTTAAATATAGGTACGCAGGCACCCTAAACGTGTGCAAATGTACGATAGTCAAACATTTTGCCAAGCCTTGCTTTACAGCCAAATTGGCAAATTATATAGACTATTCCAGATATAATGAACAGCCTGACACGTTAAAAGTTACCTTTGCGGCATGAAAAGTCTTTTTCTTAATAAAAATGTTGGTAATCGGGTAGAAAGTGGTCACCCCTGGATTTTTGCCAACGAAATAAATCGCGGCAAAGCTTTAGACGCTGCTGCCAGAGCAGGCGAAATCGTAAATGTATATACTCATGATAAAAAATTTATAGGCAAAGGATATGTAAATCCTCAATCGCAGATAATGGTTCGTTTGCTTACAAGAGATAAAGACGAAACGATTGATGATCAGTTTTTTTATAATAAAATAAAACAGGCGTGGGCATATCGTCAAACGTTGGGGTATATAGAAAACTGCAGGTTAATTTTTGGCGAAGCCGATGATATTCCACAATTAATAATCGATAAATTCAATGACTATTTTGTAATACAAACCCTTGCTTTAGGTATTGATGTTTGGAAGCCGGCAATTGTTGCTGCACTCGAAAAAATATTTTCACCCAAAGGAATATACGAACGCAATGATGTACCGGTTAGAGAACTGGAAGGATTGGAACAACATAAAGGTTTTTTATCCGAACCTTTTGATACTAATATTATCATTAAGGAGAATGGAATAAAATTTAATGTAGACATTGCAAACGGGCAAAAAACCGGATACTTCTTAGATCAGCAGGATAACCGCCGTGCTATTCAACATATCGTAAATGGAGCAGATGTACTGGGTGCTTTTTGTTACACGGGATCTTTTGAAATATCTGCAGCACATTATGGCGCAAAGGCTGTTTTGGGCTTAGATATTTCGCAAAGCGCTATTGATATGTGTAATAAAAATGCAGCATTAAACGGGTTGGTAGATATCTGCCGCTTTGAATGCGTAAATGCTTTTGATGTATTGAAGGAATGGAGTAAAGAAGGAAAGCAATGGGACGTTGTAATGCTTGACCCGCCTTCGTTTACAAAGAGCAGAAGCACGATTGATAAAGCAGTTGCTGGTTATAAGGAGATTAATTTAAGGGGAATGAAGCTGGTTAAACCGGGTGGATTTTTAGTAACTTCCAGTTGCACCAACCTTGTAAAACCCGAGTTGTTTTTAGATATCATTAACATGGCTGCTAAAGATGCCAAGCGCAAAATAAGACAGGTAGTATTTAATGCACAATCTGCCGATCACCCCATTATTCGTGGGCAGGAAAATACGCATTATCTAAAGTTTTTGATTGTGCAGGTTTTATAAAAAAATAAATTATAAAGCTGGTGAAGTATTAATGGGGCACTTCTATTTATGCTGAATAGAATGGATAAAGTAAAGGTTGTGCGACGCCTGTGAATCTTAATTGAAATATGGAAGCAGGGCAAAGAAGATAGGAAATAAAGACGGAGAAATATTATTTAACTACCTGGAATTTTCCAGAATCAATAATGTTACCATTTTTATCACTGAGTCTGAAAATATATACACCTCTGTAAAATCCATTTAAAGATAGATTATTAAGTTGGGTAAGTGTTGTTACATCCAATACTTTTTTACCCATAAAATTATACAATTGTAGAGAAAATGACTTATCGTAACCTCGTATAAATTCGAAGTTAATTGCCGTAGTGGCAGGATTTGGATAATACTTAATCAACTTTGCAGATGGATTACCGGTGTTTCCGGCAATTTTATTTTGAGCAAAAGAAGTAAATGTTAATCCAAATAAAATAATTGATATAATTATTAAATATTTCAGTTATGTAAATGTAGTTAATTATTTTTTAAGAACAGGTAACTCATTAAACAAAAAAAAATACAATTTATTGTGAAAGGTTCAATAAGCTGTTAAATTTATTGAACCTTTTATTTCAATATGCTAGTTAAGTAAGGCAAGGGTTTGTTGCACGGCGTCAAAATTTGGCAGGTCACCTGCACTTTCTAATACTTCTGCGTATTTTACAATGCCCTCCTTATCAATCACGAAGGCAGAGCGTTTACTAACACCTTTCATATCTAAAATCCAATCGGAGTAAATGGCCTCATAAGCGGTTGATACCTCTTTATTAAAATCACTTAACAAAGGAAAATTTAATTTTTGCTCCTCCTTAAATTTCCCAAGCGTAAAAACAGAATCTACAGAAATGCCGAATACCTGTGCATTGGAATTGTTGTACAATGCAATATTATCACGCAAACTGCATAACTCCTTAGTGCATACACCAGTAAAAGATTGCGGAAAAAATATAAGCACTACATTTTTACCTTTATAATCTGCCAGGCTTACTTTGTTCTTGTCACTGTCGTGTAAAGTAAATTCTGGAGCTTTTTGCCCAATTTCAATTGCCATAATTATTTAAGTTTAAGTTGTAAATATATGATGACTAAAAAATAGAATAACAGCTGCCTGGTATTTTTGTTCATTTTATAAATTTACACTGCTGAAGATTGAACATAGAATGAATGCAGGTTTTGCAATTTTTTAGCAATTTGAAGTTATAATTTATTGCTAATTTGAATTTTAATGAGTCAGATCTTTACAACATTCTTATTTTTATTCAGCATAATTTTAGGAGGTACTGCTGAAATGATTTCTTCTTTCAATACATCCACCAGTTTTTTCTTTACATAATCACGGTGAGTAACAAGGCTTACTTCTCGTACCGGAACGGGCGATTTAAAATGTCTAACCATATTCATTTGTTTTACGGAAAAATCAAGCGTGGCCATTTCGGGTAAAATAGTAACACCATTATTCATCTCTACCATTTTGCGCAGGGTTTCCACGCTGCCGGCCTCGTATTCAAAATGACTTTGATATTTACTCATTTTTTTTAATTCACAAAGGTTTACAATCTGCGAACGGAAACAGTGTCCTTCTTCCAGCAGCCACAACTCCTTAAGGTCAATGTCATCTGCCAGTACATAGGTTTTTTTATAGGCCGCATTTTTTTTAGAAACGTAGGCTATCAATTCTTCATAAAATAAAGGGTACTCCTTTATGGAATTATCAAGCAAAGGAGTTACAAGTAAGCCGGCATCAATCTTTCCCGACTTTAATTTTTCTACAATAATATCGGTCGTCATTTCCTTTACGCGTATTTTAATGTCAGGGTACTTAAGTAAAAATGGTTGCAGAAAAAGTGGCAAAAGATAGGGAGCCAGTGTAGGGATAATACCAATTCTTAATTCGCCCTGAAAAACTCCCTTCTTATCCTGTATAAGCTGGTGCATCATTTTTACTTCATGCAATATCATCCTTGCCTGCTGAATCACTTCTTCCCCGATTTCGGTAGGAATGACCGGTTGTTTGCTACGGTCAAACAGCTTACTGCCGAGTTCATCTTCCAGTTTTTGAATCTGCATGCTCAGAGTAGGTTGCGTAACAAAACTCTTGTCTGCTGCAGTAGCAAAATGCCGGTATGTATCCAGCGCAATGATGTATTCCAGTTGTGTAATTGTCATGCTGTAAAATAGCTAATCTCTATATTATTTTTGTAAATATCAATATATTTTATTTAACCCTACAATTGCAAAAGATGTTTCAATTTGTCTAAATTGCATTTCTAAAAATAATCTGAAAATGCTAATTGAAATATTAAAGTCAAAAATACACCGCGTTGTTATTACAGAAGCTAACCTCAATTATATTGGCAGCATTACCATCGATCAGGATTTGATGGATGCAGCCAACCTGATTGAAAATGAAAAGGTACAGGTGGTGAATGTAAACAATGGCAGTCGCATTGAAACCTATGTTATTAAAGGGGGAAGAGGAACTGGCGTAATTTGCCTCAATGGCCCGGCAGCAAGACAGGGTGCAGAAGGAGATATTGTAATTGTGATATCTTATGCTACTATGGATTTTGAGGAAGCAAAAAGTTTTAAGCCTTCTATTGTTTTCCCCAAAGAAGGGAATAAGCTAGAGAAACTATAAACACGTGTTGTTAAATTTGCAGAATTGCCTTTAGTATCATTGTCTTGTAATGGAAGTTTGCAAATTTTGATTTGGCAAAAACCAACTTGCTCTTTTAATCTTAAATCCTGTAACTAACTCCTTGCAAAGCCAATTCGGTATTTCCAAAAACTTCGGAGGCCTCTGCTAGAAATTCATCTAATATTTCATATTTAGAAGAAAAATGGCCGATGAGTAATTTTTTAACTCCTCCTTTTTTAGCAATGGATGCAGCTTGTACAGTGGTACTGTGAAAACGCTCAGCAGCACGCAGATGAAGCGCTTTAAGGTAAGTTGTTTCGTGGTACAAAAGGTCTACTGATTTTATTTTTTCAACGAGAGTTTCATCATAAATGGTATCGGCGCAGTAAGCATAACTTTTTGGTTTTACTCCTTCTATAGTTACTTCTTCGTTGGGTATAATAGTGCCTTTTTTGGTTACGTAATCTTCTCCCTTTTGCAATTGTTCGTAATAACTTTTGGGTATTTCATATAATTTCACCCTGGCGCTATCAATCTTTCTTGGATTTTTCTTTTCTCTAAAAAGAAAGCCCCAACATTCAATACGATGCTTTACTTTAAAACTCTCCACAATAATTTTACTATCATTTACTATGATGCCGTCTTCAGTTATAGGATGGAAGAAAAGCTGGTAAGATAATTTCACATCGGCTACGGCAAATTGTAGTTTAATAATTTGCTCTAAAGCGGCTGGAGCATGTAAGTGCAGATCTTGTGTACGGCTTAATAAACTCATGCTGGTTAATAAACCAATTAAACCGAAATAATGATCACCATGTAAATGAGAGATAAAAATATGATTGATTTTGCTTCTGCGGATTTTGTATCTAGTCATTTGAATTTGGGTGCCTTCCCCGCAATCAATGAGATAACACTCGTCCAGTGATTGTAAAATATGTGCCGTAGGATTTCTATCCCATGCGGGGATAGCAGAATTATTACCAAGGATGGTGAGTGCCAACATAGTTTATAAAGGGTTGAAATTTATTGTAATAATAAACTTAATATATAATTCTCAGATTAAAAATTAATATAGTATTTATTACAATTAAACGAATTTACTAAAACTTATTATTCATCACCAAGCAATTCTCTTTCAATTTCTTCCATTTGCACAATATCCCACGCTTCGCTTTCTGTAGGTGTTACATTCATCACTTCTAATAATTCCATCTTGTCAAGTAATTTTTCAACAACGGGTTGTAGCGAACAAATTACAAATGAACAATTGTGTTCATAAAAATTTTGTTGAAGGTTGGCTAAGTTTTCACCGCCTTTTTCATCAATAATTTCAACAGCTTGCATATTTAAAACGATATGTGGCGTGTCTTTTTGTTTGTAAGGAAGCAACAAATTACATAGGTCCTCTGTCATTATAGCAGTAAGGGTTACTTCGTTCGGCGTAATAACAGTAAATTTTTCTTTGGTATCTAATTTGACATTCATTAAATAAGATTGAAGTTTTTGACGTTATCCTGTTGTAAAGTAAAGAAAAATTTTGGTGTAATATTTGAAGATAATTGGTGATTTTTTTTGTAGACCTTCCTTTTGTAAATTTTCTACAAATCCAATGTATTCAGTTTTTGGAAGCCTTTAAAAATGTACGTTTTTATTTTTTTTAACATATTAACATTTCACGTTTGAAGCAAACTTAATCTAACAAATAATCGTTATTATTGTACAAGCTAAATTCTATACGGATGGACAACAATTTTTCAGCACAAGTAAAGGAAATCATTTCTTATAGCAGGGAAGAAGCACTGCGCCTGGGAAATGATTTTATAGGCACTGAACATTTGGTGTTAGGATTAATTAGAGACGGAGAAAATACCGCTATCAAAATCTTAAAATCACTTAATGTTGATCTTTATGAATTACGTAAAGAAATAGAAGTAGCCGTAAAGGATAAGACAGGAAAAAACATTGCTAATATTAATTCTCTTCCACTAACCAAGCAGGCAGAAAAAGTAATTCGCATTACAGTGCTGGAGGCCAAAGCTCATAAGAGTGTTATGGTAGAAAGCGAACACCTGATGTTATCTATTTTAAAAAATAAAGAAAATATTGCAACGCAGATCTTAAACCAGTTTGATGTTGATTACGACATTTTTAAAAACGAGCTGGGCTTTGTAACCAGCAACCCCCCATCAGCAGAATTCAGCGATGAAAATGAGGATGATTTTGATGAGGAAAAGAAACAGTACAGCCAGC
>JANXSR010000068.1 GCA_025352625.1 Ferruginibacter sp.
GATAAATATGACAGACTCTTTTTTGAAATTGTAAAAGATACGCTTACTGTTTACAGAGGCTACATTCCGGCTGACGGAACAATAGAAAAATTTGTAAGATTCTAACGCTGCTGTGAAAGTCCTCAAATAAAAATGTCACCATATATTTAAAACCGACTCTATAAATAACCTGACTCAATAAAATATCACTAAGTCTACTCGATTGCGATACCTATTTTAAAGATTTATAAAAAGGTCTCAATTTTAAAATTGAGACCTTGACATTTAAAGGATATTACCAGTTGTGGTTTCGTTAAAACAGTTTTGTAATTGATGTATTATTTGTACTAAAACCCATAACAAAAAAATACAAAACCCTTTCACGCTTAAAGAGAAGCCATGTCAATGACGAAGCGGTATTTTACATCACTTTTCAGCATTCTTTGATAGGCTTGCTGTATTTGTTGAATGGGTATCACTTCCACATCGGAGGTTATATTATGTTCTGCACAATAGTCAAGCATTTCCTGTGTTTCAGGAAGGCCGCCAATTAAGGATCCTGCCACACATTTACGGGTAAAAACAATATTGAAAGCAGGCATATGGATAGGTTCGGATGGCAAGCCCACACAAATGAGGGTGCCGTCTACTTTTAGCATGCCAACATACATAGCATAATCATGATTGGCAGATAAAGTATCCAGTATAAAATTAAATTGACTGGCTACAGTTTTTACCTGTTCTTCGTCGGTGGTAATCACAAAATTATGCGCCCCCAGTTTTAAGGCATCTTCTTTTTTACCGGGAGAAGTACTGAGTACGGTAACCTCTGCACCAAATGCAACGGCAAACTTTATTGCCATATGCCCTAACCCACCTAAACCCACAATACCGATTTTATGTCCTTTACCAACTTTCCAGTGGCGCAAGGGAGAATAGGTGGTAATACCGGCACACAACAAAGGTGCTGCATGTGCCGGAGAAAGTTTATCAGATACTTTTAAAACAAACCGTTCATCCACCACTATCTTATTGGAGTACCCTCCCTGGGTAACTGTTTTTCCATCCTTCTCCAAACCACTGTAAGTAAATACGCCGCCATTAGCGCAGTATTGTTCTAGTCCTTCGTTGCAATAATCACAGTCTCTGCAGGAATCAACCAGGCAGCCAACTCCGGCTATGTCGCCCTGTTTAAATTTTTTTACATGATTGCCAACTGAAACTACTCTTCCAACAATTTCATGTCCTGGTACCATTGGGTAAATCGACATGCCAAAATCATTGTTGATAAAATGAATATCTGTATGGCAAACACCGCAAAAAAGGATATCAATTTCTACATCATGGGCACCGGGATTTCTGCGCTCAAAATTAAAAGGTGTTAATGTTGCGGCTGCACTTTGTGCGGCATAAGCTTTAGTGGGAATCATACAATTTATTTTTTACTGGTTAATTATTGTGTAACCAACCCTGTTGGTTAACTACCTTTAAATTTATTGTTTATTATTAACAAATGCAATGGCTATATTTTTAGCATAATCTCTCGGGTAATAATTTGAAAGGCCGGGAGAGCTGCAAACGCAGGTTATAACCAGTATAGCACCCCATGGCTGGATAAAAAATCAGCTATGTTTGGCGGCGCTGACAACCATACAGGTAAAAGTGAAGGAGTTATTTTGGCATGTATGTAAGTATCCGTAGGCAAATTATTGGCTTTTATTGTTTTTAAATATTATCTTTCTAATCACTTCTTTTTTAATTATTTATTGCTCCCGGTATTAAACAGTTTGTACCCCCTGAAAAATAAAAGTATTATCTGGATTTAACGCATTTTCAAAATAAAAAAATGAATAAAATTAAATTTCATTTTGGGGCTACTTCGCCTTTTTTTAATTCCCTTAATAAAGATGTAGAACTTTTGATACAGCGTAATAATTATTTAGTAAAAGCCAGGCGGCTTCTCTGGATTAAAATGATATTTTACGTTTCACTTCATTTAAGTTGCTATGTAATTCTTTATGCATTGCCGCATACAAGCTTAGTGAGTTTTATTTTAAATTATGTTTGTATTGGCCTGTCGGGAATATTATTGGCCTTTAATGTATCTCATGATGCATGCCATGGAACCTTTTCAAAAAGCAAAAAAGTAAACTACTGGCTTTACCATCTTTCGTTTAATACACAGGGCACCAATGCCTATTTGTGGAAAGTAAGGCATACGGCGTCTCATCATCTTTTTCCTAATGTAGATGGCTGTGATGCTGATATAGACAACAATCCCATGATAAGGCTTTCACCGCAACACCCGATAAGGAGGCATCAGAAATTTCAACATCTTTATGCGTTGTTTATTTATTGCATTTACACTTTACACTGGTTTCTGTTTAAAGACCTTTTATATCTTACACAAAAAAAGGTGGCAAATCTTGGGGATAAAAAATATCCGCTAAAAGAATGGATTTTATTTTTTGTTTGGAAAACAGTGTATGTATTTCTTTTACTAGTGCTGCCTGTGCTGATGGGATACCCATTTGAAAAAATTATTATTGCTTTTTTTGTTATGCATATTGCTGATTCTTTATTTTTTATTCATTCGTTAATTGCCACCCATTTGTGCATGGAAACTCAATTTCCCAGGCCGGATAAGGATGGATTTTTACCGCATGATTACTTTACACACCAGCTCGCAACTTCGCTTGATTTTTCTCCAAATAATCTTTTTTTTAATTGGGTTTTTGGTGGCTTTAATTCTCATGCAGCACATCATTTATATCCTAAATTACCCCATACTATCTATCCTTATATTACACCGCTTATTGAAAAAAAAGCCATCGAATTTAATGTTCAGTATAACAGGCTCACCTTAATAAAGGCTATAAAGTCTCATTATAAATATTTAAAAATTATGGGCAGGCAAACAGCGCCTCATTCATAAAGATGGTAAACCTACCTGTAGTTGTTGGGATAAGAATTAAATAATTAGCTATGCAGGGCTTAGTTTTAATTGTAAACTATGCAGCATTAAAAATAACGAAACATCCCTGTTTCAGGTTGCTGCAAACTCAATGGTATATTCTGTATTTTCTGGTACTTTACGCCGTTCCACAGTCAATGTATTTGCATCCATATAATTATAAAGCAGCACGATTTTTTTTAACTTAACTTGGTTATAAATCAGCTTGTATATGATTATGAAAAAAGCAATGCTTGTGTTTTTTTTGCTGGGCACTATTGCCAGCCTGCATGCCCAAAATAAAGTGCGCATTGCATCTCCTGACAAAAACATAATTTTTATGTTTGCGGTAACAGCCGGGCAGGCGGAATATTCCGTTAGTTATAAAAATAAGACCGTGGTGGACAATAGTGGGCTTGGACTTACTTTTATTAACAATGATTTTTTTGGCGGCGATATTAAACCCGGGCATATTACCCTCGCCGATGGAATTGACGATTATTTGTTGCCCGAAGGGAAGGCCAGTAAAGTGTATGATAAGTATAAAGAAGCCACCATACCCATGCAGGAACGTACTGGAAAGAGACGGGTAGTTTATCTAAAAGTAAGGGTGTTCAACGATGGTGTTGGGTTTAGGTATGAGCTTCCGGAACAAAAAGATTGGAATAATTATATCCTTACAGATGAAAATAC
>JANXSR010000070.1 GCA_025352625.1 Ferruginibacter sp.
ACTCGTCATAAAATTTTATAGTCTCAGTATACTGCCTGCTATATTGAGCAAGCCGTACCAATTGATAGCCGTATTTCAATTTAATGAAATCATCTGTTGCTGCTGTAAATAACTGCTGGCCATTCTTTATTAGTTTGGTCATTTTCGTGCTGTCTCTTTTTATGGGCTCCCAGCTATCTCCATTACCTGTAACAAAAGGTTCAACCTGTTTTGCATACAAAATATAACCAAGTGCCTCCAGGTTTTTACCGGTAATAAAATAATTAGTCATGCTGTTTTTAAGCACACTGTCCGGAATTTTAGCAGTTGCATTTTTTTCAATTTTTAAATACAGGTTATACTCATCTTCTCTTAAAAATTTATTTACGAAAAGTATGGCATCTTTATCAGTAACGGGTGTGCCACAATAAGCTGCCCATTCGTTGGCCAAGAGGTCAGCGACTTCTACAGGTTCAGTTTCGTCGTACAAAAAGTTATAACCGGTATAGTAAAAGGGCTTGTACCCTTTTGCATCAGGAAGGTTTTGATGAAAGAAGGAAGTGTAATAATCATATGGGTCAGCTTCTGGTCCGCATCCAATAATATTTTGAGGAAAAAAAATGATAGTAGTACTAATGCAAACTGTTATAAATATTTTCCAATTCATGGGTTGAGAATTTTTTTAAAGTTACAGAATCAAGATGAAAGAGGGCCAGGGATGGTGCTGAGTTTTTTAATTTGCTGCTGATAAATGCAGCGCTATTTAAAACTTCATTGTATTCGCTTTTTTCTCTTCGTAGCAGATCATCTTTTTTAAATTCAATATCATTGAGGATGGTATCTTTTAAGAAAATAAATTGATCTGCAGCTGTTGCTGAAAGTACCGGGTTATGGGTATCAATTGATTTTACCAGGCCCTTGTATTTATTTTTTCTAACTAAAACATACCAATCAAATAGAGGTAAGCCAACATCTAATGGCAATGGATAAATACCAAGATTACCGGCATATTTTTTTAATTCAGCAACTTCAATAATTGAATTTTTGGTTGCAGGATTTTTTAGATTACCCATATTGTAACACATCAGTAAACCTTTGGAAATGGGAGGCACACCGGTAGTTGCTGAAAATTTTACCTGGTGTAATCTTATTGTAGCAGACAGATTTGGGAATCCGCTATTCTTGATGCTCGTAAGTAAAGAAAAATATTTTTCTTTTGTAGATGACGACCAGTCGCAATCTATTTGTACTTCGTTTATTTTTAGTCCTGGTAAAGAATTGACTTGAATATTTTTTACCAGCAATACAATTCTGCCAGCTAATTCATTTACCTGCGAAGTATTTATTTTTTGTATGCACTCGTTGGTAATAAAAACGGCCGGAATTATTTTTATTTTATTTGATTTAAGATAGACAGTGTCAATTATACGAACCTGTGCCTTTGGAATTGGCTGATGTATTTCATTATTCCAGTCCACATCAAAAAATTTAAGATAGATTGTTTTTACCTGTAGACTATCCAGCCTCTTTTTTTCAAAATCAGTTAATTTAAAAATGGATTTCCAATAGTAAAAAGAACGTTCAACATTTCTGGGAGGGTGTTTTTCTGAACAGCAAAAAAGCAAGCAACTTACAGCAAAAAAGCACACCGCCACCAACATTGTTTTGAGATGATAATGGGTATTGTTTATTAAAATGTACATCGGTACAAATGTATATTAATTGCTGAATTACGTCTTAATTTCAGGCCTGCTGATTCTACCCATTATCATTTATATGGTATCTTTACGGTATGACTTCACAATTGTTCACTTACAACAAAGGCAAAGTAATACAGGCATTACGGTATCATTTTATTACCCGTAAAGAAATTAAAGTAATGATGATAGCAGTGAATGTATTTGCCATTGTAGCTGCAGCCTTGTTTTTTCTAAAGAAAATATCTCCACTGGCTTTTTTGCTAAGCTCTGTTTTATGGTTTACATTAATGATAGCTTTTTGGTATTTATTACCGGCCATCATTTATAAAAAATCTGCTACGTTTAAAGATACATTTAAAGCAACTTTAGGGAAAGATGATTTTATAATAGAAAATGAAAGAGGTAGCCGAAAGTGGCCCTGGACTGCTTTTAGTGCTACCATGGAAAGCCCGCATTTCTTCCATTTATATTTTGATTCCCGCTCTTTTTTTATTGTGCCAAAAGATGCATTTCCAAGTGAAGAAATAAGGGATGTAAGAAAAATGCTGGTTGCAAAGGTTCATCCATAATTAGTGCAGGCGTTTTTCCATTACATGGTGATTGGTTTTTACCTCTATAAACTGATCGCCTTTTACAACATAGCCATATTTTTCGTAAAAGCCTATGGCAGTATCCCGTGCATGCATCATCAAAATTTTATATCCTTTATCCCGTGCAATATTTTCAGCAAAACTTACAATTGATTCCCCAATACCTTTTCCCTGTAATTTTTTTTGAACAGCCATTTGCCGCAGTCTAATTCTGCGGTCGTCAATTTTGGTAAGTATACAGCAGCCCAACATTTGATCTTCATCAAAAGAACCAATTAAAATATCATCCTTTTCCTTATCCAATTCTTCTTTTGTGAAAGATAACCCCAGTGGTTTACGCAAAATATCCAGCCTTAACTGAACCATTTGATGGTATAATTTGCTACCGTGATCTATTTGTTTTAAGCCCATAAAAATCGTTTTTTAGCTTTCTTAATTTTATCCAGGGTAGCGAAGGAGTACAATATACAAACTTTTTTATTTACGGGTAGTCATGCTTTTATAAAATAATCAACCGGCAATCGGAGCTGTTAATATTCAGGCATAAAAATATATTTGTTTGTTTCAACTATCAACGGCAATTTTGTTCATCACTAACAACCAGGTGTGTCAAAAGAGGCTATTTTGCCTTTATTTATATTTCTTTGTATTTATTGCAAAAAGTATATTTTTGCACCTGATTAACTAAATAATACTACCATGTCAGACATTGCAACAAGAGTAAAGAAAATAATTGTTGACAAATTAGGTGTTGATGAAGCTGAGGTTACGCCTGAGGCTTCTTTCACTAATGATTTAGGTGCCGATAGTTTGGACACCGTTGAACTTATTATGGAATTTGAAAAAGAATTCAACATTTCAATTCCTGATGAACAGGCTGAAACCATCACTACTGTTGGTCAGGCTGTTACTTACCTG
>JANXSR010000071.1 GCA_025352625.1 Ferruginibacter sp.
CGTATTCCCCAGCAGTACATGGCTAATTATTTGGGCATAACACCTGTAAGCATGAGCCGCATCCGCAACAGACTTTTGAAGAAATAAATTAGTTATTTCTCCAGGCTGCCCAGGTGCGTATTCTTAAAATTATCAGAATACTTTAACCCATAGCCCCAAATTCTGTCGAATGAAGCATGTGCAAATAGCAGGATTCCAATAGCAGTCACAACATCATTGTGCAAATAATAACCAGTTGCAGCAATCAGCAACGCTATTGCTTTATGATGAAACAGATTGTAAGTTATTGCTCCTGTCTGTGTGTTTAATAGATAACCTAGCATGGAAATATCAGGAGTAAAAAATAAAACTATCCAAACCCAACTTGATAAACCAAGGTTGTAGATACTCAAAAAATAAATGGCGATAGCAGCCATTGCGACCTCTTCTAATTTTAAAATAATTTTCATTGTATTTAATTTTCAGCAAAGCTACTATGGCTTAAATGGAAGGTTGTTAACATAAGATAATAAATTACATCGGTAAAAAATTATATACCTTTTTTTAAAACGCTTTTGAAACAAGCCTTTTTCTTTACTGAAATTTGGTAACTTTCTGAAAAGATTTAGCATATGAATATAGATACCAATACTACCAGAAAATGCTTCAATAACACCTACCATTTTCCCTTGCAGGGATCTAAAGAAGAAAGGGAAGTATTCCTTTCTATTCAGCAACGTTTTACAGAGCAGTACGAAAAAGTATTTCCTGATAAACTAGCTCCAAGAACCATCCTTATCCTTCCATCGCTTTCCCTTGATCAGGATATACTCTCCAAAGTAAAAGGTGCTGTGCATTACGAAGAAAGAATGCTTTGCCTGCTTATGCTGCTGCGTATGCCAACCACAAAAATTATTTATGTAACCAGTGTTCCGGTAGCAGATAGCATTGTAGATTATTACCTGCACCTGTTGCCTGGCATCACCGGTCATCATGCAAGAAAAAGACTTACCATGCTTAGTTGTTATGATGCTTCCGTTAAACCTCTTACACAAAAAGTATTGGAAAGGCCAAGGCTGATGGAACGGATAAGAGAATTAATTCCGGATACCAATTCAGCACATCTTACGTGCTATAATATTACCAGCCTTGAGAAAACACTGGCAGTACAATTAGGAATTCCTTTGTTTGGTACAGACCCGGATAAATTTTATGAAGGATCAAAATCCGGCAGCAGAAAAAATTTCAGAGATAGCGGGGTAAATTTTCCTGATGGATTTGAAGACCTTACAACAACAGAAGATATTGTAAAAGCATTGGCTGACCTTAAAAGAAGAAACCCTTTGCTGCGAAAAGCTGTCATCAAAATGAATGATGGATTTAGTGGGGATGGTAATGCCATCTATACCTATCCTGCACTTGAATTAGATAGCTTTCTCGAAAAAAATATTGAAGAGAGTTTATCTCACCAACTTAAAATGGTAGCGAAAGAGGTAAGCGAAAAATTATTTTTTGAAAAATTCCAATCAATGGGTGGCATTGTGGAAGTGTTTCTTGATGGCGATGTTAAGATGTCACCTTCGGTACAGTGTGTTATCAGTCCTTCGCACCAAATTGAAATTGTTAGCACACACGATCAGTTACTTGGTGGCGAAGACGGGCAGGTATTTTTAGGCGCTGTTTTTCCTGCAGATGAAGCGTATAGTATTTCGTTGGCTAAAGATGGAAAAAAAATTGCACAAACCCTGGCACGCAGGGGAGCACTTGGCAGGTTTGCTATTGATTTTATTTCTGTTAAACAGTCAGATGATTCGTGGAAACATTATGCCATTGAAATTAACCTGCGCAAAGGTGGTACTACGCATCCTTTTTTAATGCTGCAGTTTTTAACAGATGGAATTTACAATGCAGATACAGGTGAATACTTTACCGCAGGCGGCAACAAAAGATTTTATTTTGCATCAGATAATGTGAGTAGTGATAAATATATTGGTCTTACTCCTGATGACCTGATGGATATTTCTATTTTTCACGAACTGATGTATGATAGTGCAGCTCAGGAAGGCGTTATGTTTCACCTTGTTGGGGCCTTATCTGAGTATGGAAAATTAGGGTTGGTATGTGTCGGCAGTTCCCCCGAAAGGGCAAAGGCCTATTATGATAAAACGATCAACATACTCGATTTGGAATGTAGCTAAAAAATACTTTATGGCTTTATTGCGGAGGTGAAAGCAGGTATCGGAATTTTGCAGCCACAGTTTTTATTTTTGAAATTTCTGAAACAACATGCACATATTCATGTATTAAAATTTCTAATTGAGTATTGGTATCAATATTATGCGTTATTCCATAAACGGGAGGTACTGTTTCCTTTTGATAAGTTCCAAACAGATGATCATAAAGCATAAGAATGCCACCGAGATTTTTATCAATATATTCAGGGTTGCTTGCATGATGTACACGGTGGTTGGATGGTGTGTTGAAAATCCAATCCAATACACCCAGCTTGCCCACTTTTTCGGTATGGATCAAAAAATTTTGAATAGCTGTTATGGATTCAAAAAATAAAATCATTTCTGGTGGAATACCAAAAAAGCATAAGGGAGACCAAAATATAAACCGGTAAAAAAGAAAGATAAAATTATTACGTAAGCCAACTGAAAAATTAAAATACCTGGAGGAGTGATGTGTTACATGTGCCGCCCAAAATATCCTAATCTTGTGTCCAAGAAGGTGGAATAAATAATAAATAAATTCACAACTAAAAAAGGCGGCAACCCATAACCAAATAGAAGGCGAAGGCGTGAATACTGCGCAATGATATGCCAAAGAAAAAAGGCCGAAAGCCAGCCCTTTTTCAAACAAGCCCACTACCATAATACTTAAACCAAGCGAAAAATTAGCAAACATATCTTTCTTCAATTTTTTGTCGCAGTTATGTAGCAGTAGTAATATAAATTCCGATAGAAATGCAATTAAAACAAAGAGCAGTCCTATGAGATCGAAAGTAAACATGACTAAATAAATTTAATTAATGAATAAAATTGCGTCCCTGATTCTATGCGGTAAAGGCTTTTCTTTATTAACCTATCCATTTCTAAAGAGAAACAGAAAGCGTTAATCCGGTGATTTTTTTTGAAACAAAAGTGGGTAACCCCAGTGCTGTTTTTTGGTTGGTTATCAGCAGTGTTGCTTTTCTTTTGTTATTTCCAGCTGAAACAAATAATGGAATTGACGCAACGATCCCTATTGCTCCTGCAAATAGCAACACTGTTTGGGCAGTATAATCTGGCTGTGGCGGTTTTGCCGGGTTAAAAATATCAGCAAATTCAGTAACTACTTTGGGTGCACTTGTAAGAATACCTATTGTAGCTAATGCAGTTCCGCCGGTAAGGCAAACCAGTGCAGCTGTTTTCTGATTTTTTGCTTTTATTAAATATTGATTCAAACCAGCAGGATTACTGATTTTGGGAGTTGGGTAAATAGACTGGCTAAAGCACAAAGATTGTAAACCAGTAATTGCAGTGATAAGAAGGATAACATTTTTCATGATTGATAGTTTTAAGCTGATTAATTATTGATTGACTACCCAAAAATATAAGCCTGAAAAAGTGTTTCCTAATTGAAAAATCCGGTAACCTGTTATGCTTTTTTGTAAAACAATTTTATTGAAACGTATTATCGGAAAAGAGTGTTTTTTTGCAAAAAATATACAGATCGTCTTTATAATTTGTAATAAATACTAAAATGTAAATGCCTGCAAGTAGTTTTTACTAAATAAATCCCGCCCAATAAAAGCAAGTAATTGGTAAGTTTTCTACATAGCTTATTATGCGAAGTATAATTTAGCAGATTTGATTAATAATTACAGGCAGTGGTTTATTAACAGGAATTGAAACTGGCAGCAAGGCTTCTGTCATAGCAGGCTGAAACCTCGGAGGAACAGCATTCAATAGTTTCATCTGGTTATTGGTAATTATTTTTTTTAATGAGGCGGGTATTAATTTATTCAATACCAGGAAAAATTTATTAACGCTGCCAGGTATAATAACTTCCTTTCTTTTTAATAAACCATCGATGGCTATGGGAGCAACTTTTTCAGGATTCATTACTGCCAACTGAGAAAGCCAGCTACTTTTTTTATTTAGTAGTATTACTGAAGTATTGGTATTCATACTGCCGGGACAAATTACACTTACATGTATATTCTCATTTTGCAACTCCCGCCGGAGGCTTTTTGAAAAAAAATAAATAAAAGATTTTGTTGCACCGTACACTTGTTTTTTTGCGAGGTAAAAAAAGCTACAGAGGCTGCCTACATTTAGAATATAAGCTGGTGCATTGTTTCGTAACATATCAAGAAACAATCTTGTTAGCAGGGTAGTGGCCACAACATTTAACTTTAGCTGTTGCTCATAAAAAGAAATACTTCCCTCAGAAAATAACTGTGTATTTCCAAGGCCGGCATTGTTGATAAGGATATTTATGTTGTAATTTCTTTCGCATACTTCTTTATAAAGCATGGTGCATTCTTCTTCCTTTGTAAGGTCTTTTTCAAATACTATTACTTCTACTTTATAATTTCGTTCTATAAAATTAGCGAGGTAAAATAATTCAGGGCCTGGTAATGCTACCAATATAAGGTTCATCTTTCTGCCAGCACATTCAATAGCCAATGCTCTGCCGAAACCTTCACTGGCACCTGTTATTAAACAATAGTTTTTAAGATACATGATTTTGAGTTTTTAAAAAGTGAATGGTTTGCTGCAGGCCTTCTTCCAATGGAGTTAAATGATAACCTAACTGGCCAATTGCTTTGTTACTGCTAAAAGTTTTGTTACAAAAAATAGATTTTACACCTTTTAAAGTTGCAAAAGGTTCTTTACGGGTAATTTTAAATTGTACCCATTGTAACAATGCAAATAGCTTAGCTATAAATTTGGGAGCTTTTATTAATGTTGCTTTTGAGCCTGATAAAGAACGGACTGTTTTAAAAAAATCTGAATAAGAAATATCTTCTCCTCCCAGTATGTATTTTTCGCCGCAAGCACCCTTTGCCATTGCAAGAATATGCCCTTCCACTACATCATCTATGAAGCAATAATTAGCTAATAATTTGGCAGGGCTTGGAATGAAAGTAGCACGGCCTTTTATAAACCGTAATATTAAATGATTCACACTCACAGGATGTGTTTCAATACCCGGGCCATAGACTTTTGACGGTGATACTATTACTGTAAATAAACCTTTGTAGATATATTCTTTAACCAGGCTTTCTGCAATAAACTTTGTAAACTCATAATCATTTTCGAATCCGGTTGTTCGGGGATCATTCTCGCATTTAGGTTCAAAAACAGATGTACCCAAAACACCGCAACTGCTGGTGAATACAAATTTTTTTACACATGCATAAAGAGCTTCAGCTAATAAATGCTGCGTTCCCTCAACATTTACTTTATAAAAATCAGCGGCATTTGCTGCAAAAATTTTAACAAGTGCTGCTGTGTGATATACCTGCTCACAGCCAAGTATAGCAGGTTTTATCGATTGCCTGTTGGTAATATCGCCGGTAAATACCACGATGTTTTTGTGTGAGGGGATATTTGCAGACAAAGGATTTCTTACCAATACCTGCACACTATTGCCACGTTCTGCCAGCGTAAGTGCTAATTGGTGGCCAAGATAGCCTGTAGCACCGGTTACTAAAATTTTCATTTCGATAAGTTTTATTTGGTGTAGGTATTTATTGGGGCCTGGAAAACAGGTAACTAAATTTGGAGGCCATGCCTTTTATTTTGTGTAATTCACGTATCACTTTTATAAATTCATGTAATAAAATTTTAATTGGGTTATGTGTTTCTATATTATGAGTAATACCATATACCGGTGGTGTTGTTTCTTTTGCATAAGTCCCCAATAAATGATCATAAATCATAAGAATACCTCCTAAGTTTTTATCAATGTAACCAGCATTACTTCCATGGTGAACACGATGATTGGAAGGGGTATTGAATATCCAATCCAGTATACCGAGCTTTCCAATTTTTTCTGTGTGAACAAGGAAATTTAAGATGGCAGTAATGGATTCAAAAAACAAGATCATTGCCGGCGGAATACCAATAAAGCATAAAGGAGCCCAAAATAAAAAACGGTAAAAAAGGTGTAAAAAATTAGTACGTAACCCGGTTGATAAATTAAAATATTGTGAAGAATGATGCGTAACGTGCGCTGCCCAAAAAAGCCGGGTTTTGTGTCCAAGCCAATGATAAAAATAATGGATAAAATCACAACTTAAAAAACCTGCTACCCACCACCACCAGGATAAGGGAGGTGTAAAAATGGCAAACTGATAACAGAAAGAAAAAACACTAAACGAAAATCCCTTTTCGAACAATCCTACCAGTATGATGCATAACCCAAGCAAAAAATTTGCCTTTATATCTTTCACCACATTTTTCTCTGGCTTATGAAACAGTATTAAAGTGAATTCTATAAAAAATGCAATAAATAATAGCGTAGTTGCAACTATATCAAATTTATGCATGATTGTTAATTTTTTTTATTGATATTTTTACTTCGATATTGGGCGAGGCTCTATTCTTCAATTATCTTTTGCAATTGCACATAAATAATAATTTTTTCATCCCTTTAAAAACCGGATCGTTTTTTTTAATCCTTCATCTAAAGGAGTTATTTTGTAACCGAGTTCTGTTGTGGCTTTTTCACTGGAGAAAATAAAATTGTTAAAGATGTATGCTGATGATTTAAAAGTAAAGTGTGGCTGTATGCCTGTGATTTTATAACTCATCAATTCTAAAACAGCCCATCTCCGAATGGTTGCTTTTGAAAGCTGTATGATACGCCCCCTGCAATGGGAGATAGCACGAATGCTATCAAAAAATTGCCGGTAGGATATGTTTATTCCTCCAAGTATATATTTATTACCGGTTTTCCCTTTTTCCATTGCCAGTATATGGCCTTTAACAATATCATCTATAAAAGCAAAGCAAACCTTGTAGGTGCCAGGCCACGGAATAAAGGCAACCCTTTTTTTTAAGAACATATTTATAACTGCATTGGCAGTAAGCGAATGAGAGATATTGCCTGGCCCATATACTTTTGATGGACATACTATTATTGTATTCATTCCTTTGCCGCCATATTGAAATACCATTTCTTCCGCTATTTTTTTTGATAAATCATACTCAAGTGCAAAGCTGGTGTTTAGAGGATCTTGTTCGTTCATGGGTTCATAAAGCGATGAGCCTATCACACCACAGGTACTGGTAAAAACAAATTTCTCAACGCCGTTTTGTAGAGCTGCATCCAGTACATTTTTGGTGCCTTCAACATTTACCTTATAAAATAAAGAAGGATCTTTTGCCCATACGCCCACCTTAGCTGCAGTGTGGTAAACCTGGCTACATCCAGCAATAGCCAACAGTAAACTTTCTTTTTCTAAAATGTCGCCTTTAAAGAGCATGATATTGGGATGTTGCAGCAATTCTTTTGCTTTATCCGAACGAATAATGGCATGAACTTCATTACCCATGCTGGCAAGTGTATGAGCAAGATGATTACCTATGTAACCGGTAGCTCCTGTAACAAAAACTTTCATTTGCTAATTTTTAAAAGCTTTAAAAAATGATTAAGTGGGGGTATTTCATAAGCCATGGATAATGCTATGTGCAATACAATGGCAGGCCATACAGCATTAAAAACAATGCAACAGCTGCTGAGCATTATTCCAAATGGTATACAGCCCAGCATTTCTTTTTTATTTGTAAATACGTGGATTAAAACAGTTAAAAGGGTTGTAAGCAAAATAGCCGGATAAATACCACACCATTTTATGCAATCAAATAATAGCCATCCACGAAAAAATAATTCATAGGAGCAAAGAAACAGTATCCTTAACGGGAAATAAATGCTAAGGAATTTGTTTGAAAAACCATCTCTGTATGCCTTGTATATTTGAATATTGTGCCCTGCCCTTAAACCAGTAAATACTATTACAATCAATAGAAATGCCCACACAAGCAACCATAAAATTCCAGGAAATCCACTGCTCGTTAAAACTATTTCAGGCGATTGTTTTAGCAGTATTAGGGGAACCAATCCTAACCAGTATATTCCTGCAGCATGTAAACCTAAAAGAGTGCTGCTATTGGCGGCCAATACACCTTGAGTATCAAAAAGCCGATTACTTTTATTGTGTTTACTTATCCATGTAGCTGCAAACAACATAGTAAAACAGCCAGCATATAGTAAGATAGAAGTGGAATGATTCATGATTATTGATTAAGTAAGATGACTGCAGAATAAAATGTGTGGCTGATTTTTATTTTAGTGCAGACGCCTTTGGTATAATAATAACAGTTGCTGTTTGCACCAGGGAAATTTATTTTGTAGCCTCCATCTGCAGTTTTTGTAACAGGGATAAAACACTGTTGGGTTTCGCAATACACAGCGTTAATTTCAACGGGCTCCTGAAAATAC
>JANXSR010000074.1 GCA_025352625.1 Ferruginibacter sp.
AGACCGAGGTGGCTGTTGGATGTAAAATACTCAACATTATGCTCCAAACAACAAAACCGATAAGTAAGAAGATAGCTTAACTATAAATCAGGATAGGGTAGCTATCTTGAAAATTTTATTCATGCAACAAAGCCATTTGCATGGCAGAAAAATCAAGGTCTGGTGTAGGGAAAGAATCGACAAATGCGCTGAATATTTTCTTTTCACAGCCATACTTGTCTGTTGCAAAAAGCTGATAGTTTCCCTTCCCAAGATCACTAATGATATTGTTAGTTGCTGTTACCTGTTGGTTCAAAGCACTATCTGTCCAGCGGAAGGTATACCTTGTTGCGTCTTTATCAAAACTGGTAACGGCAATGCTGCCATCTGCATTATTGCAACTGGCATCTTTTTTATCAAAGGTCTTAACCTGTATAGCATCAAAGCTTGCCGTAGCAATGCTGATGACAGAAGAAACTGCTGTACAGCCTGCAGTATTTGATGCCGTAAGCTGATAAGTACCTGCGCCAAGTGCTGCAACATTTAGTGTGTTACCCACTATACTATTTGTAGCAAAGCTTTTCCATGTATAGGTACTGGCATTGGTTGCCATGACGCCACTAATACTTCCGCTATTGGTTAAGCAGCCCGTTGGTTCAATAATTACCGAAGCTTCATTGATACTTATGGTAGCAGTATCCTTTACTCTGAAAAATGGAGTGATAATAGTATCACACCCGGTATCATCTTTAAAATAAAGCCGGTATTTGCCTTCCGCTAAGTTGATAATATCAAGACTGTTTCCGGCAATGGTGCCCGTTGAATCTCTCCATTCGATAAAAGGTGTTCCGTTTACATTGTTAGTCCTAATACCCGTAACACTTCCGTTTTTGTTTCCGCATTTTGCAGGCTTAATGGATAAGCCAGTTAAATCTAATGATGGCCCTGATTGGTTCACCAACACGAACGTAGCGGTACCGCTGCAACCGCCACCCACAACGGTATCTGTAACAATATACCTGTAAGTGCCCTGCCCCAATTGATTTAAATAATTTTCGGTACCGATTATATTGCCGGTTTCATCCACCCATTTTGTGGTAGAATACATACCATTAAAAACAGTAAGGCCATTTATAAATCCATTAAACAGGCCGCAGGAAGGTTGTTTAATATTCTGCTGAGATGTGAAAACGTAGGGCGTTTTATCTTCAAGCGAAACAAAGTAAGGATACATACAGGTGCCGCCGTGTATGGCATACAAATAATAAGCGCCCGGCCCCACATTTTTAAGGTCAATAGAATA
The DNA here is from genome assembly GCA_025352625.1 of Ferruginibacter sp. Classification (GTDB taxonomy): domain Bacteria; phylum Bacteroidota; class Bacteroidia; order Chitinophagales; family Chitinophagaceae; genus Ferruginibacter. Next base: position 1,283 of record JANXSR010000074.1, read on the forward strand.
GCTAACCGTGTCTTTGGTCTTGTAATCAATCCATCGGTAGGTTTCTGCACCTTCGGTGTTGATACCAGTTACACTGCCGTTTTTCTTGCCACAGGTTGGTTGCTGTATAATCATTTTATCGGTAAGGATTAAAGGCATAGAAAACTGACTGGTGGCACCATCGCTGGTAGTAGCTGTAGCCACAACCGTTCCGTTTACAGGGCCTGTATATTTCCATTTGCCGTTATTATCCGCAATTGCTTTTCCAATATAAACACGTCCTTCACAAGCCGTGCATATATCATCATAATACAAATCCACTCTTGTACCAGGCGTTGCCCTGCCTTCCACAAAGGTTGGCGTTGTAAGATCTACCTGTGCCCATGGTATTTTATTCAGGTACTGGTAAACATAAGTGGTTGATCCAAAGGTGGAGTTACAATCAAATACATTCTTCAGCATCGTAACAGCGGGGCAGTCATATATACCAATAGAAGGATAATCCTTTTCGCTGGCTTTCTTCTTAAATAAATTAGCATTGGCTTCATCATCGTTTCCTACGGTGCAGCCTCCGCTGCAGAACGCTATAGACAGCTTGGTTGGGTGACTGTCATCACGGTTGTCGTCTTCAAAATGATTTCTCAATACAATAACAGAATCACTTTGATAACCTATATACACATGGTTTGGGATATCGTTGTCCAGTAACTCCACCCTGTAATCAGTAATATTACCATTAGCCTCCAGCGGCCCGTTGCCACTTTGGCCAATACTAACATAGGCATCCCAAAAATCGAAGACGCTGATTTTAGTAGTTTTATCGTAGCCCCTGCCAAACTTGTTATACCTGATCTTTAACAATCCATTACCCGTAGTATTTTTTGAATCTACGTATATCCCTTCTATGCGGCTGCCAAAAATATTTCCATACTCCGGCTGGTCGCCGCCGATGGTTACATTTTTTATATTCATCAGCACAACGCAATATTCAGCAGGCAGTACTACCGGGTCAATATCGTCGGCAGGATTTTCATAAAACCTGCCCTGTCCCAGGTAATTACTCTGTACAAAAACATCACTGCAGTTGTCGCTGTTAGAAAAGATGCCTCTTACCACGCCATTTATAACATTGCCTTTACCAGGCGCTCCGATAATAATATTTTTCGCACTCAATAAGTTGATACCATATAGCGTGTTAGAGCGTGAGGGAGCGCCGAAAAAACCCTGCCAGTAGCCATAATACAAACACATACCATATACCTGTACGTTTACAGCGTTTTCAATGGTGAGCATTGTAAATGTGGGAGCGTAATCATTTTTTTTAACACAGATTTTTGCATCTGTGGTGCCGTAAGCAGTACCGGGCTGCGTAGTGCCATCCAGTACGATATTGGACGAAAGAGAAGGCAGTTCAGTAACCAGTTCAATCATCCGCAGGTTAAAAATAGTCTCGGGAATATTAAAGCTGATTGTATCTGTAACAGCAGATCCGTTAGCCTTGGCAATGGTAATGGCATCCCTTAAAGTACCTGGGCCAGAATCGGCATTTGACGTAACTACAATATTATTTGCTGTGCAATTAATCCAAAAGCAGATGAAAGGAATAACAAAGAGTAATTTTCTCATTTTCAGTAGTGCAAATTGAAGATACAATATCCTTTTAAATTATCAGTATTTTCAATGATTAACCAAGGTGGAAGCACTCATAGTAACACCGCTCTAAAGCTTCCTTATCTTTTTGGGCAATGGCTTTTGTCCCTCATTCCGAGCAACGTCTCTCAACAAGCCATAAGCAGGGCTGAGGACGTTGCGCCAACAGTGCAGACAGCTGGCAATAAATAATCCCACTCTTTGGAGTATCTTTCATTCCCATCAACATCATCCACAGATCAATAAGTATCACTGAGGGTATTCATTCATACCCATCGGCGTCGCCCACAGATCAATAAGTATGACTGAGGGCATTCATTTAAAAAAATCAAAGTCAGTTTTTTCGTATCTTAGAAGAGTGAAAAAAGGAAAAAAAGTACAGCTTAATTTTATAATTGACAAGCTGACAAACTCCATTCAAAACAACATTTCGGGTGATTTTATTTAGCTTGTTCAAACCATTTGTCCGAACGGTTATTTGAATAGATTACTTGTTCAGACAATCTTAGCTTCGATAAAAGTTCCATAAAGAAAAAATGTACAAGAGTGCGACGCCAATGCAGTACCACAAAGCTTCTTAGCCCGGACAATGATAAAATAAAAATAAGTTTTACAATAAATCTTCCACCCACTTATCTCTGTCTTCAGGACTAAATTTCCAGGGTGCGAAATTGTTTTCTATGTTACTGAACATGCCGTTCCATTCTTGTGGGGCGTTGCTGTCTTCCATTATCAGCGAGCGGCGCAATTGAATAATAATATCCAGCGGACTAATGTTAACAGGGCATGCTTCAACACACGCATTGCAGGTGGTGCAGGCACGCAATTCTTCCACCGTAATGTAATCTTTCACCAACGTTTTTGCATCGTCTTTAAATTCACCATTGGCAGTAATATTTTTTCCTACTTCGGTTGCCCGGTCACGGGTGTCCATCATTATTTTGCGGGGGCTTAATAATTTGCCGGTAATGTTTGCAGGACAGGCTGCACTGCAACGGCCACACTCAGTGCAGCTATAGGCATCTAATAAATTTTTCCAGCTAAGGTCAACTATATCTTTGGCGCCAAACTTCATTGGCTGTGCATCTCCAGGTGGTGCAAGCTCCGGTTGCATCATGTACTTTACTTCATTTTGTACAGCTACCATATTGGTCATTTTACCCAACAAGGGCAGCCTTGCATAATATGCATTGGGAAATGCAAGCATAATATGCAGGTGTTTGCTGTAAGGCAGGTAATTTAAAAAAGCCAGTATGCCAACAATGTGTATCCACCAGCAAGTTCTTTCAATTCCAATAAGTGTTGTGGTTGATAGTTCGCTAAAGAGGGGAGCAAATAAGCCAGAAAAAACAAAGCGGCCGGTGTTGTGATACTGTTCGCTTCCCTGTATTTGCAATGCCCTGTCGGTAGCGTTCATCGTTAGAAAAAGACTCATCAAAATAATTTCGGCAATCAAAATATAATTGGCATCGCTTCGGGGCCAGCCATTAAGGTCTTTGCTGATAAAGCGTTTTATTTTAAGGATGTTTCTTCTGCTAAAAAACAGTACGCACACAATAATGACACCCACGGCCAATATTTCAAAAAAGTTAATCAGGAAAGTATAGAAGCTGCCGAGGTAGGGAAAGAATAACCGGTGCGTACCAAAAATACCATCCAGCACAATTTCCAGCACTTCAAGGTTAATGATGATAAAGCCTGCATAAATCACCAAATGCATTACTGCAACAAGTGGATTTTTAAACATCTTTTTTTGCCCTAAAGCCAATAGCAGCAGGTTTTTCCAACGTTGTGGTTTATTATCACTCAGGTCTTCGGGCTGGCCTAAAAATATAGTACGCCGTATTTGTAAAATATTTTTTGTGAATAACCAAACAGCTGCTGCAAGGATAGCAACAAATAGAATTTGAGGAACAAGATGCATACTCAATATTTATACGGCTAAGGTAATTATGAAAAAGCAGATACACTAATTATCTGAACTTATTGCTATAAATTCGTGCTATTACAGTTAACAAAAAATTATGGCAAATAAAAAATATATCCTTACAAAAGTAACTGCCGAAAAAAAACTTCGCCGCATGGCACTGGAAGTGACTGAACAAAATTACGGCGAAAAAGAGTTGGTGTTGGTGGGCATTAAAGACAGCGGACTTATCATTGCCAATAAAATCAGCAATTATTTAAAAGAAGTGTTTACAGGAGCAGTTATTGTGGCGGCTTTAACTATGGATAAAAAAAATCCCTCCACCATAACGATTGAGCCTTCGATTGATTTTAATGGTAAAATTGTTTTACTAATTGATGATGTGGCCAACACTGGTAAAGCCATGTTGTATGCCTTAAAACCTTTTTTAGAAACCTACCCAAAAAAAATACAAACACTGGCACTGGTGGAGAGAACACATAAATCTTTCCCTGTTGTTGTTGATTATGTAGGTTTATCCATTTCAACAACATTGGATGAACATATTTATGTGGAGGTTGAAGGAACGGAAATTGAGGGAGCGTGGATGGAAACTGCGGCTGCCCCTATCCCCTAAACTATCTCTGATAGAAACACTGATTTAGCAGATTGATACGGATAAAGGCTGATCATTGTTTATTATCAGGAAGCATTTTTTTCGTATGTTCTTTTTTGAATTCAGCCAATGGCTTTTGATGTAACTATTATTGGGCGTATAAAATCCGTCTTATCCGCTTTAACCTGCTATACCAGCGTTTCCATCAATTATAAAGGATGTATCAATAACTAGCTTCTTTAAAAATGTAACGCATGTACTTTAAACTTTCCATTGCTAAATTCAAGGCTTGGAGCTGGAAATTTAAATGCACTCAGCACCGTTAATAAAACACGGATTGCTTTTTTCTTTGTCTTTATTTTAGTGAGATCAATATCTGGTGCAAGATACCATTGTCTGTACCTTTTAATATCCCTTCTGTCGAAAGTTATATTACCCAGGTCATTGTATGCTACATTTTCATTGGCACCAAACATGCCATCTGCTCCATAACCAACCGCTACCGATAACCAAGCAGGTAAATTGCTCGAAGGAAAGAATGATTTAAGATTAGCACTTGCCCAATAAGTTTGTGCATTATAGTCTTTTAAATACCTTTCAATGGTTGATTTTCCAAATATGTCATCCGCCCGTTGATTAAGCTGGGGATCGCCATAATCATTTCTGTGAAACGAAAATTTTAATTTTATCCGTTGGTCATCCCAGGCAAATTCCTGCGCAATCAGGATGCCGCTGCCAAGGATATTTGCAGAAAAATCGCCCCAGCTAAAGCCCCATTCTGCACTAAAACCATCTAATATTTCGATGGCCGTTTGGTAAACAGCACCACTTAAACCACCTAACCAGATTCGTTTCTCCCGGCTAATGCCCGTCCATCTCCACAGTTCCATACTGGCCCTGCTTTCAATATAGGCGCTGTACATATGTCCAACTTTATCAACCTGCAGCCATTCTTTGTTATCATTAAAAAAATGAAAATTACTTCTTGGGTAATTGGCATACCATGCTGAATTTAAACCAATCAAAATAGCACTGTACCCAACAACATTGGCAATGGCAACACCTCTAACCCGATTTTTTATTTGTTGGTCAGTAAGTTTTTTGGGATTCGGGGTAGTTGCGAAAGATGTCTTTATCATGCCAACCGTGTCAGTTGGTTTATTTAGCAACAGAGAGTCTTGTGCAATAAGCTGTGCAGCAATAAAAAGCCCGACAATTAAGATAGCTCCTCCCTTTTTGATTGTAAAACGGGTCTGGAATTTTCTTTGCCAGGGAGTTAAATTAAATCTCATAAAACAAAAATAATAGTATCTGATGTTAATGACATACGAAACATTTATTTTTGAGGATGTAAAAAATATTTATATGGATAAAAACATTCAGCAAAAAATAGACAATTGGCTAACGGGTAACTACGAGCAATCCGTAAAAGATGCCATTGTTCAATTACAAAAAGACAATCCGGATGAACTGGCGGATGCCTTTTATAAAAACCTTGAATTTGGTACAGGTGGATTAAGAGGCCTGATGGGCATTGGTACAAACCGTATGAACAAGTATACAGTAGGCATGGCAACGCAAGGATATGCCAACTATTTAAAAAAATGTTTTGCAGGCGAAGTTAAAGTGGCGATAGCGCATGATTGCAGAAATAACAGCCGTTTTTTTGCAGAAACTACGGCGAATGTTTTTGCAGCCAATGGCATAAAAGTTTTTTTGTTTGAAGCATTGCGTCCAACGCCTGAACTTAGTTATGCTATCCGAAACCTGGGTTGCCAGGGCGGGGTAGTTTGTACTGCATCGCACAATCCCAAAGAATACAATGGTTACAAAGCTTATTGGGATGATGGAGCCCAGATGGTAACACCGCATGATGAAAATGTAATTATTGAAGTAGATAAAATAGCTTCCGTAGATGATGTAAAATGGACCGGTGGCGAAGCTAATATTACCATCATTGGTGAGGATATGGATGAGCTGTATCTTTCCATGGTAAAGGGTTTAAGTGTTTATCCGGATGTATGTGCTGCACAGCACGACCTTAAAATTGTTTACACCCCCATACATGGAACAGGCATTACGCTGGTACCACAGGTATTGGCAAAATTTGGGTTTGATAATGTGCATATAGTGGAAGAACAAAGTACACCGGATGGTAATTTTCCGACAGTGATATATCCTAATCCTGAAGAGAAAGAGGCAATGAGCATTGGGCTTGAAAAAGCAAAAAAGCTGGATGCAGATATTTTGTTGGGTACGGATCCTGATAGCGATCGTGTAGGCATTGGTGTTAAGAATACAAAAGGCGAGTGGGTTTTAGTGAATGGTAACCAAACTGCAGTATTGGCATTTAATTACATGATAGAGGCAAGAAAAACAAAAGGTATTTCACGCCCTAATGATATGGTAGTTAAAACGGTAGTTACTACAGATATGATTGATGGAATTGCTAAAGAAAGCAATATTGCCTGCTACAATGTGCTCACTGGTTTTAAATGGATAGCAGCCTTAATAAAAGAAAAAGAGGGTAAAGAAAATTATATTATTGGAGGAGAAGAAAGTTTTGGTTTAATGGTGGGAGATGAAGTAAGAGATAAGGATGCCATTAGTGCTGTAGCCTTACTTTGCGAAATGGCAGCCTATGAAAAAAGCAAAGGCCGTAGTTTATATGCCAAACTGATTGACCTTTATGTGCAGTATGGTTTGTATAAAGAAAACCTGGTAAGCATCACCAAAAAAGGAATGAATGGTGCAAAAGAAATTGCCGATATGATGGAGGGGTACAGAAGCAATCCTCCTAAAACAATTGATGGCGTTGCTGTTGCAGCTTTACTGGATTACGAATTACAGGTGGGCAAAAATTTACAAACTGGCGAAAGCTATCCTATCAACTTACCAAAAAGTAATGTGCTGCAATTTTTATTAAATGATGGTACTAAGATATCTGCCAGGCCAAGTGGTACTGAACCAAAGATCAAATTTTATTTTAGTGTAAATTCAAAACTGGCTAACGCTGAGGAATTTGAAGCTGCAGATAAATTACTTGATGAAAAGATTACAAGAATTATCAACGATATGAAATTGAAATAATTGATTTCTATACGTTCGCTATTTAATTAAAATGAATGCCGGAATTTATTCCGGCATTTTTGATTTAGTAAGGAAAGTAATGCACTGTAATTTTTACCAATTAACTTTTTTGTTTTATTGCTAAAAATTGGTGTAATTCGTGGCAGTTAACCAGCTATGAGAAAATACGAAGACACATACCGGCATAAAGGCTTGCGAAAAAAATTGATGGATGTTTTAAAAGATAAAGGCATAACAGATAATAACGTGTTGGCTGCCATGAATAATATTCCACGTCACTTTTTTTTAGATAGCGCCTTTGATGAAATAGCTTATGAAGACAGGGCATTTCCCATCAGCGAAGGGCAGACAATCTCACAGCCATACACAGTAGCCTATCAAACTCAACTGTTACAGGTAAAACCTTTTGATAAGATTTTAGAGATTGGTACCGGAAGTATTTACCAGGCAACGGTACTGGCCGAAATGGGCGCAAAAGTATTCACCATTGAACGACAAAAAGTATTGTTCGAAAAAACAAAGAATTATATTTTTAAAACAACATATCCCAACCTTAAATTTTTCTTTGGTGATGGATACGAGGGGTTACCAACTTTTGCTCCTTTTGATAAAGTGATTATAACTGCTGCAGCACCTTTTATACCGCCTAAATTAATTGAACAATTAAAAGCAGGCGGTAAAATGGTAGTACCGCTAAATGAAGGTGAACACCAGCGTATGTTACGGATAACTAAAAATGTGGATGGCGGCGGTGGCACTACCGAAGAGGCATTCCAAAATTTTTCTTTTGTGCCAATGCTTACTGGAAAACAGGGATGACATTGCCGGAATAATGTAAAACAGTTAACATGAGATTTTTTGCAAGAGTAGTTTTTATTTGCAATTGTAGTTTTATTATGGCCGTAATTTTACGTTTGTACGAAAATGCACATAAGAAAGAGGGCAATTTTAATGGGGCTATACAAATACAGCCTTTAGAAAGTACGCTTGTGATACTTGGTTACGGAGCAATTTTTATAAACTTGATTTTCAACATTTTTATGGTAGGCTTGTTTATAACAAAAACACAGCAACCTATTGCAAAATGGTTAATGTGGATTAACTTTCTATTTCTCATTGTACAGATTTATTATTTCTTCTTTAGCAATTTTTAAATGATACAAAACATACTAAAAGACAAGCCTACTAAACTGTTTGTGATTTTCACAGCTTTTTTTGTAGCCAATGCCCTTATTGCTGAATGTATTGGAGGCAAAATTTTTTCACTTGAAAAGTTGTTTGGATTAGTGCCTTCCAGCTTTACTTTGTTTGGCCAAAAAGCATTGTCATTTAATCTTACTTGTGGGGTATTGCTGTGGCCGCTTGAATTTGTGATGACAGATATAGTAAATGAATTTTATGGACCAAAGGCTGTAAGAAGAATATCCTATACAGCTGTTGCCTTAATTACTTATGCCTTTGTTATGTTTTATTTTGCAATGGGAGTTCCTCCGGCAGATTTTTGGTATGGTTCCGGTGTACAGGATGGCATACCTGATATGAACAAAGCATTCAACGGGATTTTTGGACAGGGTATGTGGATTATTTTAGGTAGCCTAGTGGCTTTTTTAGTTAGCCAAATAGTAGATGTAACAGTGTTTCATAAAATAAAAAAATACACTGGGGAAAAGAAGATGTGGCTAAGAGCTACAGGATCTACATTAATTTCTCAACTGGTTGATAGTTTTATAGTATTGTTTATTGCATTTAAAATTGGGAAGGGATGGAGTTGGCAACTGGTTCTGGCAATTTGTTTGGTAAACTATACCTATAAATTTACAATGGCAATTATTTTAACGCCCCTGATTTATTTTGTAGAAAAGTGGATTGAAAAATACCTTGGGCATGAAATTACGCATAAAATGAAACAGGCTGCCATGGGCAACGAAAGTGAATAATGTCTGTCTCAATAAATACTGAGTACTTTATACTAAATACTTATACCTCCACCCAGGTATGATCTGCTAGAAGCTTTACCGGAGCAATAAATTTTTTATAAGGTCCCGAACCGCCGCCATATTCTTTAGAGCTGATAAGAGAAAGTGTATGTGTGTCATCAGCCTTCTGGTAAAGATAGTATGTGTGGCCAATAACTGGCACAAAGCTTAGTTTGGCATTGTAAATAATCATACTTAATTCTTTGCGCATCTGTATTTCCTGAGCCTGTATAGCAAGCAATTCAATTTGTTTGCGTATTTGGTTAAGTTGCATATTGGTTTGTTCTTCCATTGCAGTTAGTGCTTTATGCCGAATTACACCTTCCTCAGTTGCTTTTATAACAGCACCACTTACAGAAGTAGAATATGGCATAACGCTTAATTGTTTATGATAAATCTCTGTATTAGTGTATATATCGCCATTTGCAAATTTTCCTTGTTGCGTTATTTTTAAGTAACCATTTGGTAATAATTCATTCGCTACTTTTAAAACTACCAGGTCGCTCTTAATAAACTCAACCTCAAAATTTAAGGCATCAATAAAATTTGTTTTGGTATATTCTGCCAGTTCTTTTTCGTCAAAAGGAAAAGTTTCATTCTCTGCGCTTAATGTGTAAGAAGAGGCGAAAGCCTGGTTCTCAAGTGTAACCCAGTTTATATTGATACTGATCTCTTTTTTGTTTTCGGTAGCTGCAATTTTATAAATGCCCGATTTTGGACGATTACCAAATTCGTACGTTCCCTTTTCGGGAAACAATTGCCACGATGCTATAAAATTGTAGGCTTGTATCATACACTGTAAATATAAAATCTAAATTTATTTATCATTACAAAATTCGATGCTGTTTTGTTTGTAGTAAGTTTTATAAAGCGGGCTGAAATTAAGTTTGGTCTCTCTTACTAAAAGGGGTTAAATAAAAAAGCATGGCTTTTGCCATGCTAAATAAATTCTGAAAAAATTATTAGGGTTATTTAAAAATAATTTATCAATTAAACCTCCTTCTCATCGCAAGAGAAGTACGCTGCTTTTTTTGAAGATTCCACATGTCGATTGCACCAAAAGTGCGGTTTAAATCGTCTTGCTTAACATCTGTAGCAACTGTTTCTTTTAATAACTCTTTCAGTTCATCATTTTTGATAGGGGTACCCATACCCAGTGTATCAGTTTTCATATTCTCTAATTTTAATTTACTAAATAATATTTTCAGAATTAGTCTTTTCAGCACTTTCCGAAAATTTTCCTTAGCAAGCAATTGTTAGAGCTGCAGTAAGAATTGCATAATTACTGTTTTGCGGCGCAAAGGTATGTAACAATTAAGTGTAAACAACGCTATTTTGATGTTTAAACGCTAAAGATTGTGTTAAAGAATTATTTATAAAAAGTCTTTTTACCTTTAATTTGCACAGTTTAAATAGTTTTTCGGAACATAATTTGTCGGATATTTAAAAATTGCTCAGCTGTAAAATATTTTTATTCTAAAAATATCACTAAAACAACAATGTTATTTACCCGTTTTCGGTTTGTAAAAACATAAATAAATTAACATGAAAACAATCGGATTAATTGGCGGTACATCCTGGTATTCTACCATTGATTACTACAGGATTATTAATGAGAGAGTAAATAGCTCACTTGGCAACAACGCTTCGGCTAAGATTTTTTTATATTCTGTTGATTATGGAGAAATTGTAACTCTTACCAAAAAAGGTGATTGGAATAGTATTGAATTAATAATAAGTAAAGCAGCAAAAAAACTTGAAAATGCCGGAGCAGAATGTATGTTGCTTTGTGCCAATACTATGCATACAATTGCAGACGAGATTCAGTCAGCGATAAATATTCCGCTTATACATGTGGTTGATGTTGTATTAAAAGCGCTTGAACAAAAAAATATTGAAGCGGTATTATTATTGGGTACAAAATATACTATGAAGGGAAGTTTTTATGCGGAAAGGTTACAGAGGAAAGGAATTCATTTGCTTATTCCGGATTTAAATGAAATAGAGCAAATCAATAATACTATTTATAACGAACTGGGGAAAGGATTGCTGCTGCCTGCAACAAAAGAGATATACATGAATATAATAGAAAAGTATGTAGGATTAGGTGCAGCAGGTGTTATTTTAGGCTGTACTGAAATTCCATTATTAATTAAGCAGGCGGATTGCATTGTACCTATATTTGATACAACACTACTACATGCATCCGCTGCAGCAGCTTTTGCACTTGGGTAACTGATTATTACTTTTCATCTTTAGATTTTATTTTAGCTAATTCGGTATCTTTATTTACTAAAACTTAATGAGAAAGGATGTTAAAACAGGCTTTGCCAATTGTTTTATTAGTACTTGTATTTTCTTTTTTTTCATCGTTGCTGATAGCGCAGGAAGTAAAAGAAAATCAGGATACCTTTTTTTTAGCTAAAAAGAAAGGATTGCTTGGGCAATTAGGTAAAAGCATTGCAAAAGATCCTGATGGGCCGGATGCTGTTAAAATTGTTAATCCTTTTATAGTACATACAGGTAAAACAATCAGAAATCTCTACTTACTCAGACTGGGATTTGAACGAAATATTTTTGATACAATTGTAATTAAAAATAATTTTGGAGCTATTGTAGCAAACGGGCTGCATACCAATACTACCAAAAAGGTAATCCGAAATAACTTATTCTTTAGGCAAGGAGAAAAAATTCAACCTTATCTTTTGGCTGATAATGAACGTCATTTGCGTGACCAGGTTTATATACAGGATGCACGTATTTTGATTGATACCATTGCGGGTATCACTGATTCAGTTGATGTTATAGTTATAACAAAAGATATCTTTCCATTAGGTATTGGGCTTGATATTGGTAGTCCAACAAAAGGGAAAATTCAAATTGCAAATGAAAATGTTGGGGGCAGTGGATCAAGACTATCTTTTAGCACTTTATATGATAATGATAGAAATCCCAAATTTGGGTTTGATGCAGGTTTTTTAAAACGCAATATTAAAGGAAGTTTTATTGACTGGAGTGTAGGTTTTGAATCCTATAGATCAGCCTTCAACAGTGGAAGAAATGAAGAGTCTTACATTTATACACATTTTGAAAGGCCACTGGTAACACCTTACATCCCATGGATAGGTGCAGCAGATTTTTCATTAAATAAAACAAATAACAATTACGTATCCGATTCTCTCTACAACAGTGACTATAAGTACAGCTATAGAAATGTAGATGTTTGGTATGGTTATAATTTTGGAAGCCAAAGGTTGTTGTATAAAAATATGCAAACAAGGGTTCGGAAATTTATAGCAGTCAGAAGTTTCTATCAACAGTTCACAGATATCCCCAATAAGAATCATACTATTTATGATTATCGGTATGCTAATATAACAGGGCTACTTAGTTCTCTAAGTATATTTAAACAGGAAACCTATAGAGCAAATTTTATTTATGGTTTTGGCCGAAATGAGGATGTACCAGAGGGTTTTAGTGCAGCACTTATTGGGGGATGGACAAGAAAAGAAGATAGAAATCGTCCTTATTTTGGAATAGATGCATTAAAAAGCCATTTCAATAAAAAAGGTTTTTACAGCACTTACACTTTTAGGGTTGGAGGGTATTTGTATAGTAAACGATTAGAAGATATTGACATACTCTTTAACGTTGATCACTTCACAAGGTTAAGAAAACTCGGAGGGAAATGGCTAAACAGAAATTTTTTCAGTGCAGGGTTTACAAAGCAAATCAATCCTGTTTTAAATCAGCCTATCAATCTTAACAGCATTTTTGGCTTACCTTATTTTTGGGGTAATCCCGGACCCGCAGATTTGAGAGGTACCATAAAGGGTGAAACTGTTTTTTTTAATATGCAGAAGTTCTGGGGATTTAGAATGGCCCCTTTTGCTTTTGCAGATATGTCAATGCTTACACCAATAAACCAACCATTTCAAAAAAGTAGTTTGTATAGTTCAATAGGGGCTGGTGTTCGAACTCGCAATGAAAACCTCACTTTGGGAACTATTGAGTTGAGAGCCTACTATTTTCCAAGAACGTTGCCTGGTATGAAAAATTTTAAAGTGGAAATAGGAACGAACATCAGATTTAAATACAATACCACATTTATTCGTAAACCCGATTTTGTACTGCCTAATTAAAGAGGAGAAATTTTTTCTAAAAAAATTGATAATAATTTGATTTGTAAGATAAAATGCTATTACTTTACGTCACAAAAAATAGTTCCTCCGTAGAAACGGAAGAACTTTAACGATTGCTTGCCATATGAAATTCTTATAAATATTTTTAGCTGATAACTCAGCATATACTATCTTGCCGATGCAACTTACTAACGATTGGTTGCCTACTTTTACGATTGCCTGCTATATTTTTAAACACATCATTGCTTTCTGAAACGAAAGTATGATGTGTTTTTTTACGTTCATAATCAACTTATCGGTGTTTTAATTACGCCGAAGTAGATTTATTGATACAAAACCCTTATTGGTACTAGATTATAGATAAAATTAATAATGATGCCCAACC
>JANXSR010000084.1 GCA_025352625.1 Ferruginibacter sp.
TTTTAATTTCTTATTGGGTATTGCCCATTTCATATTTAGCCTAAAGCAGCATTAAGAATTTTGTTTTTTATTTCATTTATTTTATTTAAAAATTTACTTTAAGAAGCAATCTTCATTAAAAACATTTTCTTTTATTTTATAAGGGTGTTTAATCATTTCTCCCGAAATATTTTCTTCCAGTCATCCTTCATACTGATTACATGCCAGTTGTTTTTTGCTGCTGACTTTAATTAGGCCGAATCTTTTTCCTGGTAATAATATTCTCTTGTGCTGTCATTGTGATTTACGATTAGTTGAAAGCTTGGGTAATGGCTGCTTTGCGAATATTCAAGCATGGCAATATCTCCACTGCCACCTTCATTACCGCAGGCAAACACCGGCCGTTGCCCTATATGCAACTGTATGTTTACAGGCTTCCCTGTTTTATCATTAAACGAGTTTAATGCCGGTTTCCTGTAAACACTCCGGTTACTGTCAACAAACACGTATTGAAACGAGGTGCCAATCACCTGGTCTTTTGCAATGCCATAAAAATCGGATGAAATGCCAAGCACAAACTCAATAGTACCCCCCGTGCAGATGAAGGTTTTAAAACCATTTGCTCTTAAAAAATTCAACAGTTCAATTTGTGGCTGATAAGTAATTTGTTTGATGGGAACATTTTTTCCGGGATAGGTTGCGGTGGAAACAAAATCTTTTACATCATCTTCAAACGCATCTTCATTTATGCCGGTATGTGTGGCAATAATCAGATTGATCAAAGCCTTTTCTCCGCCTTTGACAAAATAATTTTTATCCTTTTCCAGCTTTGTATTATCCATTTTTGTTTGCGGCTTGTTACAACCAACAATAAAAGCAGCTATAACTGCGATTAACAACATGAAAAATTTAAAATATTGCCTCATTTTTTATTTTTATTTAATAAACCAACGGTCACCAAAAAGATGACCGTTGGTTTTTAAATGTAGTAATTAGCTATGGGTGAAGATTGTAATCATACACCCCATAAAAGTTTTTATTCCTTACTAAACGCTCTAGCTGCATCTTTCTGCAAGTCGCTATATTTTTCTTTTCCTGTACTCACCGTTACGAAATGGATTGTACCCCCTTTAAACTCACCGGGTGATTTATACTGTTTGCTTACCGGATCGCCGCTGTCATAACCAACACATAAGCCATCTCCCACAAGGGTAAATTTTCCTACCTGTGCCTTCATAGTGCCTTTAGCTACAGCCTTGTCATTTATATACAATTGCATGGTGCCAATTGATTCATTGTGCTCGCCGGCTTTCTCTTTGTTAAATTCCATACCAAATGTGTATTTGCCGGGTTTAATCTGCGTAGCAGAAATCAGTTATTGTTTTGTAATGCCAAGAAAATTATAGATGTAGTACAATTTGGAAGTTGTTTTGTTAACAAAAAAAATACCCACTTCTGTAACCCTAGTACGGCTATAAAAAAAACAAAAGATAAATACCTGTCTGTGAAATGTTGCATAAGTGAGTTTAAAAAAAAGCGAGATTCGGCGGCCAAGGTATAGTCTTTAACCTAAAAGTTATGTAGAATTAATTCTATATTTATTAAAAAAAATGCTTCACAGAAATCTGTACTTTGCTTAAATAATATTTTTGGATTGTGGCAATTAGGTTGCCAACTTTAGAGGGTTGCAACCGAAATAAAAAAGACTGCCTGTTTATAAATCCTGAAAGCATTTAATTTTGGATGTATACTTTTGGGCCAATAGCAAACATGCCAGATGCAAAAGATTGATGTATATTATTTAAGTAATAGAAAAAATTGTCCATGAATAAAATCCAGCTAACCACTTTAAAACAAAACGCCCGTTTTGCAGCAGTGAGTTATTTTTTATTTTTAAAATATACCTGTTGTGCAATACTAAGTTGCCTGCTTATTATACAGGCATCCGCACAAACGGAGTTTGATTCGCTTAAGCGAAACAGCAACCTTGATACCAGCTACAGGCCTTCGCAAAAGCCTACTTTTGTAACGGAGTTTGCTGAAGTTACCATATCCGGTTTTATTCAGCCTGCCTTCTATTTTGATAACAACAACGTGTTGAATAACGATGTGTTTGTTACTTCTGAAATACCCACTACAAAAGTTACTGATATTAAATTTCAACGCTTTCATCTTTCTGCCAACCAAAGCAGGCTTGGCTTTAATTTTAAATTTCCAAAAGCCGGCACCAATACTGTCGCTTTTATGGAAGGAGATTTTTTATCAAGCACAAGGGGCGTTAATACTTTTTTTCGTTTGCGGCATGCTTATATTACCCGTGGCGAATTTTTAGTGGGGCAAACTTGGACCAACTTTGGAGATGTAAATTCATCGCCCAATACACTCGATCTGGAAGGCCCTAATTCAATGCCTTCGTCAAGGGTGCCACAAATAAGATGGCGAAGACAAATGAGTGCTAAATTTAATTTGCTGCTGGCGGTTGAAGAACCTAATAGCGATTATACTTCGCTTGATAGTGCCAATCCGTTAAAAGCTGCCTTTCCAGAACTGGTGATAAAACCAAAGTGGACTATAAAAAACGGGCACTGGTCTAATTCTTTTATTTACAAACCTATCGTGTACACCGATAAGAATTATGCTTTTAAAAGAAAATTGAATGCATGGGGATTTACAAGTTCGCTAAATATTCATATTCCAGATGCTAAAAGTTTACACTTATTAAATATAAAGAACAGAACTTTTAACGTGTTTGGTATTATTGGTAATGGCACACAGGGGGCCGTAAATGATTTTGGTGGTTTTGGGTATGATGCATTTCCAAAAGATAGTACTACACTTGAAACACTCTCTTATTACGGTGGCTATATTTCGTACAGTTTTGTTTTTAAAAAACGCTGGTCGAGCACTTATGTATACAGTTACCTTCACCAAAAAAAACCTGCCACTACTGATTTTATTTTTAAACACAGTCATTATTTTGCTGCCAATGCCATCTATGCATTTAATAAATATTTTACAATAGGTGGAGAAGTATTGTATGGCGCTAAACAGAATTATGACAATACCCGTGGGCAGGCACTGAGGCTGCTGGGTGTTATGCGGTTATTATTTTAAAAACAATTGCTGCGCTTTCAACAGCATGCTACACATACTTCCTAAAGATTTGCCCGGTAAGTATATTTATTAATTTGTAGTGTTGGCTGTTACGCAAATTAAAACAGCTTTGTACCAATCGCTACACTAATTGAACTAAAGTTTTCTTTTATAATTTCTCCCCTGTTAAAAATATTGATGTAAGAAAATTTACCCATCCATTTATGATTGTTTGAAAAATAAAAACCTACTGAAGGCTTTATTCCTAAAAGAGTTTGGCCGCCTGCGAAACTGGGGCCAGCCACAAACGATAGGTAGATATTTTTTGCAGGGTTAACAGCAGTTCCTGCAAAAATATTTACCATACTGCCAACATCATTTAAGGGTACGCCATCCGTGGTAGTTCTAAAAATTTTATCATCTGCAAGATAAATATCTCCGGTAATTTCTATGGTTGGTTTAAAGATTGTTTTTGTGTTAATAAATGTTTGCAGCCCAAGGCCAATACCCCAGGGGTTATTACCCAATGTTTGATCGTGTATGGTGTTTGTATAGGCTACCTGCAGGTAAGTAGTTAGTCTTTTTTCTGTTTGTGCGGCAAGCTGCATTGCAATAAAGCAACTTAAAAAGAGGCATGCAATTTTTTTCATGGGGATTTAATTAAAAGATATTTTATTAAATGTTATTGTGCCGGGTTATACTGACTAAAACTAAATGTACTAAAATAAGGTGATTTAGTTACTGCTTATTTTATGGCATATTGTTATTGCTCCTACTTTTCTTGCCAATAATTTTAGCGCAGTACTCACTATCGTCTAAGGCTACCAACCTCACCTAAAATAAAGCCGCTGTTTTATTGCAGTATCATAGCCGCCGCCTTTTCAGCAATCATATAAACAGGTGCATTGGTATTACCAGATATAATTGTTGGCATTACAGAAGCATCCACCACCCGCAGGTTTTCTATGTTGTGTACCCGCAATGCTTCATCTACCACTGCTGTTTCATCCAGCCCCATTTTGCAGGTACCTACAGGATGGTAAACTGTTTCAATACTTTTTTGAATGTGCAGTAAAATCGCTTCATCACTGCTACAATCAGGTGGATAAATTAATTGCTTACGGTAAGGATTAAAGGCAGCAGCTTCTGCAACTTCTATTGCTTTTTTACCCGCTTCTATCAGCACTTGCTTATCTGATTCTTCGCTCAAAAAATTGGGTTGAATAATTGGGTAATCAAACGGATTTTTGCTACGCAAACTTACATAGCCCCTGCTTGTTGGTTTTAACAAAGTTGGTAAAATACTAAAGCCATCCTGGTTAACTGGAAAAGTTTTTAAATTATATAAATCAACATCATATTTATTACCAACATGAAAAGAAGCAAAATGAAATTGGTAATCCACCCTTCCGGGACTTTGAGACGTATTGCCAAATGCTACTGCTTCCAATGGCCCAATGGTTAGAGCGCCTTTTTTAAACACCAGGTAATTTATGATGTCAACAAGTTGATTTGCCGGTTTAAGGTGATGATTTTGCCCCAGCGGAAGATTGGTGGTAGCGCTCACAGGATAAAAAAGATGGTCCTGTAAATTTTTTCCCACCCCGGGCAAATGCTTAATGCAGGCAATACCCAATGCATTTAATTCTTCTTTATCACCAATGCCAGAAAGCTGCAATAATTGCGGCGATGCGAATGAACCTGCAGACAAAATAATCTCCTTATTAGCCCTTATTTGCTGAGCAGCATTTTTACCTGTCATCACTTCAACACCTACTGCTTTATCATTTTCGATAATGATTTTTTTTGTGTGGGTGTTGGTCATCACCGTAAGGTTGGTTCTGCTTATAACAGGTTTTAAAAAGGCAACTGCACCACTTTGCCTTTTACCATCTTTAATGGTAAATTGAAAAGGCCCTGCACCTTCCATTTGCGCCCCATTGTAATCGTTGTTTTTTGCAAAACCACATTGGTTACAGGCGTTAATAAATGCACTAGCAAAAGGTGTATTAAAACGTTTGGCAAAACCTACCGTTAACTCTCCGCTTTGCCCATGCCAGGCATTTGCAATATCTTCATTATTTTCTGATTTTTTAAAATAGGGCAGTACCTCTTCATAACTCCAGCCACTATTACCCATGGCAGCCCAATCGTTGTAATCTTCCTTATTACCTCTTACGTAAGCCATAGCGTTGGTAGAACTGCAACCACCCAGCACCTTCCCCCTTGGTAAATAAATTTTTCTGTTTAAAACATGTTGCTGCGGTTCTGTCCAATAGCCGCCCCAGTCTACTTTACTGCGGTGCAGTTTGGCATACCCTGCGGGTATATGAATTTCCATTTTTTTATCCGGCCCTCCTGCTTCTATCAGCAATATCTTATTAGCAGGATTTGCAGAAATGCGGTTAGCCAACACACAGCCTGCACTACCTGCCCCGATGATAATGTAATCATAAATCATATATTGCATTTTAAGTGTAACATATATCGTTCTATTTTTGTATGGCGTAGCAGCTGTAAGTCAGTTATCCGGTATGGTACTAAAAAGATGCTGCTACAAAATACATATTATTATTGCACTTTGTAAAGATTAGTATTTGAATTGCCGCCAATAAAAAATACTGCGTTATCTCAGAAAAAAAATATTCACGAGCTTTAATATAGTTTTTTAATAAAGCAGTTAAGCAACCATGCAATATTTTTTGCAGATTGAACCCCTATAAAAATTAAATATTCATCAATTATTTAAAATATTGAAATTACTTAAATGAAAAAATTAGATACCCTTTTAAAAGAAATTGAAATCTTAATTTCAAAACAGGAACTTTTAAAAGAGAACGTTTCCGCAGCTGCAATAGGATGGCATATTGAACACAGTTTGCTAACGATTAACGCAATTATTGATCAACTAAAAAGATCAAATCCGGCCGACTATAAATGGGAATTCAACTTTACCAGAACGCTGGTTTTTACAATTAACAAAATATCAAGGGGAAGAGCAAAGGCGCCGAAAGTAGTACAACCTAAAAACAGCATAACGCTGGAGACATTAAGGCTGCACTTTAACAACACAAAAGGAAATATGACCGCCTTACAAACGCTGCAAAAAAACAATTATTTTGAACATCCTTTTTTTGGAAAACTAAATTTAAAACCTGCCATTAAATTTCTTTCTCTTCATACAAATCA
Organism: Ferruginibacter sp.; assembly: GCA_025352625.1. Taxonomy (GTDB): domain Bacteria; phylum Bacteroidota; class Bacteroidia; order Chitinophagales; family Chitinophagaceae; genus Ferruginibacter. The sequence goes on from JANXSR010000084.1 coordinate 6,262, forward strand.
CCACCTAAAAATTATGAAGGATATCGCTAAATTTTCTCAAAAAAAATAATTCGCTAATTGTTGCCGGCATTAAAAAAATCAATTGTTGTGATGTTATCTCACAAACAAATCTGCCTAATTATTTAGCAGCGTGCGATACAACGGTGTTAACAAATCGCAATCTATATCTACCTGCTGCTTAGCCGGAAAATATTTTTTAGAATAAACTTAACTGCATGTTTTGCGCCATTGCTTTGTGATTTGCTTTGGTTACCAACCTTGTGGCAGCGGGTTCAATTGTGTAGAGCGCTGTTTGCTGATAACGGGAGGCTACAGCTATTTCAACACCCCGGGCATGTTCAGTAAATAACTGGTGAACTTTCTGTGGATTGTTATTGTCCTTTGATAAATGTGCCAGCAACAAATGTGTCATAAATGTTGGCCGGTGGTTGTTAAATATTTCCAGTGCCTGTTTGTTAGACAAATGCCCTTCTCCCCCACGGATACGGTTTTTTAAAAAGATGGGATACCTCCCCTGCTCCAACATTTCATCGTCATAATTGGTTTCTAAAAATGCGGCGTGGCATTGGCAAAAATGTTTGGTAACATGTTGGCAGTTGGCACCGATATCTGTAAATACGCCAACAGTAATACCATTGCCTGTAATGATAAAACTGTGAGGATCTGCCGCATCATGCAATTTTGGAAAAGCTGTCACAATGAGGTTGCCAATACTAACCTCTTCATAAGCTGCAAAATAATTGATCAGTTCTTTTTTAAAATGCAAGCGGCCCCTTTGTGCGGTAGCCGTAGTAATGTAAACAGGCAATGCATATTTTTCCGCAATTGATTCCACCCCTTTTATATGGTCCGTATGTTCGTGCGAAATAAAAATGGCTTTTACCTTGCTCATGGAAAGTCCCAGCAACCGCATGCGTTTTTCTGTTTCCCGGCAGGATATACCTGCATCCACCAATACCGCTTCGGTATCATTAGCTATATAATAACAATTACCATTGCTGCCGGAATTTAATGAGGTGATGAATAGCGCCATAACAACTACAAAGAAAACAATTTTCAATGGTACAATTTTTATTAATTGTGTTACTAACCATAAAATTTATGAAGTACCTTTAGGAATACTTAAAACGCCAGCCATGCAGATAAATACAGCTACCATAATTGGCTCTTCCGGTATGATAGGCAGTTACCTCTTTAACTTGTTGCTGCAAGATAAAAGCTTTGAAACCATTCGCCTGGTTGTTCGGCACAACGTTTCCAAATACACGCCCAATATGGAAGTAAAACTAATTGACTTCGAAGATGGGGAAGCATTTAAAAATGCCATTGCCGGAAGTGATGTTGTATTTTGCTGCATTGGCACAACTCAAAAAAATGTAAAAGGCAATAAAAATTTATATAGAAAAATTGATCACGACATTCCTGTGAATGCTGCCCGCTATTGCAAAGAAACCCATTGCGAAAAATTTGCGATCGTTAGTGCTGTTGGTGCCAATAGCAAAAGCCGTAATTTTTATTTACGGCTTAAAGGTGAAGTGGAAGATGCCATCAAAGCAAGTGGCATTAAAGCTGTTCATATTATGCAGCCATCTATGTTGTTAGGTTTTAGAAACGAAAAAAGAAGGGGTGAATCTTTCTTACAGGGAATAATGAAATTTTTCTCTTTTGCATTGGTTGGCAAGGGGCAAAAATATAAATCCATACATGGCAAAGTGCTGGCACAGGCAATGGTAAATGCAGCAAAAAAAAATGTGGAAGGCAACTTCACTTATCAATATAACGACATTGTACAATTGGCAAACCCATCTCAGTACTAAGTACTAAGTACTGAGATGATAATACTCAATACTTAAACACTTTCCCTCCCACCATTACCTGCTGTGTTGCTTCATCAAAAGTTGCTTTTTGGCCGGTGTGCACTGCAGCATTGGTCATGATGTTGGCTATGGCGTGATAGTACCCAGCCTCAATAGGCGCATTGGGTTGCTTGCGGGCTTTCACACTTTCCATCCAGTTGCGCATGTGGGCTATTGTAAGCGTATCACCTCCTGTGTTGGCAGAGGCTGCTACAGCAATACTTTCTTTTACTAAATCCATT
>JANXSR010000106.1 GCA_025352625.1 Ferruginibacter sp.
CAGTCGAGTAAGCAAGGGGAATTTCACCCCCTGCTCCTCACAGAACCGTACGTGAACCTCTCGATTCATACGGCTCTTCAAGATGCGTTGTTCAATTAATAAGCAGGGCATATACTCCAATGGGCAAACAGGCTGGGTTGCATTCTGTACAGTGTGTTCAGCCACCTGCGGCTTTTGCGCAGGCTCATTCGCTTGTTCCATTTGCACCATTTCTCAAGTCGCCGGTTCACAAAGCGCCAGAGGTCGTTCAGGTTCCGTTTTATAAAATGACAGTAGTAGTTTTGCCAGCCACGTATCAATGGATTTAACAAGTTTGCAACCACATAAATACTGCCCGTTCGGGTGTGTAGTTTCAGGCTGCGTACCTTGTCCATAATCGTTTTCCTGGCTGACTTTGAGGGCGAGGGAAGTATCAGCAGTTTCCATTCGCCTTCTTCCTTTACCCATTGTGGTGTAAATACAAAACCGCCCATTTCAAAGTGGTGAACTTTCGTTACATCTTTGTTTAATGCGTTTCTTATTAAACATACAATTTGGGTTTTGGTGGGGTGGATGGTTAAACCACATTCTGTAAAACGCTTATATAGTTTGTTCAGAATACTTTGTGCTATCTGCTCCCGTCTTGCATGGATGATGATGTCATCTGCATACCGCTCAAAGCGGATACCCGGATAGTTTTGAAGCATCCAGCCATCAAACACTACATGCAAATAAAGATTGGATAACAGCGGACTGATTACCCCGCCCTGTGGTGTGCCACTCTGTGGTTGTGTAAGACTGCCATCTTCATTTACTATACTGGCTTTTAACCAACGACTAACATAAAGGCTTACCCATTTTTCTTTACAGTAAAATTGTACTGCCTTCAGCAGTTTGTCGTGGGGTATGGTATCAAAATAACGCTGGATGTCCAGTGTGATTACATACGGATATTGGCGGCAGTTGAACTTTGCCCTGCTAAGGGCATCGTGCATACTTTTACCCGGCCGGTACCCATAAGAATTTTGATGAAAATGAGGTTCTACAAATTTTTCCAGATGAACACGGACTACCTGTTGTGCTATCCTGTCCAGTAAAGTGGGCAGGCCTAACACTCTTTTGCTGCCATCCTTTTTTGGGATGCTGACCGCCTTGATACTCTTTGGAAAATAACTGCCTGATGCAAGGCGTACCCACAGCCCGTACAATAGTTTGCTGCGGTGAGTATCAAGATACTCCCACGTCATCCCATCACTACCGGATGCTTCGCCACCTTGCTTTACATGCCTGTACGCCTCCCATACCATCATCGTGGTAATGGGTACGCTTACTCCTTGTTTGGTAAACAGTTCAATCATTCCTTGCGGTTGTTTTGTGTTTAACAATTTTTACATCTTGTGTACCCCTTGGCTACTGCTTACTTTCATAAGCTATCAACGCTACTACGGGTACATCCGCCCCTGTAAAGGTTTGTGAAGGTTTATTGTATCTTACGGGTGCTCCGCTTGATGGTTCAACCTCTATGCTTTTCGTTCGTTCTGGCGCACCTGCAAACGTCTTTACCTATTCAGCATATTTAACCAGTACAGGTTCTCCAGTTCCGCCTTTGAGCCTGTCTGTAAGTACCGGCGGCTTTATCCCGGATGCAGCTAACACTTCTGGCAACTGATAGCGAATGTTAACTCTTTGAAACAATCATGTGCATCGTTTCTTTTTACATCGGTTACAATTATCGAGACCTCATAGCCGCTTCTCTATACGGTCGGCTCTTACAGACGCACCTGTTGCATCGTTCACCACCATGCTCCTTAGAACAACGCAGCATGCAACCGGTTTGATGGTGAAGGTTGCTCTGCTTCTCCCATCGAGAGACCTACTCTCATCACAAAGACAGCTTCGCTGGACACACACATTGGTATTGCTGCAAGTGGGGCTGGACGTTGAAACTTCGGCTGTTTGCATCGCTGTACTTTTGTTCGGGCAGACGAGTTTCAATTTGGCTTTTTGTTGTTAACTTCAACTTTATATTTTCAATTGGGCAGCGGTTCCGGGCTGGACGTTATAAAATATCCCACCTGCAGCAATACCTGCCCGTTGGTGGCTATTGTATTTGACACTCTCTTCTTATGGAAAAAGACGATAAAATTGAAATCGCATTAAGTAAAAGCAAGTTGACAAAAGGACTTGTTGCGTCAATAGTTTTTGTTGCACTTGGACTTTGGATTTTAATTTATAAACCAACAGTAAGTAATGCAATGTTTGACAATCCTTTTGTAAAATACGGTGCTGCTATTGCAAGTATTTTATTTTTTGGGTTTGCTATATTTTATTACTCGTTTAAACTAACAGACAAAAAGCCAGGAATCGTAATTGATGATAATGGCATTCTTGACAATTCAAGTGCCGTAGCAGTTGGACTTATTCCCTGGAAGGACATAAAACAATTTGCGACTGCAAAAGTCATGAAGCAAGAATTTTTAATCATAATTGTTTATAATCCTGAATTTTATATAAGCAGACAGACAAATATTTTCAAGAAAAAGGGGATGCAATACAACTTAAATAATTATGGTTCGCCTCTTGCAATTTCTGCTAATGGACTTAAATCATCTTTGACTGAACTAACTGAAATTCTTGACAAAGAATTGTATAGACAAACAAATCAAACTCAAGCTTCTTAAGAAATTACGAGAACAACAGCCACCAACACGAACTGTGTTTGTGCAAGTTGGGCAGACGGAATAACAATGAGCATTTGCAAAGCTGTACTTTAGTTCGGGCAGACGATTTCCAATTTGGCTTTTTGTTGTTAACTTCAACTTTATATTTTCAATTGGGCAGCGGTTCGGGGCTGGACGTTATAAAATATCCCACCTGCAGCAATACCTGCCCGTCAGACTGTGAGAAAACTATACAACGCTCAAAAATGGCCCTGTAACTTTTCATCAGAAGCCATTAGCAGTCCATTTAAGCAACCTTTAAAAATAGTAATGCATAATTGTTCCAAAAAATGGAGGGCTCATTTTGTCTGTAAATCGTTTTGATAACCGCCTTTATAAAAGCGCAGACTACTTTGGTGTAATCCGGTTGCCAGTTGTTGATTGTCTTCAGCATTTTTTGAAAGCCAAGTATATTTTTAGTGCGCATAAAGTTGTAACAAAACATAATGAGGTTCATTTCGCCATTTACTTTTTGCAATCCCTTTAGCAAAGTATGTGTGTAACCCCAATGCCTTTTTATACTGCCAAAGGGATGTTCGCATATCGCCTGTCTTCGTTTGTAATATTGTGGGTTTTGTTTGATGTTGTTATCATTGATGTCAACTGCATCCTGGTATTCGCTTCGTTGTACAATGCGTTTTGGAAGTTTGGTACATTGCTTTTTTAAGGGGCATGTTTTACAAGCATCGGTACGGTATGTTTTAAAACGATAACTGGTTTCGTTGGCTTCCCCTTTTTTATTGTGCCAGGTACCAAGCGATGTTAGTACTGCACCTGCGGGACAGATGTACGTATCGGTTGTTGTATCATAATTAAAACTTTCGGCTAAAAATTCATTGGCAATATGTTTTACAGCGGGCTGCTCTTTATAGGCTACATGTGTGATCATATTTTCCTGCTGGCATTCGAGTAGTTCAGCACCGGTATGATAACCCTTATCTGCAAGCACCATCAATTGATCTTGCTTTTGTAATTGTAAATTTTGTTTGGCTTGTGTGGCTGCTTTGTGCAACGCCTTACCATCATTGATGTTGGTTGCCTGTGTATGTACTATCAGGTTGTGTTTATCGTCTACAGCATTCTGTGTATTGTAGGCTACTTCAACAATGCTTTTGGTTATAAGTATGCTGCGGCTGTCCGGATCATTGGTGCTGATTTGTTTGTCTGTTGTATTATTCAGTTGTTGCTGAAGGGTATCGTATTTAATGGTGCGTTCTTTTAGTTTGGCAAGGCCTTGAGCGATTTTTTCTTTTTTTAGCTGTAGTTCATCGCTGGCAGAAATGTTCTCCTGCTGATCCAGTTCATCAAGTTCCTGTAAATATTTAGCAGCCTTGTCTTCAATAAACTGGCGATGCTTGTCTATCTTTTTTTGATTGTAATTATTTTTTTTGCTGTTGACAGCTTTAAACTTACTGCCATCAATACCGATAGTTGTTTTACCCAGCAGGCCTGCATCGCTTAGAAACTGCACGTACAGTTTAAACATGGATTGTAAAGGCCCTGCATGCACTTTGCGAAAGTCGGCAATGGTGTGGTAATTTGGTTGCAGCCCCTGCAGCAGCCACTGCAGCTCAATGTTTCGGCTGCATTCTTTTTCCAGCTTGCGGCTGCTTCGGATTTTATTTAAATAGCCGTACAGGTATAATTTAAAAAGCACGCCGGGTGCATACGGCGGACGGCCTTCACTTTTATGAACAGTACCAATAAAACCTAATTTTTGTAAATCAAGTTTATCAATAAACGCATCCATAAGCCTTACTGCATTGTCAGCACTTACCTGATCATCTGGCGTAGTGAAGTAGGTTTGATGTCGGTTGTTTCCTTGTATAAATTGCATGCTGTTTTATAACAAAAACTATACTCCATTTTAGCTATTCACATTGTGTGTATATTTGTTTGGCAGCGTAAGTTTTTTCACAAACTCCCGTTGTGCGTCACTTTTTTTGACCACCCTACCATTTAAAAAGTTTGACAAAATCTCACTAAATTATTTTGATAATTGTTCACTAATTCGTTACCTTTGAAAAGTGAACAGAAAACTATCTACTTACGGAAAATATTTCTTCGAGTTCTATAACAAGCTTGATAAAGACTTGCAAGAAAAAATTGATTGGGTATTTGAACTCATCAAGTCGGTTGACCATATTCCAAAAAAGTATTTTCAACACCTTGAAAATTCGGATGGACTTTTTGAAATTAGAATTGAGTTTGAAAGCAATATTTACAGAATTTTCTGTTTTTTCGATGAAGGTAATTTAGTGATACTAATAAATGCTTTTCAAAAGAAGACACAGAAAACACCAAAGTCGGAACTTGAATTAGCTAAGAAGTTGAAGAAACAATATTTTATCGACAAAAAATTAAATGCAGAAAATGAAAAAGGAAATAACAAAAAAATCAAAAGATAAAGTCGTTTCGTGGGACACCCACTTAGACAAAAAATATGGACTTCACGGAACTGCAACACGTTCTGAATTTGAAACCAAATCACAGACTTTTATTTTAGGTGAATTGTTGAAAGACGAAAGAGAAAAGGCAAATTTGACACAAGCCGAAATGGCTGAAAAAACAGGTACTAAAAAAAGTTACATCTCAAGAATTGAAAATGGCAGAGCAGACATTCAACTATCAACTTTGTACAGACTTATTGAACAAGGTTTGAATAGAAAACTTGAATTGACAATTCACTAAACGACTAAGGCGAACGCACATAGGATTGGGTTTGGCAATAGTTTGGCTTGACAATGTAACATCATCATTTGTGTGTTGATGCCGGTTGTTTCCTTGTATAAATTGCATGCTGTTCATCTACAAAAATCATACACCATTTAGGCTATTCACATTGTGTGTATATTTGTTTGCCACCAGAAGTTTTTTCACAAACTCCCGTTGTA
>JANXSR010000118.1 GCA_025352625.1 Ferruginibacter sp.
TCTTCAGGTTTTATGTCGAGCGCCTTTTTTTCTTCATAAGGTCTTTTTCCTATCAACGCTTCCACATCACTTTTAAACAGTACTTCTTTTTTCAATAATTCTTTTGCCAGTAACTCAACATCGCCTTTCTTTTGCGTTAACAATTCTTTGGTTCTGATGTAAGCTTTGTTAATGAGGCTGCGAACTTCTTCGTCAATCATTCTACCTGTTTCTTCACTAAAAGGTTTGGTAAAAGTATTTTCCTGGTTAGGATCGTAATAACTGATATTACCTACTTTATCATTCATGCCATATACAGTAATCATGCTGTAGGCAATTTTGGTAATTTGTTGTAAATCGTTGCTTGCACCGGTACTTATTTTACCAAAGAAAATATCTTCACTGGCACGGCCACCCAGCGTCATACAAATCTGATCCATTAATTGATCTGTATTGTACAGATACTGTTCTTTAGGCGTGTATTGTGCATATCCCAAAGCTGCGGAACCTCTTGGTACAACTGTTACTTTTAATAAAGGATAAGCATGTTCCAGAAACCAGCCACATATGGCGTGTCCTGCTTCGTGGTAAGCAATGATCTCTTTTTCTTCTGGAGAAATGATTTTATTTTTCTTTTCCAACCCGCCGATCACCCTGTCAATTGCATCCTGAAAATCGCTCATATCAACCGCTTCCTTATTTTTACGTGCTGCAATCAGGGCAGCTTCGTTACAAACATTTGCAATATCTGCACCTGCAAAACCAGGTGTTTGTTCTGCCAGTTTATAAATATCTAATGTGGTTGATATTTTAATAGGGGCAAGATGTACCTTGAAGATAGCTTCTCTACCCACCATATCCGGTTTGTCAATTGTTATTTGCCTGTCGAAACGACCCGGGCGAAGCAACGCTGTATCCAATACATCTGGTCTATTGGTGGCGGCTAAAATAATGATACCTAAATCGGTACCAAAACCATCCATTTCAACAAGCAACTGATTAAGTGTATTTTCCCTTTCATCATTGCTCATCATCATGTTCTTACCTCTTGCCCTGCCTATTGCATCAATTTCATCTATAAAAATAATGCAAGGTGCTTTTTCACGAGCCTGCTTAAATAAATCTCTAACACGGCTAGCACCAACACCAACAAACATTTCCACAAAATCACTACCACTAAGGCTAAAGAAAGGAACCTGCGCTTCACCCGCCACTGCTTTTGCAAGCAATGTTTTACCAGTACCCGGAGGCCCGATCAATAAAGCACCTTTTGGAATTTTACCACCTAACGCGGTATATTTTTTTGGATTTTTTAAGAAATCAACGATTTCCATTACTTCTACTTTGGCTTCATCCAAACCGGCCACATCGCCAAAATTGATATTAACTCTCGATGCTTTATCAAATAAAGTAGCTTTTGATTTTCCAATGTTGAAAATACCACCCGGTCCGCCACTACCACCACCCGGCCCGCCAACTTTGCGCATCATCATAACAAACAATAAACCTATTAAAAGGATAGGTAACAGTGTGCTAACAAGTTGTCCGAATAGTTCACCTTCATCATCTGGAGAATCTGCAATTTCGCTGATGGCAGGATATTTTTTGTAAAAATCCTGCATCTGCAATGCAAAGGTTTTTTCGTCTACAATAGGAAAAAATAATTGTGGGCCTGGTGCTTTGGTAACAATATCATATTGTTTTCCTAAAAGTGTTTTATAAACATCGGTCTTTTTATCAAGGCTATCTTTTTTTATAAAAACCCTGACAATTTTTTTATTCCGGATTGTTTTAATACTCTCCACATCACCCTGTTTTACCAGTTCGGTAAATTTAATTTGGTTGGTTTCTACTCCAGCGCTGGTAAAGTTTCGTGTAAAATTGTATACCAAAATACCGGCAAACACAAGGCCATATACCCAGTAAATGTTAAAACGGTTTTTACTTTTTTGTGGATTGTCGTCGCCAATTGGAGGAATGTTATCAGGGTTGAATTTCCTTTTCGGTACAGGTTTTTTATCTTCTGCCATAAAATGCTTGCTTACAATATTTATTGATGACTACCTTGTTATAAAGGAGCCTTGTTGATGAATTAATCGTTGTGTTCAGTTACTGAGGCATCGCTCCACATTTCTTCCAGCTGGTAAAATTTTCTTGGTTCTGGTAACATAATATGCACCACCACATTTACATAGTCAATCAAAATCCACTGTTGTGCCTGTTTTCCTTCGTGTTTGTAGGGAGGTTCGCCACATTTTTCTTTTACATCCACTTCTATAAAATCAGCTATTGCCTTTAATTGTGTATTATTGGTTGCTTCACAAATAATAAAGAAATCAGCTACAGCTTCCGGTATTTTGCGAAGATCAAGACTTATAATGTTCTCTCCTTTTTTTTCCTGGATGGCGTTGATGATAGCCTTAAAAATTTTACTGTTTTTGGTTAGCCGGGTGATTGTACTTTTTTTTCTATTGGCTAATAATGTAAGATTGTTCAAATTATATGCTGTTTTTAATTAACTGTTTACGTGGTGTTGCCATGTGTAGTATCCATGACGAACGTAATAATGTTTTGTTTTATTATTGCCAGCCTGTAGCTTGCATTTATTATCAAAAGTACTAATTCTTTGCCAATCGTTGTATTATGCCAAAAACCAACCTTTCCTTTATTATGTTGAATACTGTCGATAGTACCAACAACTATGCCATGGCAAAAGTTCATGCAGGATTGTCGAAGCATGGGAATGCTTATTTTTCTTCGCATCAAACTGATGGTAAAGGACAAAGGGGGAAAGAATGGCAAACTTCCATTGGAGTAAATATAGCATTGAGCATTGTATTGGAGCTTACAACCCTAAACGCAACTCAACAATTTCAACTTTCAGCAGCAGTGGCATTGGGTTGTTTTGATTTTTTTAATAAATA
>JANXSR010000303.1 GCA_025352625.1 Ferruginibacter sp.
AAAAACTAAAATTAAACGACTGATTATGAATTTAACGAAACTTGCAAAAGGCATGTTATGCTTATGTCTTGCCTTGTTTTCCACAATGGCATATGCCCAAAACAAAGAAGTTACCGGCAAGGTAACCGATTCGAAAGACGGCTCACCAATTTCCGGTATATCTGTATTGGGGATAACCTCTACGGGTAAAAAAGTTGGAACTGCAACTGCAGCTGACGGATCTTTCAAATTATCTTCAACAGAGGGAATCTCAAAAATTACGCTTTCAGGTGTAGGCTTTGACAAACAGGATATGAATGTTTCCGGAAAATCGGATGTTGCTGTTTCTATGAAAGGCAATAGCACAAGCTTGAATGAAGTAGTTGTAACAGGTTATGGAACACAGAGAAAAAAGGAAGTTACCAGTGCCATTACTAGTATAAGTGCTGAGCAATTTAATAAAGGGAATATCAATGATGTTTCGCAGCTATTGCAAGGTAAAGTCGCAGGTCTTTCAATTGCTCGTCCTGGCGGCAACCCCAATGGTGGTTTTGAGATCAGGTTAAGAGGGCTTTCTACTCTGGGAGCAAATACACAACCACTAGTTGTTGTTGACGGCGTGGTTGGTGTTGATATAAATATTGTTGATCCTAACGATATTAAAACTATTGACGTTTTAAAAGATGGATCTTCTGCAGCTATTTATGGAACACGAGGTTCTGCCGGGGTAATTATCATTACTACCAAAACTGGATCAAAGGGCACATCTCAGGTTAACTATAATGGTTCTGTAAGTGCTGAAAATGCAGCAAGGTTAACTCCGAACATGAGCGCAGGTGAATATCGTAGCTTTATTAAAACGCTTGGTGCCGGAACAGATTATGGTGCCAATACGGATTGGTACAAAGAAATTACCAGAACGGGTATTTCACATCAACACAATCTTTCTTTTTCTGGCGGCAACGAGCATACTACTTATAATGCATCTGTAAATTTTAGAAACGCAGAAGGGATTGCAATTACTACAGGTTTTCAACAATTAAACGGTAGAATAAATATTACCCATAAGGCTTTAAATGACAGGCTTGTTTTTAATGTTGGATTTGGTACAACACGTAAAACAGCAGACTTAGGTTTTAATAATGCATTTGAATATGCTACTATTTATAATCCAACTTCTCCAGTTTATGCACAGAATCCCGGGCAGGATTTGGCAGGAGGTGGTTATTTTGAAGTAAGTGCTACTGAATATTCTAACCCTGTAGCTGTTTTAAGACAAAATACGAATCACCAGGAATTAAAACGTTTAAATTTTGGAGGTTCTGTTGAGTATGAAATTATAAAAGGGTTGAAATTTTTAACTCGTTATGCACAACAATCAACCAGCACTTATCTTTCAGCCTATAGTCCTAGCAATGCTTTTATTGATCGGGGTTTTTATGGTGGAACAGGTGTTGGTCGTCATGGATTATCTTACAAGCAAGATGATGAGGCTTTGACACAGTTATATGAAAATACATTGTCTTACCAGAAAAAAATTGCTAACCTTGACATTAATGCAGTTGCAGGTTATTCTTACCAGGATTTTAACTACCAGGGATTTAATGCTAATGCAGGTAATTTTATTACTGATTTGTCTGGCCAGGATTTTTCTACAGCACAGGATATTCAAAATGGTTTAGCAACTGTTAATAGTTACAAGAATGCAAATAGGCTGGTGGCTTTTTTTGGCAGGTTAAACTTAAACTATAATAACTTTGCTTTCTTATCGGCATCTCTTAGAAAAGAGGGCTCTTCTCAATTCGGTGTGAATAATAAATGGGGTTATTTCCCTGCTGTTAGTGCCGGTGTAGATTTAAATAAATTTTTAAACCTCCCTAGTGTTAATTCACTTAAGCTAAGGGGTAGCTATGGTGTAACTGGTGCACTTCCCCCAGGTTCAGGCTTGTCTCAATTAACTTTTACTGGCCAGGGTAATTACCTTATCAACGGACAGTGGATAGCTACTTATGGGCCAAACCAAAATAACAACCCTAATTTGAAATGGGAGAAAAAGGCAGAAACTGATATCGGTTTAGACTTTTCTGTTTTCAACAATAGGTTAACAGGAACTTTAGATTATTACACTCGTAAAACTTCTGATCTTATTTATTATGTAAGAGTTCCATCTCCTCCTGCTCTTAAGGATCAGGAATGGAGGAATGTAGGCGACCTTACCGGAAAAGGATTTGAAGTTGCACTTAACTACGAAGTAATTAAAAAAACTAATAAATTCAGCTGGACCTCCGGAGTAAACTTTGCTCGCAATCATGTTGTATTAACAAGACTTGACGCAACTGCAGGTTCTTATATTGGACAAACAAATTTGGGTTCTCCAGGTCAGGAAGCAACTCAAATAACAAGGTCAGGTCAGGGTGCTGAAATTGGTGCTTTCTACCAGGCAGTTTACAAAGGTGTAGATGCAAACGGAAAATTTTTATTTGATGATGGTACTGGTAAAGCGGTTCTTTCGGGTGCAACAAATTACAAAGCAATAATAGGACACGGGTTACCTAAATTTGAAATGGGTTGGACTAATACTTTCAACTATGGAAATTTTGATTTAAATTTCTTTTTCCGTGGCTCATTTGGTCATGATTTGATTAATACCAACAGGGCATTTTATGAAAATCCATCTGTTGCTTCATTATATAATGTTGTTAAAACCAAATATTTTAATCCAAACTTAAAAGATGCACAGCTTTTCAGTAGTCTATTTGTTGAAAAAGGAGATTTTGTAAAATTGGATAACGCAACGTTGGGATATAATTTTACTATTGCTAAAAAGCCTGGAGGTGTTAGAAATGTAAGAGCATATATTTCAGGACTTAATCTGTTTACTATAACTAATTACACCGGTGCTGATCCTGAAGTAAGGTATTCTGATAATTTAACAGGTCAAATTTTAGCACCAGGTATTGATAGAAGGAGCACGTGGGTGCTAACACGCTCAATTACTTTTGGAGTTAATATTGGTTTATAACAAATAAAATTTCATTCATTTACATTTTTATTATATGAAAAATAAATTAATTAAAAACATTCTTTTTACCAGTGTACTAATTTCGGGATTATCATGCACCAAGCTTGACGAATCTGAATTTATATACGATAAGGTAACTGGTGATCAGTTTGGTAAAACTGAACTCGAAATTAGTTCAGCTGTAGGTGCAGCCTACTCAAATCTTGCTGGTGTGGGTGGTAACAATCACTACTTGCCTTTAAATGAAGTTACAACAGACGAAGCGATAGTGCCAACACGTGGCCCGGATTGGGGTGACGGTGGACATTGGGTAAGATTAAAAAGGCATAAATATGTTGCGACTGATCCCACACCAAGTAATGGATGGAATTTTTGCTATGGTGGTGTATCAACCTGCAACAGGCTCATTGCAACGTTAACAACTATTGGTACGCCCACAGCAGTTGCATATATTCCTGAATTAAAAACTTTAAGAGCCATTTATTATTATTGGTTGATGGATTGGTATGGTAACGTACCCCTTAGTATTGACTTTGCTGATACAAAGCCACCCGCTAATTCTACAAGGTTAGATGTTTACAAATTCATTGAAACTGAGTTAACAACAAACGCTCCTTTGTTGAAAAAACCAAACTCAATTCCTGATGTGGCCACTTATGGTCGTGTAACTTATTACGCTGCTGAAGCAGCACTTGCTAAACTGTATTTAAATGCAGAATTATATGGAGCTGGAGCACAATGGGATAAGGCTATTGCAGCATGTGATAATATTATAAATTCCGGGATTTTTGCTTTAACACCTAATTATGTAGATAATTTCTCTCAAAATAACCAGAATTCAAAAGAGTTTATATGGGCTATTCCTTTTGATCATATAAAATTTGGTGGATTGAACATCAATATGATGACCCTGAGTTATCTTAATCAGGCTACATACAATATTAATGCACAACCTTGGAACGGATTTGCTTCAACTGCAGAATTTTATAAATCGTATATTGATCCCGTACAAAATCCAGGTCCGCAAGGCACTGTTGTTGGTGTTGATCCATTAGGAACACCTATTACAGGAACAGATGATAAAAGAATGAGAAATAATTTTATTGTGGGGCCACAATTTTCTTCTGCTGGAGTAAGATTATCTGATGATGGTGCTGATGCAACTGATCCAGATGGTAAACCTTTTACTTTTACACCTTATATTAACGAATTAGAGCCGGCAGCTTGGCGTCAGTCTGGTGCAAGAATTGGCAAATGGCAGATGTATTTAGGCATGACTCCTAATATGGATAATGATTTTGCTATATTTCGTTATGCAGATATTCTTTTAACAAAAGCAGAAGCTACCGCAAGAAAAACTGCTAATTGGAGTGATGCAAGTGTATTGGCTGTAGTAAACCAAATTAGAACGCAGCATGGCGGTGTTACAGCTTTTCCATCGTTAACAGCGTCATCATTCCTAGCTGAGCGAAGCCGGGAAATGTTCTGTGAAGCTTGGAAGAGACAGGATATGATTCGTTTCGGAACATACAATGGCAAAACAGACTTTCATGATGCAGATCCTGACGATGCCCTTGGTCCAAATGGTATTAACCATTTAAACATTTTCCCTATTCCGGCTACTCAGGTTGATGCGAATAAAAATCTTAAACAAAATCCCGGATACCAATAACATAGCTGGGATAAAATAGAACATTGTAAAAGGGAAAGCGAGTAATGCAAATTATCTGCTTTCCCTTTTTTAACAAGTGGATAATTTTATTAAATATTATAATTGGTAAATTTGTTTTCTTTCCATTTGTATTTTTTGAAATTTATTTTATGGTTTCATTAAAAATATTCGTGAATTGAGAAAGGAGTAATTGTTTTGAAATGGATTTAAATTGCACCAATTTTCTAATACACTTTTCTATTATTTCTTAACAACGGGTTTTTAAATTTTCGATATTTCTAAATAATTTTTCTTGCTATTTGAATCACTGCATATCTCTTTTTCTAAATCTAAATTAATTTTAAATCGTAATAGAGGCTTAGTTTCTCAACAGGTCATTTTTTTTATTCTACTCTTTTCAGCAGGGTGCAATTCATTTCATAATAAACAAGACACTGTTAAACTATTTGCCCTACTTCCATCATCAGCAACAGGCATCAACTTTTCAAATGATGTTCAATACACGGAAGAATTAAATGCCTACACTTTTCGTAATTTCTACAATGGTGGCGGTGTTGGTATCGGGGACATTAATAACGACGGGTTACCAGACATCTTTTTTTGTGGCAACCTGAAATCAAACAAGCTGTATCTAAACAAAGGCAATTTTAAATTTGAAGATATTACGGATAAGGCAGGCTTAAATTCAGAAGGCGTTTGGTCAACTGGTGTTTCTTTCGCAGACGTGAATGGGGATGGCTTGCTGGATATTTATGTTTGTAAATCTGGTGACCTAAAAAGGAAAGACCGGAGCAATAGCTTGTATATTAATAATGGTAACAATACTTTTACAGAGCGGGCAAAAGAATATGGCTTAAACAGTCTCGGCCTTTCCACCCATGCCGAGTTTTTTGATTATGATCATGATGGAGACCTGGATTGTTACCTGCTCAATAATTCCATGCGTTCTGTTGGCAATTATGATTTGATAAAAGATCAACGCAAAATACCGGATACACTTGGAGGAAATAAATTATACCGCAATGATAACAATCATTTTACCGATGTCACAGCAAAGGCGGGTATTTACAGTAGTAAAATTGGTTTTGGATTAGGGGTTACAATTGCCGATGTAAATAAAGATGGCTGGCAGGACATCTACGTTTCCAACGATTTTTTTGAAAAGGATTATCTATACATTAATAATAAAAACGGCACATTCACGGAGTCATTGGAAAATTGTATTCGTGAATTGAGTATGAATTCTATGGGTGCTGATATTGCAGATATTAATAACGATGGATATCCAGATATTTATGTAACCGACATGCTTCCGGAAACTGAAGCCAGGGTTAAAACAAAAACCAATTTTGAGAATTGGGACAAATACCAATCTAACATTAAGAACGGTTACTATCACCAGTTTGTTAGAAATGTATTACAGCTAAATCAAGGTCCTGCTAATAGTACAGGGAATAAAGCAGGCGAAATTAATTTCAGCGAAATTGGCCGTCTAGCCGGTGTGCAGGCAACTGACTGGAGCTGGGGCGCATTAATTACCGACTTAAACAACGATGGCTTCAAAGATATTTTTGTAGCAAATGCTATTTATAAAGATCTTACGGATCAGGATTATATTCAATACACAGCCAATCCTGATGCGATAAGAAAAATTTTACAGAATGGAAAAGGTGGCGGCATACAAAAGTTAATCGATTTAATGCCCTCGAATGCGTTGTCCAACTATGCGTATAGTAACAATGGGGATTTAACGTTTACGAACAAGGCTAAGGAGTGGGGCTTAGCCGAGCCGGGTTTCAGCAATGGCTCAGCGTATGCAGACCTTGATAACGATGGGGATTTGGATTTAGTAGTAAACAATGTAAACATGCCT
>JANXSR010000196.1 GCA_025352625.1 Ferruginibacter sp.
GATGGATATAGCTACGGAGAAATTACTGCGGTGATGAATTACTTGCGACGGATGAGTGAAGCCTGAGTTTAAGCCCCCATATTTTTATTCATCCACTCTGCCTGTGAAGCGGCTGTTTTTTCTGTAATTACTTTATTCGCAATTTTGCCTTGGCCTTTAATGATAGATTCTGTTACATAAGAATGTTCGATGGCTTCACTTTCCTTCATCCCAAAAAACTTTATCAGCGGAATCATTTTATCGCTGCCAAAATGTTTAAATAGCGGTTCGTCCATAGCGCTGAAAACGGGGATGTTTGTAAGCTGCCAGTCCTTTACCAGTTCCAGTTCTTTTGCAGGCAATGGGTAATGTTCTACAAATACCGGTTGATGGTTTTGTATTGTGGTAATATCTATTTTATTGACCATTGTTATTCTGGCGTCATCAATTCCATTTTGTGTAAAAAATGCTTTGTAGGTTTCGGCTGTTTCATCAAACCATGCGATAAAAATAGCTTCAGGTTGTGTTTTGGCTAATTGCAGGCAGGCATTCATTTTACCGGTTGAATGGATGTATACTTTGTCTTTAAAAACAGCAGGAGATTCGGTATCTTCTTTTTTGCCAAATAGGTTTGATAACATGGAGGATGTTTGAGGGTGCAAATTAGGGAAAGATTAGGTGTATGTAATTTTGCAACAAAGTGTTGCAAAATTGTAAATTCTAAAATTGTTGATGCAAATTCTTGTGATCAAGTTATGTAAGTACTAAAACTTTTTATGCAATGAACTTCATTTTTTAAATCATTTCAATTCTTCTCACAATTTCCGATTTACTTAACGCTTAGCAAATTTTTTTGAATATTTTAATGTTAATTATTAAAAAAAGCATTGTTTTTGAGTTAAAAAAAATGTACTTAGTTCAAGTATAAAAAACTAATTTTGATAGATAGGTATAATAAATGAGCCAATTCGATTACATAAAAGATATAGCAAAATTTGGATTAGAAAATGATCAGGAAAAGCTATTCACATCCCTGAATGAACTTATTGAACATTCTAAAAAAACAAAAAAAATTAATTTTGCAATTCAACTGCAATCACTTTTGAAAGATGCAATTCGACAACAACAAATTAGTGGATTGACTAAAGTAGGTTCAATAAAACATACAATTCGTGAAGATGACCGTGAAGCCAATGAATTTATAATTGAAAAAATTACATCAGACTATCGATTCGGAAATCTCGTTTGTAATGATGAGGTAAGAAGTGAACTTAAGTATTTTATCCAGGAACATAACAAAATTGAATTACTTCGGTCATTTGATTTACCAGTAGCAAATAAAATATTACTTCACGGCCCGACTGGCTGCGGTAAAACCCTAGCTTCTTATGTTATTTCTGGAGAGTTACAAAAAATGATGGTTGTAGTTAATCTTGGAGCTATTGTATCTTCTAAACTGGGGGAAACAAGTAAGAATCTTGCAAAAACCTTTAAAAGAGCCGCTTCAGAAGATTGTATAATATTTATTGATGAATTTGATTCACTAGGAAAGGTGAGAGATTACAGTCAAGATCATGGCGAAATGAAAAGAGTTGTAAATACCATTCTTCAACTTTTTGACTATTTACCTCAAACAAGTATTATTATCGCTGCTACCAATCAGCAGAGTATGTTAGATAATGCTTTATTGAGAAGATTTGATTTAAGTATACAATTTGATTTACCAAATAAAATGCAAATCGAAGCATTAATTGCACTTACTTTAAAAAATGGGAAATTTGAATTCGATAATAAAATTATTGCTAAAAATATAATAAAAAATTGTTTAGGGTTATCATATTATAGCATTCAAAAGACGCTCATTACCGCAATTAAAAGAAGTCTATTTAGTAGAGTAGATGAAAAAAGGATTCCTATAATTACAAAAATTAGCACTTCTGTTTGGAAGGAGCAAATAGTACTAGAAAAAAAGGCTTTGGGTGTAATAAAATAAAAATAACCTACATCTCTGCATCTGCTGTTGCTTCCCCTTCAAGATTGATTATTGGTTGAACAGTATTACAGGCAATTATTTCTTGGTATAGTTGATTATTAGCTTTTGCAAGTGGTAGTTCGCTTATTCGAAGAACTAATGAGAATTTATGTTTTGTTTCTTTTAAATATTTTAAGTGTGGTTCTTCGATTTCGTTTTTACAAACGCAACGAATACCTAGCGAAACTTTATTTTCAATGTTTTCAATTTGTTCACCAGATACATTGTAGTCAATTTGTTGAACGTTTGAAATCAATCTATTGTCAACTCCAAAAAAATCATCAGACCAACTCATGCCATTTTTAATTATATAATCTGCTGTTTGAGTTCCTTTCTGATTATTTTCTTTATCATCTTTTTTCCCCATTATTTCTGCGCTTATAGGTTTAAAAATGCCAAATGTTATTTGAAGAGGCAAATAAGATAAGTGATTGTCCTTAATAGGTAAGAAACTGTAACAAAGTGTGCCTTTGAAATTTAATTTGTTACCATCTTTATTTATGTATTTGGGTATTTCTATAATAATACTTTGAAGCTTTTCTATCTCAATTTCACTTTCAATGATAAATGTGATTGAATTATTGTCTGTAGTTGTAAGGATACTACTTTCTGGTCGTCCAAATCCAGTTAGTTTTCTAAATAAATTTATTGGAAAATTTCTAAATGGCAGAGGAGGATTTGTATATGTTCCAATAGGAGGATTTGCTGAATTAATTAATAAGGCTTTAACTGTTTGAGTCCTAAATACAGGATATTCTTTTAGTATTTCGGCAGCTAAGGAAGCAATAAGTGGCGTTGCTAAACTGGTACCACAGGACCTTGAATAAAATCTATTTCCATCGGCTTCAATAGGCGAACGTAAAATTTCCATTCCTGCCTCATAACTAAATAAATCACCACCTTCAAAGACTAAGTCCGGTTTATTTAAATGCTTATTCTTTTGAGATCGCATGAAATCAGACCCATTTATCTTTTGCTCATAGTCGTAGTGAAATTTTCTTGTATAATAGGCAGGGAATTCTTCGGTCGGAGTTATGTCAGAGTTAAGAACATCTTCAAGATTTCCTGCCAAAGCCCCAATTGAAATATTATTTAAAGATTCAGAGGGTTCTGAAATATTTGTTGATTCACAACTATGGATTTCACTCCTATCGTCCAAAGAGTAAAAGATATTAGGATACTCGTGTGCTGAATGAGGTTCATCATTTATTAACTCTTTTAACCTTTGTTCCAAAATATTACCAACGGAAATAAAAATCAAAATATCATTTTCAAATGCCAGTTTATCCAGGAGATATGCATAATCGCTAAAGCTTTTATTGTATCCTTTAGGGAGTGGGTCATTTAGTGAAAGATTAAACAAACGGATTCCATGATTACTGTTAGCTTGCCTAATGACTTCAACCAGTTGAACAATATTTATATTATCGTTATTATTTTGAATGACTTTAATAATAGCTACTTTAGCTTTGGCCTTGTATTCAGCTTTTACTTCTTTTATAAAATCTTGCCCCAAAATAACTAAACTTGCAACGGTAGTACCATGACCATCATCATCTATGAATGCTGCTGAATTTGTTAAATCAAAACTTACATTAGTAATGCAACTTCTTAAGGGGTCAATTTGAAACATGCCCGTATCAATAATTCCGACAATCGGCAGATTGTCGGAAACTGAAATAGTGAAACCATAGTCCCTGCGTTCTTCACCATAGGTGCCTGGCCTTCTTTTTTCAGTACGGTTACTTGTAACAATTTTTACAACATCAAAATTATTTACAATCTCATCAATATCGCTTCTTTCTAAATTATCAACCTCAATAATTTCCGGGGTCAATACAGTTTGGTATATTGGTTTTTCGTTTCTTTTTAAATAATCAATTAGAGAATTATAAATAAGTTTAGAAGATTCATTTTGTATAGGTATTAAACTTATTGAAGAGGTTCCTGCTGAATATGACTTAAATCGCCGCCTACCAGATAGAAAACGAAAATCAATTACTAAGGCAATTAAATTATATTCTTTGCCTTGGTAGGTTTCAGAAAGAGGGCTTTCATAATATAATTCTAAATGCTTAATAAATGTTTCAAATAATTTCAAATCTGCTATTTCAAACAAGACTGTTTTATTAAAATCTTCGTAGGAAGAAATTAACAATCCATATCTGTTATAAAACTCTTTTTTTAAACTCTCATTAAATACTTTAATAAATCGAACAAAAATAAGTTCAATAATTGCCGGCACTTCAATAGTTCTTTGATCACGACGTTGTTTTCTTTCCGAATATAAAATCACGTTAGCTCTCCTTAACCTATCTTGTTGAGAAGGATTTGGAAGCTTTGAAAGTTCAATTTCTTCTTCCTCATCGTCCTTACCATTTGTCTGTACGTTACGTGTTTTCTTAAAGCCAGCATTTGAAGAGGGCTGATTTTTCAGGTATACGTGTTTATTTTCTGCCATTTGATAAATATACATTTTAGTATAATACAAGAGCTTTTCAATTTACTAAAAAAGATAAGGCTATAAAGATTTAGGGGACAAACAAAAATCAACAGTGTGCCTAATAGTTTCCACTTCCAAAAAACTTCCTCCAAATTCCTTCAAACCAAACCCTCCTCTTTTTGTTTTGTATCTTTGCAACACAGTAAAATAATACATGGCCAAAGTAAAGAAATCTCCAACAGAAGATACGATCAGCAACGAATTTATTGAAGTGTTTGGTGCAAGGGAGCACAACCTGAAAGACATTGATATAAAAATACCCAAGAACCAACTGGTGGTGTTTACCGGTGTAAGTGGCAGTGGTAAATCATCACTGGCATTTGATACCATTTACAACGAGGGCCAGCGAAGGTATATGGAAAGTTTCAGCGCTTATGCCCGCCAGTTTGTGGGTGATATGGAGCGGCCTGATGTGGATAAAATCACTGGCCTATCACCCGTAATTTCTATTGAGCAAAAAACGACAAATAAAAATCCACGCAGTACAGTGGGTACCATTACTGAGATCTACGACTTTCTACGGTTGTTGTATGCAAGGGTGGGAGAGGCGTACAGTTACAACACCGGAAAAAAAATGGTGAAGTTTAGCGAAGAGGAAATTGTAACGAATATCTTTTCGAAATTTTCGAATAAAAAAATAAGCCTGCTGGCACCACTGGTCCGGGGCCGCAAAGGGCATTACAGGGAACTGTTTGAAGACATCCGCAAGAAAGGTTATTTAAAAGTACGCATTGATGGAGAAGTAAAAGACCTGGTGCCAAAAATGCAAATTGACCGCTATAAAATTCATGATATTGAAGTGGTGGTTGACAGGCTGGCGGTAACCGACGACATGAAAGTAAGGTTGAGCCAGAGTGTACAAAAAACCTTGCAGGTGGGTAAAGACCTGATGTTTTTATTGATCAACGACGATAATAAAACGGTACAGTACAGCAAACAACTGATGTGCGAAGATACCGGCATCAGTTACGAAGAACCAAGTCCCAATGCCTTTTCATTTAACAGTCCGTATGGGGCCTGTCCTACCTGTAAAGGATTGGGGACTGTTTACACCATTGATATGGAAGAAGTACTTCCTGATAACACAAAAAGTGTAAAGGGGGGTGCTATTGTGCCGTTGGGAGAAGAGCGGGATGCCAGCGTGTTTCAACAGGTAATAGTGTTTGCAAGAAAGCACAAGATCAATTTAGACAAACCACTGAAAGACCTGCCACCTGAGCAGGTGAACCTGCTGCTGTATGGCGATCAGCAGATAAATCCCGAACTGGAACTTGACCTTAGTGATGATACCATTCCGTTGGAGTATACCGGCAGTTATGAAGGCATTATCCCGATGCTGAAAAGATGGTTTGCTTCGCCCAACAGCGGGGAAGCTTTAAGAGATTGGGTAGAGAAATTTATGCAGTTAAAAACCTGTAGTACCTGCAATGGAGACAGGTTGAGAAAAGAAAGCCTTTGGTTTAAAGTAGATGAAAAAAATATTGCTGAATTAGGCGCAAAGAATTTAGACAAACTGGCGGATTGGTTCAGTGGTATTGAAAAGCGGTTGAGCAATAAACAAAATGCCATTGCCAAAGATGTGTTGAAAGAGATAAGGGATCGCTTACAATTTTTGTTGGATGTAGGGTTGACTTATCTTACTTTAAACCGTTCTTCTAAAAGCCTTAGTGGTGGCGAATCGCAGCGCATTAGGCTGGCTACACAAATTGGTTCCCAGTTGCAGGGGATTACGTATATTTTAGATGAACCAAGCATTGGTTTACACCAGAGAGATAACCAGCGATTGATAGGTGCTTTACAAAATTTAAGAAATATTGGTAATAGTGTATTGGTAGTAGAGCATGATAAAGACATTATGCTGGCAGCAGATTATTTGGTAGATATTGGCCCCAAAGCGGGTAAGCATGGTGGTGAGATCGTTGCGATGGGGACACCACAGCAAGTGCTGGAAAGCAAGAGCGATACAGCGAAATACCTGAGTGGTGAAAAAAGCATTGCTGTACCTGCAGAAAGAAGAAAAGGCAACGGGAAATTTTTAGAAATAAAAGGCGCTAAAGGAAACAACTTAAAAAATGTAAGTGTAAAATTTCCGCTGGGCGAATTAATACTGGTTACCGGCGTTAGTGGCAGCGGAAAATCAACACTGATCAACGAAACCTTGTACCCGTTGTTGAATAAATATTGCTACAATTCAAAAGCAAATCCGCTGGAATATAAATCCATCAAAGGGCTGGAACACATTGATAAAGTAATTGAAATTGACCAGTCGCCCATTGGCCGTACACCAAGAAGTAACCCGGCCACTTATTGCGGATTTTTTACCGATATAAGGACTTTGTTTGCTTTGGTGCCGGAAGCAAAAATTCGTGGCTACACAGCGGGCCGTTTTAGTTTTAATGTAAAGAGTGGGCGTTGTGAAGTTTGCGAAGGTGGTGGCATGAGGGTGATAGAAATGAACTTTTTACCAGACGTATATGTGCATTGCGAAAAGTGCAATGGCAAACGTTATAACAGGGAAACCCTTGAGATACGCTACAAAGGTAAATCCATCAGCGATGTGCTGGACATGACAGTTGATGAAGCGGTAGATTTCTTCCAGGCGGTACCTTTTATTTACCGTAAAATAAAAGTACTCAAAGAAGTAGGCCTGGGCTACATCACCCTGGGGCAAAGTGCTGTAACCCTTAGTGGTGGGGAAGCACAGCGGGTGAAGCTATCAACCGAACTGGGAAAAAAAGACACAGGAAAAACATTTTATATTTTAGATGAACCAACAACCGGGCTTCACTTTCAGGATATACAGCATTTACTTGAAGTGATTAACAAACTAGTTGATAGAGGTAATTCGGTACTGGTAATTGAACACAATATGGATGTAATAAAAGTGGCCGATCATATTATTGATATTGGCCCCGAAGGCGGTGATGGCGGTGGCCTGGTGTTGTTTGAAGGCGTGCCGGAAGAAC
>JANXSR010000199.1 GCA_025352625.1 Ferruginibacter sp.
TTGACAGTTCTAAAGAAATTGTAAAATATCCACATCAGTCATTGGTAAAACTTTCATTTCCTTTTTACATCAAAAAAATTATACTAAATAATGGTGCTGTTTTTTATAAAGAAAAAGCAAGAAAGTCAGCATTAACAGGTGTTCCAAATTTCACTAAAATTAATGCTGAATTAAATAATGTAACCAACATTCCTGCTAAAATAAAAGAGAATAGTATAGTGAGTTTAAAAGCCAGTACGCTATTTTTAGGAGTGGCCCCTTTAACAACAGAATGGCGACTGCCACTTAATTTAAGCGATACGACCTTTACAGTAACAGGAAAACTTGGGCCGATTAAAGCAACAGCTTTGAATACAATTACAGAACCACTCGCTATGGTTTCAGTAAGCAATGGAAAGATCAATCAACTTACCTTTAATTTAAAATGCACCAATTATAAAGGGGTTGGTGAGACCGTATTTTTATACAATGATCTTAAAGTAGAAGTGCTTAAAATGAGCGATGATACGTTGAAGAAAAAAGAACTCCTGACTATGCTGGCAAATACGCTGATAAAAAATAATAACCCGGTAAACGACAATACTTACATTGGAAATATAGACTACAAAAGAGATATTCAAAGTTCGTTTTTCAATTTACTTTGGAAAAGCATTTTTGATGGGGTAAAGAAAACGGTGATTAGAAAATAAAGTACAAAAAATAATCCGGATAAAATAATCCGGATTTAATATGAACGTTCTTCAGAGGACAATACTTTCAGACTTTTATCATTTCAAGGCTGCCGGTATTAATGCCAATTGATATCACTCAAACTTTTTGTTCAGTACTTACATTATCATTTCTTAATCCTTCTTTAAATCCTTTTACCTTACCAGGAATATTATCATTTTTTATGTGTTCAAACGAAATAAAATCGTCTTCCTTGGTATCATTTGAGATCAAAATTCTTTTATAACTTTCCGCTGCATCAGGCTGATCGTACTCCTTTATAATTTCATTTGCATAGTTATAATTGGTCATAATTGTACGTTTTTATTGAATGATAAAGTTTGTTGAAAACTTAAATTGAGGCGGGATTAAAGCAAAAGGTATGTAATAAATAATGACCCAGTAAAACCAAATCGATACACCGCAAAATATTTATAAAAGAATGCAATATTATTTCAACTGTTTTACCAGGCCATTATCATTATCCAAATTAAAATGTCTTTTCTGCTTTATAACTTTCTTTTAGTTCAGCGCCTTTCTCTTTTCCTTTTTCAATAAGGTCTTTGGCGTCGCCCTTCATACTGTAGTATTTATCAGAAATGGTATCGCTTATTTTACCAAACCCGTCTTTTACAGATCCCGACAAATCATTACCCTTTTTGGCTATTTTTTTTCTTGTTTCCGATCCTTTATCAGGAGCTAATAAAATTCCTAATACTGCGCCGGCGGCGGCCCCGGCTAATACACCTGCTATTAATTTTCCTTTTGACATAAGTTTTCTTTTTAAAATGAATAAAATGGTAACCATTATTAAAATAACTACTTCCAAAATGCTGCCAAAAAATAAATTTTTCTGTTAAAATTGTATAAAGCTGCATGGCAGAGCATTTTATTTTAGGTAGTTGGCGTTTTGATAATTAATAAATTGCCTTCGTAAAAATGGATGTGTACATTTTTCTACGACTGCGTAAGTTTTATCACAATTTTTTTAATAAAATGATGGTTCAGTTATATTAAAGTAACCAGTAAAAGCTGGTCTGATTTTTAGAAATATCCTATATCAAATGAAAACTTATTTTTTAATCTTACATCTTATATGCAATGAAAAAGTTTATTTATTCAATCCAGCTTTTCTTTATTCTGCTAATCAGTATTTTATTACCGGGTTGCGCCGCAATTGGTGATATATTCAAAGCAGGCATGTGGAGTGGGGTTATAATTGTTGTATTAATAATAGGCTCAATCTTATACCTGGTAAGAAGCAGAGGTAACAAATAAAGTTTATTGGTAAACAATGAAATTCCTAGTGCCCTAAATTTTCCATAATTGTGTTAACCTTTTCTTTTGAAAATGGTTTTCCCATAAAATAATCCACTCCTTCTTTAAAGGCTTTTTGCTTATCCATTATGGTATCGTAGGCAGTAATCATCACAATTTTTGTTAACGGATGAAAACGTTTTATATAGCCAATAAAATTTAAACCCATGCCATCTGGTAAATGATTGTCTAAAAAAATAATTTCAGGATCATTCAGTTCCAGTAAGTTTGCCGCCTCTCTCAGCGTATTTACAAATTTTGACTGGA
>JANXSR010000208.1 GCA_025352625.1 Ferruginibacter sp.
AAGTAGCCGCTTGTGCAATCAACGCAAAGTCATGTGCTTCCTGCACACTTACAGAACTCAACATGGCAAAGCCGGTAGTTCTTGCGGCCATCACATCCTGGTGATCACCAAAAATGGATAAGCCCTGTGCAGCCAGCGATCGGGCAGCCACATGAATTACGCAGGCAGTTAATTCGCCCGCAATTTTATACATGTTTGGCAGCATCAGCATTAAACCCTGAGATGCGGTAAAAGTTGTTGTAAGCGAACCTGTTTGTAAAGCCCCATGCACGGTACCGGCAGCACCAGCTTCACTTTGCATTTCCATAATATCCGGTACTGAGCCCCAGATATTTTTTATTCCTTTAGCAGCCCACTCATCGGCCAGTTCGGCCATGGTAGAGGATGGTGTAATTGGGTAGATGGCACATACTTCATTTACACGATAGGCCACATAAGCGGCCGCTTCATTTCCATCTATCGTTGCGATTGTATTTTTATTTGACATCAGTAGTAACATTAACTGGTTCAGAAATCATTTCTATGGCATGGCAGGGACATTGCTCAAAGCAAACAGCACAGCCGGTGCAGGCATCATAATTAAATTTATAGCGGTTGCCCTTTCCCAATTTAATAATAGCATCTTCCGGGCAGGCTCCAAAACAACCATCACATTCAAAACAGTTGCCACAACTCAGGCAGCGTTGTGCTTCAAACCTTGCTTCTTTTTCATCAAGGCCACTAATAATTTCATCAAAACTTCTAATGGCTTCTATAGGTGCCAGCTTATCCTGTTCTTTTTGCGGCGCTTCAGTTTCGTACCACATATGCAGTTTTCGATACCCTGCTGTGGGATGCTTTTCGCCTTTTGCAAATGCTTGTTTTGTTAGGTACGCATTAATGTATTTTGCGGCTTTTTTACCATGTCCAATAGCAATGGTAGAGCTTCTGTTTTCACCTGGCAGCATATCGCCGCCGGCAAATATTCCTTCGCTGCCAGTCATTCTTTGCACATCAATATTTACAGTACCATCTTCATTAAAAATAATACCTGGAACCGATTGTAAAAAACCAGCTTCAACTTCCTGCCGGTTGGCAACAATCAACACATCTGCATCAATGGTTTCAAATTCGCCGGTGCCAATTGCTTTCCCCTTTTCAACCCTCATTTTTTCAAGCGTAATTCTTTTATCTTTTATACTGCTTATACTTTTTAAAAGTTGTACATCCACCCCCTCTGCCAGTGCATCATCGGTTTCGTAATCATAAGCAGGCATTAATTTTTTATCGCCCCCAAAATAAACGGTTACTTCTGCCTCAAAACGTTTTATGATACGGGCAAGATACAATGCCAGCTTACCTCCACCATATACAACTACCTTTTTTTGAATATAGGAAGCGGCACTAGATTTATATTCTTTGAAAAAGGAAAACGCATCATTTATATAAACTGAACCATCCTGTTCAAATGCTTCCTTGTGAATTAACTGAGCTCCGATTGCAAGAAAGACCGCATCAAAATTTCCATTTTCTTTTTCTGCAAGTACATCCTGCACTTTATAATTCATCTTTAGCGTAGCCCCCATTTTTAAAATTCGGTCAATCTCTGCTTTTAAAATGGTGCTGGGCAAACGATAATCCGGAACACCTGTCCATAACAACCCTCCCGGCTGATCGCCTGCATCAAAAATTTCTACAGTATGCCCCATTCGGGTAAGATGATAAGCTGCTGATAAACCTCCTGGTCCTGCCCCAACTACCAGCACTCTTTTACCTGTTGGTGCTGCATTGTAACGAATGGGCCATTGTTGTTTGATGGCTTCGTCGCCAATAAATCTTTCTACAGCATGTATATTAATGGTGGTGTCAATATGATTTCGGTTACAACCGGTTTCGCAGGGCTTAACACAAACCCTTCCCATCAATGCCGGAAAAGGATTGTCTTCCACCAATGTTTGAAACGCTTCAAAATAATTACCTGACTGAGCATGCGACAACCAGCCCTGGATATTTTCTCCGGCGGGGCAGGCACTATTGCAGGGTGGCATAAAATCTACATAAAGGGGACGCATTGATCTAAGCGGTCCG
>JANXSR010000212.1 GCA_025352625.1 Ferruginibacter sp.
CGAGCGCAATTCTGGTTGAAATATTCTGTCCATTAAATTGGGCAATTGATAAATTCAGTGGTGGCAATTTTATTGACCCCGTTCAGAATAATTTTTAAACTTATTCAATATTTCCTTGGAGCATTTTTATTTTATCGGAACATCTTTTCATGACTTTGACAACCTCAATGTTTAGCGAAGCTTTATGTCTTCATATAAAT
This sequence comes from Ferruginibacter sp., assembly GCA_025352625.1. Lineage (GTDB taxonomy): Bacteria > Bacteroidota > Bacteroidia > Chitinophagales > Chitinophagaceae > Ferruginibacter. The sequence goes on from JANXSR010000212.1 coordinate 201, forward strand.
TATAGCCCTTTTTCCTATTTCAACCCTAAAAAACGTTAGTCAGAATTAAAACTGACACTCCGCAAATTTTGAAACTTAGACAATAATGCAAAGACTATTGATAATATTTGTTTTATTTGGGGTTACGAAATTTTCGTTTTCTCAGTCGTATTCCTATGATTATATCATTCAACGAGCTGACAGTATAATGGTTGCAAAAGTTGGCTTACAAGTTTTTAAGAATAATTATACTCAAGACTCAGAAATTCGCTATTCATATAAAAAGAGAAGGAAAACAATGCTTTTTGGAAAGCTAAAAAGAGGAGATACAACTAGAGGTAAATTAATTGATGCTCAAATTATTTATGTATTTTCTTTGAACGTTGACAATTCTTTCACTCCAACGCTAACCTATGTAAAGTTTGACAGTTCATTAAATTTACAATTGACTCCAAAGACAGATTTCATTCCAAAATGTATTTTAGAAAATACCTCATGCATTATTATTTTTAAACAGAAAGCAATTGACATTGCAAAGGTTTCTTTTAAGGAAAAAATAAGCAAACCAATTTCCGCACACTTTGGTTATTTAGCTTCGGCAAATAAATATATCTGGACTGTAATAAATGATTTAGGGAATGATGCAAGTGAAGACATTAGGATAGACGCATTGACTGGTGAGGTTGTCGATTATTACAAAGGGACTCATGTTATAGTGAATTAACAGCAGCCAACACGAATTGTGTAAAAAAGCAAATATCTGTTCCGACGAGGTTTTCACAGCCTGCATCAACAATTATAAAATCCATACCATGAAACCCCGACGCAGAAAAAATTATAAAATCCATACCGTGAAACCCCGACGCAGAAAAGAGCTTCCAATATTTTGCACCCTCATCACATTTATTTTGTTAGCCAAATACCTTTTCAGAAATAAGCATAAAAGTGCTTCTTATTATAAAATCCAATTAGTAAACTACCGATGGAGAAGGCAATTTCTTTATTTGAAAATTATTGGTGTTGGTATGTTTTATACCTTTAGCTGTGAAGCGTATTCAGCGTCGGGGTTTCACGGAAGTTTATTTTCGCTTTGAGATCATGCTGTGAAAACCCCGCTGGTACGAAGTTTCATTTTTTGTACAAGATGAAAATGCTAATGTCAATAGTGGTAAGTAAAATAAAGTTTTTTTCATTTTTTAATGTTGTTTAAATTAAGGTCTGCAAAAATTATAGCAAATGTTTGTTTTTACGTGATTAGAGTTGCTAGTCGAACTCTTATTTGTTAGCTGAATTTTTTCTCACTGTAACAAGTAGTATAAATCTTAGCCAATATCCTTAACGCCTGTTTTTCTTTAAAAAATGGATTGTGTGTCGAACTGGATTTTATTTCTTCAATTTGCTCTAAATTCCTGTCATTCCCATAGCTTTCTAACAAACCTGCGGAACGCATAAAGAATGCACTAAAAAGTCCATTTGCTTGTTCGTTTTGAGTAGTAGAAAATTGTCTACTCAGCGAACCTGCAAATGAAGTATTATTTGTAAAAAGTGATATTGTGTCCACCTTTTGTTTTTTGAATTCAATTCTCCCAAAAATTCTATTTATCACTTTATCGTCTAGATCGATACCATATAATGGGAAAATGTCTTTAAATAATTTTTTAATTATTTCTCTGGTTCCGGTCACATCGTTTTTTATTTCATCAATGGAATACTTCAGTTTTAGGTCTGTAGCAATATTGTCAGCATATTCTCTGATAGAACTAATTCGCTGTTTTGCTTTTTCTTGTTTTTCATTGAAATCATTAAAGTCTCTTAGTCTCTTATTATTTACTCTCGGACTTATCGTCTTCAAAGATATGTCATGTGGATTTTTTCTTTCTTTAAACGTTAGGTCACTATTTATTAAGACATTATATAAATTAACTAACTTATAATGATTTTGTGTTTTTGAAGTGTCAATGGAGCAGAAACCTTTGTCGGTCTGATAAAATATTTCAGAATTTCGGCTCTTTGTCAACCAATAATATAGGATATTGTCAACCTCTCTTTCTCGTTTTGAAAGTTCATTATCCAAATAAGTTTGAAGGTCAATATATGTATCAAATTGAGGCAAGGTCAATAAAATTTTTGCTGAAAACAGTTTGTGAAAAAACTCTGTCGTAACCCAAATATACACAGAATGTAGATAGAGTGAAATTGATATGATTCTTCTATTATATGCTGGAAAACTGGTTGCTCTTTCTTTGACATTGTCAATGGTATATTATTATTCTGTCCCGGCGGGGTTTTCACAGCCTGCATCAACAATTATAAAATCCATACCGTGAAACCCCGACGCAGAAAAGAGGTTCCAATATTTTGTACCCTAATCACATTTATTTTGTTGGCCAAATACCTTTTCAGAAATAA
>JANXSR010000222.1 GCA_025352625.1 Ferruginibacter sp.
TATTTGTGCTTTTTTTAAAAAGCATGATGTTCCTTTTGCAAGGGTGGGTAATAATATTTATGCCAAGAACAAGCAGTATGATGTTAACAAACCTTCTATATTATTAAACTCACATCACGATACAGTGTTGCCCAATAAAGGTTATACCATGGATCCGTTTACACCGGTTGAAAAGGAAGGGAAATTGTTTGGCCTTGGAAGCAACGATGCCGGCGGTTGCCTGGTATCTTTAATGGCTACTTTTTTACATTTTTATAACCAGGCAGATACCTCACACAACGTTGTATTTGCGGCCAGTGCAGAGGAAGAGATCAGTGGTGTAAATGGTATTGAACTGGTATTGCCTTTTTTAGGAAACATTGATTTTGGTATTGTGGGCGAGCCGACTAAACTGGAAATGGCGGTAGCAGAAAGAGGCTTAATGGTGATAGATTGCCTGGCAACCGGCAGGGCCGGTCATGCTGCCCGCAATGAAGGGGAGAATGCCTTGTACAAAGCAGTGGATGATATTAACTGGATAAGAAATTATAAGTTTGATAAAGTCAGTGATCTGTTGGGTGATTCCCGGTTAACTGTTACAGTTATTGATACGGATAACAAACAACACAACGTTGTGCCGGCGCAATGTAAATTTGTAATAGATGTAAGGGTGAATGAATTGTACACCTTTGATGAAATCCTTGGTGCATTGAAAACAAATTTAAAAAGTCAGTTTAAGCCACGTACTACAAGGATGAAATCAACAGCCATCGCACTAGATCATCCGCTCGTATTGGCAGGTATACAATTGGGTAAAGGTTACTATGGTTCACCTACTACATCTGACAAAGCCCTGATGCCATTCCCTACTTTAAAAATGGGCCCGGGAGACAGTGCCAGAAGCCATACAGCAGATGAATTTATTTATTTGGATGAAATTAAAAACGGAATTGAAACGTATATAAAAATGGTGGAACAGATAGTATAAAGGAGTTTATGGTTTCTTGTTTTGGATTGATCCGAGAAATATTAATAATTCAATCAACTACCGAATACGCTGAAACCAAAAACAGTAAACCAACAACCAAAAACAACAGTATGAAACTCTGGCAAAAAGATAAGGCATCCTTAAAAGAAGTTGAAAAATTTACTGTTGGTAACGACCGTGACCTTGATATTTATTTAGCCCCTTTTGATGTACTGGGTTCATTGGCGCATACCAGAATGCTCGAATCTGTCGGGTTGCTGAGTAAAGAAGAATTGGCTGTTCTGGAAGTCGCTTTAAAAGAAATCTATCAGCAAATAGCCAAAGGCAATTTTGCGTTGGATGAAGGGGTAGAAGACATTCACTCACAGGTAGAATCGATGCTCACACAAAAGCTGGGTGACGTTGGAAAAAAAATTCACAGTGCGAGGAGCAGGAACGACCAGGTATTGGTTGACTTAAAATTGTTTCTGCGCAGCGAAATTGAAAAGCTGGTACATAGTACAAAAGAATTTTTTGACTTGCTGATTTTGCAGAGCGAAAAATACAAGGACGATCTGTTACCCGGCTATACCCATTTGCAACTGGCCATGCCATCTTCTTTTGGTTTATGGTTTGGTGCTTATGCTGAAAGTTTGGTAGATGATTTAATAACGCTGGAAGCAGCTTACAAAATCGTTAATAAAAATCCGCTGGGTTCTGCAGCAGGCTATGGTTCTTCTTTTCCGATCAACCGCACAATGACCACTAAATTATTGGGCTTTGATGATCTGAATTACAATGTGGTGTATGCACAAATGGGCAGGGGTAAAACAGAGCGTATTGTTGCATCAGCCCTGGCAAACATTGCTGCTACACTTTCAAGGTTAAGCATGGATGCCTGCCTGTACCTCAACCAGAATTTTTCGTTCATCAGTTTTCCTGATGAACTTACTACCGGCAGCAGCATCATGCCGCACAAAAAAAATCCGGATGTTTTTGAGTTGATCCGTTCACATTGCAATCGTATACAAGCCTTGCCCAACGAGATTATGCTGATGACAACAAACCTGCCATCCGGTTACCAGAGAGATTTGCAATTATTAAAAGAACACATTATTCCTGCTTTTGAAAATCTGCAGAACTGCCTGCAAATGGCCGGCCTGATGCTAAGCAACATTCAGGTTAAAAAAGATCTGCTGAAAGATGAGAAGTATAAATATCTTTTTAGTGTTGAAGAAGTTAATAAGCTTGTATTAGAAGGAATACCATTTAGAGATGCTTATAAAAAAGTTGGGTTAGATATTGAAGCAGGGAACTTTACCTACACGCCAGCAACAGCACACACACACGAGGGGTCCATCGGTAACTTATGCCATTATCAGGTGCAACAAATGATGGACATTGTGATAAAAAAATTCGATTTTAATAAAGTTAATAGTGCAATTCAACAGTTATTGAGTTAATTAATAATGTTTTGATAGTTGCGTCAATTTCAAAGTTTGCCATTGAACGATTACCTTTTATTTATTGACACGGAGGCCTCAGGGTTACCCAAAAAATGGTACCTGCCTTATAATGCACCTGGTAACTGGCCTTATGCAGTGCAGGTTTCTTGGATTATTTATGATAAAGAAGGGCAAAAAGTTAAAGAGCAAAATCATTACATTAATGACAATGATTTTGAAATTTCTCCTTCGGCTTTACGCATACACGGACTTACAAAAGAATTTTTACAACAAAATGGTATTGCCAGAAGTGAGCTGCTGCTGCTGCTTTCAGATGATATGGAGCAGTATAATCCTAAAGTGATTGGACACTTTACCGAATTGGATTATCACATCCTGGGAGCAGAATTTTATAGAGGAGGTATTGATAATCCATTGGAAAAATTATCTACTTTTTGCATAATGAAAGCTTCGCAGCACTTACAGCAAAATCCGCAAAGTAAGTTTTTACGGCTGGGCGATTTGTATGAATTACTTTTTAAACAACCTTTATTGGCACAGCACAACGCCATGACAGATGCAACTGCAACTGCAGATTGTTATTTCGAATTGGTAAGGCGCAATGAAGTAAAATCATTTACACAACCGCCGATTGTTTTTCACCAAAAACAAAAAATCCCTTTTTTTATTGGCTGGATAATTGTCTTTCTGCTGATTTTATTAAGTGTATTTTTAATAGCCTGTTATTATGGATAAGCGCATTGATTTCTTAAAAACTGTAGTGCCATTCAACCTGTTGCCGGTTGAGGAACTGGATCGTATTGCTAGATTATTGGTTGAAATAAAATACCAGAAAGACGGCATCATCTACCGACAGGAAATAACGAGATTAAAAGGAGTTGATATTATAGCAGCGGGCGAATATGAAACTTTTTTTTACGATACCAACCTGAACAAACGGCTGGTAGAAATATTTAAAACCGGTGATTGTTTTGGCGGTATTTCAGAGTTGCTGAATGGTCGAAAATCGCTTACTACTGTTATTGTAAAAAAAGGTACTGTGGTGTATACTTTGCCACGAAAGGCTTTTACGGAATTGTGCAAACAGTACGAAGAATTTTATCAGCACTTTACCGCTTCCTTCGGTCACAGAATGCTCAATGAAGAGTTTGCTCATTTCTATAAGAATCCCACCAATTTCGAAAGAAGTTTTATAAGTTCCGAACAACTTTACTCCCGCCGTATTGAAAGTATAGA
>JANXSR010000243.1 GCA_025352625.1 Ferruginibacter sp.
TGCCCGTTAAACGGCGAGGAGGAATAGACGATGGTAGCTTGCTTAATTAAAACCTTCATGTATGTAAAGTTGCGCTAAGGTACAATATGTTATGTTTTTAAAATTGAAAATTTCTGCTACATTTGCAATCCATTTATTTAACGGGAGTTATAAATGGATTTTTTCGGGACGTAGCGCAGGCCGGTAGCGCACCAGGCTGGGGGTCTGGGGGTCGCAAGTTCGAATCTTGTCGTCCCGACGAATAAAAAAAATCTTCACTAATGTGAAGATTTTTTTTATTCAAATATCCTTCAATCATCAATTCAGCAGCTTGTCTTAAAAATCAATTCATATTTTTATAAATATTTTTTTCTTATACATCCAGTATAAAATTAACCAAATAAAAAATAAGGTAATACCGCCACTGATAAGTGGTGCGTAGGCTGCACCAAATATTTCATCGAAGTGTTGACCAAGATGAATGTATAGCGACTTATGAATAAATGACCTAAGTCCACCGTCAGCAATAACATAGGCTGCAATTGAATTGGCTCCAATCACCATTAAAAAGAATGACCAGTTCTTTTTTTCAGCTACATCCACTATGCCATAAAAGAAGGCTAGAAACATAAAGCAAATACCACCGCTAAAAATGGTCCAGGCCGGTGTCCAGATACGTTTTACAATTGGATTTATTCCTGTTACATGCAATAGAATTCCCAATGCAATTAAGCTGAGCCCTGTTAACGCAAAAAATTTCACTTTGTCTTTTGGTACTTTAGAACCATGCAAAGTGTTACCGGCCAGCAAGCCCAAAATCATAGTGCCAAGTGTGGGAATAAAACTGAGTGTTGAATAACCGCCTTCATTATTGGTAAAAGGCGTTTTGCGGGGAAAGAGATTTAAAAACCATTTGTCGAAGGCCCAGGCAAAGTTGGTGTTTTTGTTCCAGTGAGCAGCAAAGCCCTGCAGGTTGTGTTCCCAATTGGCCGTAACACCTGCAGTTGTATAATCAAAATCCACACCTGGCAAAGGGTATAATGCAAAGGCCAGCCAATAGCCAACTAAAAGTACAATCAGTGAAATAATTTGTACCCGCTGCGAATAAAATCCCAACAACACCAGCACAGTATATCCTAAACCAATCTGTGTAAGGGTGTCTTCAAAAGTAAAATAGGTTTGATCTGACCACATTGACCGAAGGAAAATTCCAAGACACACAAGTATGAGCGATCTTTTAACCGTGTGCTTTAAAATACCACCGGTGGTTGCTCCCTTGCTTTTTCTTCCTGCAATTGAAAAAGGCAATACCACACCTACCAAAAATGTAAAAGACGGTTGAATCATATCATGTAAAGAAAGCCATACCCATGGCACATGGCTTTGATTAAAAGATACTATTTGCCAAAAAGTACTATTAGGTAAAGCCTGTGATACCTTTTCAAATGAAAGTACTTCACCTATCATCAGTAACATTACAAAACCGCGGTAAACATCAACAGAAGTAATCCTGTTGGGAATTAAAGCGCTACGTGGGGTTGAGGTTATTGCATCGGTGTTTTGAGAAGTTAATACAGGTTCCATTTTTTATTGGATTGTGTTGGATAAATAATCTATAAAAGAATTTAAGACAATCTGAAAATAAATTAAATATTCTGATTGACAATAATCATTTTAAAGCCCTGGGTATTGTCGCAAGGGTTGCCAACCTTTTGTAGGATTATTCCTATTCAGCAGTAGTTTTCGAAAGGTTGGCAACCCTGAAGTCTGCGGCAATTTGAAATACATTCCAATAATCATTTTTAAGCCCGGTGTATAAAAATTATTATTTGATTTCTTTGAACAAAAAATCTACCTGAGCACTTAGTTCGTATTTTTATTTAGTGGGAGAGAAAATAATTTCTTATAAACGGTTATAAAAAATGCTAACATTTTCAAATTGATTGCTAAAATTTATTCTGCCCTTATCAGTATAGTTATACTGATAACTATTAATAGTTGTGCATTTAAATGCATTACCCGTTCTAAAAACATTATTTATCTGCCTGCAGACAGTTCAATAAATAAATCGCAAGAAAAGTTAAATGTATTTGCACCTCATAGAAAAGACACTTTAAAAAATGTATTGGTTTTTGTTTACGGCGGAAGCTGGAACTCAGGTAAACGTTCCTTGTATAATTTCTTTGGCAGCCGTTGGGCACGAAAAAATATTGTGACTGTTATAATCGATTATCCAAAAAGCCCCGGCGCCAATTATGAAGAAATGGCTACGGATGTTGCTAAGGGAATTAAGTGGGTAAAAGAAAACATTGAACGCTATGGGGGTAATCCTGAAAAAATTTTTATCTCAGGGCATTCTGCCGGCGGGCATCTTGCAACACTGGTTTCAATTCGCAACGATTATTTTGAAAAGCTGGGGATTACAAATCCCATAAAAGGCGATGTGCTTATAGATGCAGCGGGCCTTGATATGTACAGTTATCTTAAACAGGAAAAACTACCTGCAGACAATACCTTTATTCAAACTTTTACAAATAATCCAGAAAAATGGAAAGCAGCTTCACCTATATATCACCTTCATAAAGGCATGCCACCCATGCTGATTTATGTGGGCGAAAAAACCTATCCGTCAATAAGAGCTGGTAATGATGAACTGGTGAAAGAATTAAAAAGCCTTGACTATGATACTCCTTATCATATTTTAAAAGGCAAAAAACATAAGCCAATGATCACTCAGTTTTTTAATACAGCTAATCCACGATACAAAGAGATCATTGAATTTATGAAAAAAGAAAAATGACTTTAATGTAATGGAAAATATTGTTCAATATTATCGCCTACTTAATGAACTAACCTAGTTTATAACGGGCCCACTAAAAAAGCAATTGTCATAAGTTGCATAGCCGGTAAATTTCATTGGCTGGTTTGAGCCATAATATCGAAACATACAATTGCTGAATTTTGTTTTTGCATTGTCGGAGTAAAACAGGTTTTGTTTACCTATTTGTTCAGGAAACATTAAATCAAAAGTACAATTGCTGATGGAGGTTGGAAGCTGGGTGGTTATGGTACCAATGGTTCCGAGGCTTTCAGAAAAAATATTGGCAATAGAAGATGCAAACCACCCTGCCTGGCTTATTTCAAAAAGCCTGATACACCTGCCTGCTACATTGCCGCCATCAATGATATAATGGCCTGCCTGCGATTTTCCATACCTGCCAATGCAAATAAGCGTATGCATATTTCCCCACGAATAAATGCCCCTGATGACATTGCCTTTTTCCTGTGCCTGGCCTCCGGCAAAACCTACCCTGGCATCGCCGCAGTGAATATTTTCAAATATTAAAATATCTGCATTAAAAGTTTTGCCGTTAGGACTAACTAAAAAATCAATACTAAAATTACCTACATAAACATCATGGATTTTTACACCTGTTGAACCACTTATATTTTTTGAACCGTCATAGTCAATAACAATACCGGCATACATCAAACCGCATTTACCATTGGCATCATTGTATTTGTCAAAAGGGATATTGTAGTAGGTAGAATCATTACCGGCAGGAGCTTTAAATTGCCCCGTAATAGCAACGTTGTTGATTTCTGTTCCCTTTGCTACCTGCAGACCAATAGCAAAACCATTTGTTGCAGTGTATCTTAAAGTTGTTCCGTTGCAACAATCCCAAAAAGACGATTCGCCATAAAGGTGAATGGTAGCGCCAACATACTGGCCCTTGTAAATACTTTGAATAATCAAAGGTTTACTAAAATCGTATACGCCTTTTGGGATAATGAAATCACGAAGTGTTTCGGTATTGCCAAGGATTGTATTGATGCCTTTTTGTAAAGCAACGCTGTTATCTTTTACCCTGCCTGCTCCAAACCATTTTGCACTAAAAGCAGTGCCATAAGTTCCTTCGGGGTTTAGGGTTAAGGTTGTATCGAATATCCATTGGCCTAATGCAGCATCAATAATTCCACCCCTGATGGTTCCCTTGCCACTGATATGTCCTTTGCTGCCAAATTTTAAAATGGCTCCGGATGGAATGTTCCAGGTGTTATTAATAGTAGTGTCTTTGTTGATGAAAATATCCTGCGAAAAAATTTTATTAAAGGATGATAAAATAATAAGGGTAAGAAAGAGTGTGCTGATTTTCATAAATTAATTTTACCGGGCTTTTAAAATAGTGGCAATTTTTATTTGAAAAAATAATGCCACAATTTACGTAGCTGAAATGATTACCAGTTGAATTTGTACTTTATGTTACTAATCCATAACTAAATTTAACAAAGTTATTGCATGGATATTTACTTAATATATGTGTATGACTAAAATGTATCTTTTTATATTTATATCTTTCGGGAGTAATTTATTTTTATTTATTTTCCCGGGCAACCCTTTGTTTAAAAACTGCATTTCTATTTGTATAAACCAACATTAGCCTGATTAAAATTTTATGGAGATAGCTCAACTGGTAAAAGAAGCAAAGCAGGGTAGTGCCTCCGCACAAAAATGCCTGTTCGATTTGTTGAGCGATAAGATGATGTTGGTTTGCCGCCGTTATGTAAAAAGCGAAGAAGACGCTGAAGAGGTTTTGCTGGATGGGTTTTACAAGTTCTTTAAAAATTTAGCGGTCTTTAATTTTCAGGGAGATGCGGCATTGTATGTGTGGTTAAAGAAAATAATGATTAATGAATGCCTGATGTTACTTCGAAAAAAAAATGTGTTTACGATTGTTACAGAAGCTGCGGCAGAAAATTTTCCACTTGAAGCCGAAGCCTTAAATAATTTATCGGCCAAAGAGATTTTTGATTTAATTGTTCAGTTGCCGGTTGGTTACCGCACGGTATTTAACCTATATGAAATTGAAGGCATGGATCACAAGGAAATCGCTTCGTTGTTGGGTATTGCAGAAGGTACTTCCAAATCGCAGTTGAGTAAGGCGAAACTATTGTTACAAAAAAATTTATTACAAAAAGGAACCGGGTATGTTAAACGAAAATCCCATTAATTTAAATTGGAAAAATAAACTGGATGATGTGGACGGTTTGTCCGGAGAAATATTGCCGGATAAAAATGCGGCCTGGAAAAAACTGCACCATCGTCTGCAGCCTAAACGTAGCCGCATAAATGCTTTATGGTATTGGGCTGCTGCTGCCAGTATTTTGTTGGCAATTATTATTTCAATACTTCCACAAAATAAAAAACAGGATGAATTTGTGAAGACAGAGCAAATACATCTTACACCAAAGAAGGAATTTCCTGAGGAGGTAATTCCTGTAGAGAGCCGAAAAGAATTGGCTAAAGGACTTGCTGAGATGGAAAGCAGGGCAATCACAATAAAGGACATCCAGTTAAAAATAGAAGCTCCTTCATCAAAAGATAGTATACAAAAAATGGCCCTTATATCAGCTGAATTAGATGTACAAAATATAGCCCAGCCGCTTCAAATTATTGAACAGCCAACTGTTCAGGAAATGCCGGTAGCAAAGGCAATTGCAGTATTAGGTAACGTTCAAAAATTAAAGGTTGTACATGTTAATGAACTGGGGGATGCTCCCCCTGAAATCCATAGCAGGCCCTTTATTGCTGATTATCGGACTGTACAGATTAAGCTGATTAACCAGGAAGTATATACAAACGCATCTTCTGCAACTAATAATCCCGGGTTCAATTTTTTTAAAACTACCAACGCTCCTTCAAACTAAATTAACATGAAAAAAACTATTTGTTTTTTGATGCTTTTAATAAGCATCACGGAAATTCTTTGTGCACAAAGTAACAAATCGGACAAGGCATTTGAAGTGCCGGAAAATATAATTATTAACAGGCGTTTTTGGATAAACCTCGACAAAGGTAACAAGATGCAGATTGAGCTGAGCGACATCAATGACCTGAATGCGTTGGCTAATATCGACTCGCTGCTACAAACATTTTTAACTGATATTGCTCCCTTAAAAGATTCGTTTTCTAACCCGCTCACCTCAAAGCGGATTGATTATATTACCGATGCACAGGGAAGAAAGAAAATGAGGTTTCAACAGGCATCAGCAAAAGGTGCTAGCTACCTGCTCAATAAAGGAGAACTGGCATCTTTAAGAATTGAGCAGGACACCATTCACATCATAGGCATTTTGGCGAATCCTCCCAAGCCGAGAGAAAAAATTAGTCGTACCAATGCACGCTACTATCATTTTACTTTTTACCTAAATGATATGAACGAGTTGACTGGTTATATGAATGGAATACTAAAGCAAAAATTTACTGTCATACAAAATAATGTAAATGGTAAATGGCCGTTGGTACTTGGTGGTAGCGACCATTATCTTAAAGCAGACAAAACAATAAGTGCAGGAGCTCCAAGAGGTTTTACACCCGGCGGAAGCGGAGACTTTTTGATATTAAATTTTTCAGTGAATGTTCAGAATTACAAAAATTATTTTGTTCCCTCCTTTAGCATGGGTACCAGGTTTATTTTTACCAACAGAGAACGCACTTTTAAATGGGAACCCGGATTATTTTGGGAACCACATTTTATATTTGCAAAAAACGACCAAAATAAACTTAAAACCTATAGAAACGATTTTCTTATGTTAACATACGCACAGGGTGGTACCAAGGAGTATAATCCGCGGAAAGATTTCGCCTTTAGTGCAGTATTTTCACTTGGCTACCTTATACACAGAGAAGGAGAATATTTTGATAAAAATACTTTTCGACTTGGAGCAGGTAAAATCCAAATGTCTAAAACTAACATTGAACCAAGCCTTTATTTTAATAATTTTTTTAAAGCGGTTACGCCAGGCATTAGGATAACCCAGTATTTTTAATTGGTAAAAATCAAACAGCAGTTGAAATCTCTTTCCGGGAATCTAATAAAATTTATTCATGAAGTATCTTCTGTGTGCTGTTAGTTTGTTTTTGATAGTAAGTTGTATTACACAAAAAAAAGAAGTTGCTTCAGTGTATAAAGCTGGTTTTAAAACAATGCATGCAGTTGACAAATCAAGAATGTATAAACCAAATACAGACACAACAGACTATCTGCATTACCGGCCCATTGATGTAGATATTTGGTATCCGGCAAGTTCATCTGCAACTGACTCTGCACTTTTATTTAGAAATATATCAGGGCTGTTTGATAAAAGGGCAAACTACTATACTGCTTCTACTGCAGGCAATGGTTTATCGCAACAAATAGCGGAATTATTTTGTACCGGTTTTAAATGTTCGGATACTGCGACACTGCTAAACTATAGAACGCATAGTTTTGAAAACGTTCCGGCTATTCAGCATAAATTTCCTTTGGTAATTTATTTATCTGCCTTTAACGGGATGAGTTACGAAAACTTTTCTCTATTTGAAGAGCTGGCAACAAAAGGGTTTGTGGTAGTTTCCATCAGTTCTATTGGTCGCTTTCCGGGAGATATGACGATGATGAAAGAAGACCTGGCGGAACAGGTAAATGATGCCATTGTTTCGCTGGATATACTGAAGCAGGAATCCAATATCGACTTTACAAAAATTGGTGTTGTTGGCTATAGTTGGGGAGGGTTAGCAGCAGCTGTTGCAGCAAGTAAAATTCCCAATGTTGCCTGTTTGGTTTCTTTAGATGGCAGTGAGTTTCATCATTATGGTGAAGCAAAAGAAGAGGATAATGATTTTGATGGAATAAAAAATTCCAGCGATTTTAAAAATATGCACCTGGCCATGCCATACCTGCGTTTGGAAAGTTCACCCTCAGATAGTAATCACAAAAAAGATACTATTTATAATTTTTTAGAAAAGCTTTCTGCCAATAACCAGGTATTTAAAATTGATTCGGCGCAACATGAAGACTTTGGTTGTATGTCTTTGCTGGTAAGGATATCTGGCAACTGCAAAGACAATAACCGCTTCAATACAATTTCAAAAATAACGGTTGCTTTTTTAGAGGCACACCTGAAAAATACAAATGGCTTCTCACAAATTGTCAGAGAGGAAATGAATAAGACAATTCACAAGAAGTGAAATAAATATTTACCAATTACTTTAAACTGTCAAAATGAAAAAAAACTCCCTCCTCTTTGTTGCAACCTTTCTTTTGAATGCGGCATTTGCGCAGCTTGAAAATACAAGATGGAAAACTACACTGCAGATAGACGGGCAGGTTAACACCCTTATGGATTTTAGAAGAGACACTATTTTGATGTACACAGTTGCAGACAGTAACATAATTGAAAGGATGACTTATACCAGTGATGATACTTCCCTTACATTGGTAAAGATTGACGGACAAAGCGACTGTTACAAAGAGCCGGGGAAATATCGTTTTACAATAACGGGCGACAATTTATTACTCAAACTATTGGCTGATGATTGCTACGACCGCTATTCAGTTATTAAAAATACTACCTGGAAAAAATGGAAAGACTACCCCGAAATAAAAGTAGCAGAATCAATTCTGAAAACTTATATCGGTGTATATGCATTTGATGAATCGCATCTTATCACCATCAGCCTGAATAATGGAGTGTTGTATGCGGAAGGCCCGAACAACGGATTGCCAAAATCTCCTTTTACCCCGGTAACGCAATCAAAATTCTTTTTAAAAATTGCAGGTGTTGAAATGGATTTTGTAAAAGACGGCAATGGAAAGGTCGTAAAAATGATCTCTCACGAAGAAACAGATTATGAACTGAAAAAAATAAAGTAGTCAATTATTCTTTCGACATTCCCTTCAACACCGTTTTTTTAGTGCCATAATCAAAGCTGTTTGTAATATCAACACTGATGGTATTTCCGTCTATCTGACAACGCATTTTTTCAGTGTGAGGACTTTCAATATAGCGTAGGGTTAGTTCAATAGTAGGCACATCTTTAAAGCAGTAAGCAGCAGCAATTTTAAATGGAGGCAAGCCAACAAAGCTGGCTTTTGCTCCTGCCACCAGGGATGGCCCGTGTTTGGGAGTTTCGCCCTTTTGCCAGTTGCCATCTCCAAATGTCATTTGATAAATAGTATTTTCACCACCAATACTAACATCACAAACTGCATCATGAAAGTTAAAAGACAAACTTTGTATGTGACTGTTATTAGGCTCAAGCAGGAAGGACTTATTGAAATTCTTTATCGCTTCAGCTGAATTGTTTTTAGCAGGTAGCGGTAAAGCAAGTGCGGCTAATTTTTTGTTGAGTGCTGTTGTCGCTGATTTGTTTTCGACTAATTCTTCTTTATGAAATCCGGGTAATAAATACTGCCAAATTAAATTTAATTCCTCCTGCATATCTGGTGTTTCTGCAGTAATCGCTATCACAGCATCTTCTTCCGGTAACACAATGATGAACTGTCCAAAAGCGCCGTCTGCCCTGAATGCATTGTGCCGGCAACGCCACATCTGGTAGCAATATCCTTGCTCCCAATCGCTTGAATCTCTTTTTGACTGCGAATAATCAGGATGCTGAATAATCTTTGCTGTAGAAGCCTCCGCAACCCATTCAGCAGGCAATACCTGTTTGCCATTCCATTTTCCTTTTTGTAAAAATAGCTGACCAAATTTAGCCATGTCTTCCGTCTTTATTCTTAATCCCCAGCCACCTGTGTTAATTCCTTTGGGATCTACTTCCCAATCCATTCCGGATATACCCAACGGTTCAAATAATCTTGGTTGTAAATAGTCAACCACTTTTTGTCCGGTTACTTTTTGCACCATGGCCGACAGCATATAAGTGCCTAAAGAATTGTATAAAAACTTAGTGCCTGGTTTATATAAAATGGGTAATGCTAAAAATGATTTTACCCAATTGCTATCTCTTGAAGCAATCGTAAAACTAGGGTCAGGGTCTTGTCCGTCTGCCATGCTGAGTACATCTTTAACTGTTAGTGCAGATAAATTAGTGCTGACAGTATCTGGCAAATAATCAGAAAAAAAGGAAATTACTTTATCATCTAATGAAAGGCGTTTTTCAGAGATCGCCAAGCCAATGGCTGTGGCGGTAAAGCTTTTGCTGCATGAATACATCGTGTGCTTTAGCGTGGCATCATAAGGGTTCCACCAGCCCTGTGCAATTACTTTACCATGCCTTAGCATCATGATGCTATGAAACTCCGTTTTACTTTTATTGGCAGCGTCCAAAAAATTGCTGATTGCTTCTGAAGACACTCCTTCTTTTTCAGGAATACTACTTACAAAGGAATTTGCTTTTTGTGCAGATGCCGGTAAATTCAATAATAGCAAAAGCATTGATAAGACGGCAAACAATTTTTGGCAGGTCATGGTAAAAGTGTTTATAGTTATTTATCAAAATAACCTTATATAAATATAACACCTATTTTACGACGGACTGTTTTTAAGCAACTGTTTGCCATAAAAAATTTCATTTTATTTACAGAACGTACAATGCGGCATTACAAAATTTGGTTAAACTCCAGGCGCTCTCCATCAGGGCCGATAATATTAAAATACTTACATCCATTTTTCCAAAAGGAAAGAAAAACAGGTGCCTTTTCAATTAAGGAAAAACCGGCACTTTTCATTTCACTAAAGGCTTCATCAATATCTGTTACGTCAAATGCAATATGGTCAATGTGTCCGTTTTTTCTTTTTCTTATCTCGATCAGTTCGCTTTCAGGCATTTGATAAATTTCAATAATCATGCTGCCTTGTTTCATCATGGCAACTTTTCCTTTGCCGCCGTTAAAATCAAAGTCGGCTGCCATCACATTTTTAAATCCCAGATTGGTATAAAATTCTTCAGATACAGTTAAGTTAGTTACCGGTATTCCTACATGTTGAAGGTGATTGATTTTAAAATTCATACAGATCGTTTTAGTGTTTCTTAGTAAAGGTAAACTTGTTGTGCAGGAAGGTTCGGTAAGGCACCCTTGTCAATCAAAGCTCATATTTAATTAAATTGGTTTCCATAACAACTTTTTATTTTTTATTTAATTACATGTACAAATATCATTCGTTTTTTTTAGGTATCAAGCACAGCATATAACTATCGTTTTATATGGTATTTCGGCTCCTTTTTTAATTGGCATTATCCTGCATATTTGTAATAATAAAAAGATAATGGGCACTTTTATCAACAACCGTGTTTCTAACATCATTGGCATTGTTTCATTTTTACTTATGCTGACAACTGTATTGGTACCAGGTTATTTTATGTTGATAAAAAAGTGAGTAAGGAGAAAAAAACTACCTGAGTAGTAAAATAGTTCCCTTCCTGGTAATCTTTTTACCTGACCGATGTTTCATTTCGAGATAATAAACATATTGTCCTGGATCCTGGGGGTGGTCTCCTATAGAACCATCCCAGCCTGTGTTTGCATTGTTGGTGCTAAAAACCCTTTGGCCTAAACGGTTAAAGATGGTAAATGAAAGTAGTTTATAACCATCCAGCATAAAAATATGGTACACATCATTGAGGCCATCAGCATTGGGAGTGAAAGCTTTTGGCATGTAAATATTTTTAAACACATGCACTGTTACTGTTGAACTGTAATTGCCGCAACCAACTTTTGAAACTGCATTTAGCGTATAATGGGTATCTACAGATGGTGAAACAACGAGTTGCAGATCGCCTGAATTACTTATTAAACCAGGTGATACCCAGGAATAGGTAACGGAGGTTCCCTGCACATCACCATTGAGTAACACGGTATCTCCCAATAAAATGGATTGATCTGTGCCGGCACTTACTACTAGCTTTTTAAATACATTAATGGTAACGTTGGCAGAATCTTTACAACCATAGGAATTGGTCAGCACTACTTTATACTGAATAGAATCAGCAAGCGTTGCAACTGGGTTAGCAATGACTGGATTGGATAATCCTTTAGCAGGCGTCCATTCAAACGTACCATTACCTGTTGCTGAAAGATGCAGGGGAGTACCTTCGCAAATTTTATATAGTGTGTCGGTATAAATTGTTGTGCCAGGGAAAACACTCACCTGTAAACTATCCAATACACTACAACCAAAATCTCCAGTTGATAATACAGTGTATAAGCCTGCATTATTGGATTGTACATTTTTTAAAACCGGTGCAGGGGTACTGCTTATAAATCCCAAAGGGCCAGTCCATTGATAAGCATGAAAGCTCGGTGGAGCAGGCAACACCAGGTCTTTATTAAGACAGCCAATTACCTCTTTTAATTGCTGCTGTTCGGGCAGGTGATGAACATTGGTACTTACAGGATTTGAATAAATGCTACATTTCAGATTGCCCGCTTCACTACGTTCAGCTATCCGTATTCTGTAAACTATCAGGCTATCATCCCTGTGCGGAATAGCATAGATGGCCGTTGTTGCACCGGGTATGTCGTGCCATGTTTTTGAGGTGTCTATGCTATACTGCCATTGCAATACAAGATCACTAAATTCGGTTGTGAAGGCTGACTCTAAAATAAGTGGATTCGTATAACCTCTGCAAAGATCGATATTGGTAACATTCTGCCCGTCGAGGGTTATTGTAATTTTTGGGCCTGCTGGTTTTAGTGTTACGTCATCCATAACAAAAACGCTTCCGCAACCAGCTTCGGTAAGGCTTTTAATACGCATTACCAGTGTTGGAGGTATTGCCGGAGTGGTATAACAAACTCCATATTCAATCCAGTTTCTAATACCGGTAATCGGCAAAACGCCGGAGGTAAAACTGGCGAGGACATTGCCTGAAGTTGTTTCTATCGAAAGTGTAAAATTGGGTAACGCCGGATGGCCACCGCAGGCCGTATTTTTCATAACATTTGCAAACCAGGCAGAAAACTGATAAGTAGTATTTCCACACAAAGCTGCAATGGTATCTACCAGCACAGTACCGGCTTTAGTGGCTGCATTTACCAGCATATAATTACCTCCGTAATCATGTGTATGGTCGCCAATTATACTAACCCACCTGCCACTGTCACAGCCATCTAAGAGCCCCTCTATTGAATAATTGCCCGGATATGGACATCCCTGTGAATAAGTATAACTGGTATTTGCTTTTGAAATTGGCAAGGCCTGTGTGGTACCGGGGTTAAAAGAATAGTTATAAACCGGTGATCCCAGGTTGCCACTCCATAATTGTGCTGATATTGTAAGCGGAGAAAATACAATTAAATAACAGCAATAGTACTGAAGTTGCTTAGTGTTGAAATATTTCAGGTAACTAAAAAGAGACATTTGCAGTTAATTGCATTTTGTTAATGTATTAAATATAATCAATTTAAACACCAAACATTTAATCTGTTAAAAGCTATATTTTCAACACTATTGACATTGTTTCGTTTTTGCTTATGCTGACAATTATGTTGATAAAATAGTGAGTATGGATATAAACTACCTGAGTAATAAAATAGTTCCCTTTCTGCTAATCTTTTTTCCAGAAGGATGTTTCAACTGAAGATAGTATACATATTGTCCGGTTTCCTGAGGTTGCCCCTTTAAAGTTCCATCCCATCCTGCTTTTGAACTGGTAGTGCTAAAAATTTTTGAACCATACCTGTTAAAAATAGTAAATGAAATTAGCTTATAACTATCCAATGTAAACATGTGATAAATATCATTAAGGCCGTCACCATTGGGTGTAAAGGCTGCAGGCATAAAAATATCTTTAAACACATGTACAGTAGTAGTAGCGCTTGTAGCTCCACAACCTACGGTTGAAATTGCATTTAAGGTGTAACTGGTTTCAACAACAGGATATACCAGCGGTTGTAGCAAAGAAGTATTATTTATTGAAGGCGATACTACCCATAAATAATCTACAGCTGTGCCGCTTACAAACCCATCTAACAAAACAGAATCGCCGGATAAAATGGTTTTATCCGTACCTGCCCTTACCACAGGCTTTTTAAATACATTGATATTAACAAGAGCAGAATCTTTGCAGCCATACGAATTGGTCAACACTACTTTGTATTGAATGGAGTCGGTTGAATTTGCCACCGGGTTAGCAATAAGCGTATTAGAAAGACCTTTTGCTGGTGACCATTCATAGGTACCATCACCGGTTGCTGAAAGATTTACAGGGACCCCTTCGCAAACATTATACAAGGTATTTGTTGAAATAGTTGTGCCAGGAAAAATATTAACTAAAAAACTATCCACTGCATAACAGCCAAAGTTAGCAGTAAGTTTTAAGGTGTACAAACCTGCATCTGCATTCTGTAAGTTTGGTATTACCAAATATGGGTCACTGCTTTGAAGGCCGTTAGGTCTCGTCCAAAGAAATGCTGAAAATTCGGGCGGAGAAGTTATAGTTAGCTTTTTATCAAGACAACCCAATACTTTTTTTAGGGGGGAATGGTCTGGCAGTTTATGTACATTGGTATACACATCTTCTGAATAAATACTGCATTTTGAATTGCCGCTATTGGATCTTTCGGCAACACCGAGGTGGTACAAAATGACGCTATCATCACGGTGTGGAGAAATGTAAGTTGTAGTAGTTGCACCGGGTATATTCTGCCATGTTCTCCCCGTATCAACACTGCGCTGCCATTGCAAAACAGGGTCAGCATAAGCAGTTGAGTAAGTCCCTTGCAGGGTATAAGTATTGGTGTAACCCATGCATAAATCAATGGGGGCATTGGCAGCTCCATTAACATTAACGGTAATTGACGGACCTGCAGGTTTTAACGTAATATCGTCCATTATAAAGGCACTGCCACATGCACCTCCTGAAATGTTTTTTATACGCACTACCAAAGGGATAGGTGTTACCGGAGTGGCACAATAAACACCATATTCTTTCCATACTTTAGAATCGGTAGTTGCAATGTCGCCTGTGTTGTAGCTTGCCAATACGGCACCGGCAATTGTTTCAATAGAAAGGGTGAGGTTGGTTAAAACTGGCTTACCGCCACAGGCTGTATTTTGCATACAATTTGAAACCCATGCCGAAAACTGGTAGGTTGTATTACCGCACAGGCCTGTAATAGTATCCATATAAACGGTTGCTGGTTCTGTAGCACCGTTTACCAGCATGTAATTTCCATCATGATCTTTTGTGTGATCGCCTGTAAGCATAATCCAGGTGCCTGTCTCACAACCAAATAAAAAATGCTCAATAGAATATTTTCCTGGAGATGGGCAACCACCAGTATAAGTATAAGAACTTACATTTGTTGGTAGTGGTTGAGAGTGTCCGGTTCCAAAAGTCATATTTAAAACAGGAGCTCCCAGGTTTCCATTCCAAAGTTGTGCTAATGAATAAAAAGGAAACCCTGTAAATAAAAAAAAAGTACAATAAAAAAAGAACCTTTTTACAATAGGTTGATGGCAGGTAAAAATGTACATCGGCAGTTAATTACATTAAATTCAGGCATTAAATATAAGCAATTTACCCATGTAATTATTCGGGATTTATGCTTTCTATTAAAAAGGAGATGCTTTATTATTTTTGTTATTATAGAAATGCCCTGGATACAGGAGGTACGTGTTTTTTGTTTAATCATTTATATCATCGCCGTGTAGGGTTGATTGTTTATTTGCGGAGCAGAAGTAATAAAGTGCCTGGCTTATATGGCCCAACTGCTGATGACAGAATGTAAATAATTAGAGCGCATTCCGACTTGAAATGTTAAGCTACAAAATCTTTTGGTAAGGTTTTGTAGCTTTTTTTATGTTTTAAATTTCTTCTGAAATTTAATGTGGTACTGAATAGTATGAAGTTGACTTCACTTTAATAACTATCATCTTTAAACGAAAAGTAAATATAACTGTACTGGCTACGTGTTTTTGCTGATCAGATTTTCTTAACTTGTAACCTTAAAATATGCTATGAAAAATATAATAATTGTTTCTCTTTTGGCAATCATTGCAGTACCCGCTATATCGCAAAACATAGCAGTAAGAAACCAGGTGAATGCTGCTGCTGATAAAATTGAACCCAAAGTAATTGCATGGAGAAGAGATATTCATGAACATCCGGAGCTGGGTAATAACGAGGTGAGGGCGGCTGCGCTTATCGCAAAACATTTAGAGAGCCTGGGAATAGAAGTGAAAACAGGCATTGCTCACACAGGAGTAGTAGGTGTTTTAAAAGGTGGTAAACCCGGGCCTGTTGTGGCATTGCGTGCTGATATGGATGCTTTACCGGTAATTGAAAGAACACCGGTAGCTTTTGCATCAAAAGTAAAAGTACAATACAATGGCAAAGAAACCGGCGTTATGCATGCTTGTGGACATGATACACATGTAGCTATTTTAATGGGAGTTGCAGAAGTGCTGGCAGGGATGAGGAAAGATTTAAAGGGGACAGTGAAATTTATTTTTCAACCGGCAGAAGAAGGAGTGCCGCACGGCGAAGAAGGTGGTGCAGAGATGATGATAAAGGAAGGAGTTTTGCAAAATCCTGCGGTAGATGTAATATTTGGTTTACATATCAATTCGCAAACAGAAGTTGGTAAAATTAAATATCGGCCGGGAGGTGTTATGGCAAGCGTGGATGATATGAAAATAATTGTGAAAGGCAGGTCTGCACATGGTGCATATCCGTGGTCGGCAATTGATCCAATTGTAGCTTCCGCTCAAATCATCAATAATTTGCAAGCCATCGTCAGCCGTAATTTGAACATTACCGAAAATCCGGGTATTGTAACTATTGGTGCTGTTAATGGTGGTAACCGTGGTAATATCATACCCGAGCAGGTGGAAATGTTAGGTACTATTCGTGCATTGAAAACTGAAGACAGAAAAATGCTTATTCAAAGAGTACGAGAGGTTGTTACCAAAACTGCAGAAAGCGCCGGTGCTTCTGTAGAGGTAATCATTCCATACGAATCCAGTTTTCCGGTAACGTTTAATGATCCTGCACTAACAGCAAAAATGTTGGCTTCCATTGAGCAATCCGCAGGCAAAGATAATGTGAGTATAACACTACCTCAAACGGGAGCTGAAGATTTTTCCTTTTACCAGGAAAAGGTTCCCGGCTTGTTTTTGTTTTTAGGCGGCATGCCAAAAGGGGGTAATAAATTAACAGCACCATCACACCATACGCCTGATTTTTTTATTGATGAAAGCGGTTTGAAGTTGGGCGTTGAAACTCTCTCTAATCTCACGCTGGATTATATGGATATGGATCAGAAATCGGTGAAGAAAAAATAATATTTTGACGTTTGAAAACAGGTATTTTTATTCCTTCTTTCAGGAATGAGAGGCCAGCTAAAATTGCTATAGACTATTTTGTTGCCTATTTCTTTTAAGTTCATCATTACAGAAACTTATTTCATAAATCCGGCAAAACTAATTTGGCATATGTTATTGATGTATTAATAAAAGTAAATAAAAGAGGAGAAGGGGATGAGCTGTAAAATGATGGCTGTCTTTTAAATTAAAAAGGCAGCGGTTCAATAATTTTATCGCAATATATCATCCCAATATTTTAGAAATAAAATCTGAGTGCAGGCTGATTTTCATAAAAGCGGTTATTCCTAAAATTATCCCAGTAACACTTACTGTACCGGCAAAATAAAGCAGCCATCTCTTTTGTGTAAGAGAAGCGATTCCTAACATGGCAATTGAAATGGTTAACAAAGCATCAGTCATATCAAACTGGTCATCAAAAAGATTGATGGCATCATATTCCTTTTGATAGCCCTCCGCTTGTGTTTTGATTGCTGTTTTCTCTTTTTCATAGCGACTGATATTTTTCTCAAAATTTTTAATCGCTTCCTCGCTTTGCGGTAAGTGTTGCAATTTTAATAGTTCAAGTGAATTTTCTGCAATAGCCTGCTTAGTACTTTTTGCTTCAAAATAACTCCATGCATTTAGTGCATTGGCCTGCGCCTGCGACATTGCCTGTACCACATTACCATCTTTAACATTGCATAGCGCCATGAATGTTGCAGTGATAGCTACCAGTAGCGCCACCATGGAATTGATTTTACTTGTTCCTGCATTTTCAATTGGTTCCTGCATTACTTCATTAATATCTGACATAGGTATTTTTTTGTAAATATTCAGGCAACCAGAATATTAGGGTTGCCTGATATTTGATGTAGGTCTTTCTTTTAGCGTGTATGAATTTGCATAAGATCATAATCTTTTTCAGAAATTATTTTTTCTGAAATTTTAATTCTGAATGCAAATGTATTGTTACATAAAACAAATACAGGTTGCGTTAATGTTAATGCATGTTTTTGTTATTGTGCAGGTGGTATATGTAAGCAAATTTTATATTTATAAATAAAGAATAGGAACTTTTGGCGAAAGAATCTTTCAATTCTACTTTTCATTATTTCTGGTTTTTGTTATTCACAGGTTAGTAACACTCCTCAAAGAATATTTACTCTTTGCAGTATAGATAGCACACTTTTTAACCAAGTTTACCGTTATGTTTTCGATAATAGGTTTTAATACCTGTAATCATCTTATGTAAAAATCATTAATGAGGATATTTCGCTTTCACAGAGGGAGGTGTCACATTAAGTTTAATGAGGGCTTTAAACAGAAATCCAATAAATGAAATTTTTCCTCAACTGTTTATTTGTATTATTTATTTCTTTCACTTCAAAAGCGCAGTGCCCGGTTATTGGAGGAGCTATGGTGAATGCATGCGGAGCGAATGAAGGGCTAAATGAATTTGTTTTATTTACTACCACTACAACTGCAACAGCTGGCGATTACACCTTATATTATGGAGACAATAGTACACCTTCACTGGGTTTACCGGTAAATATTTTGGCTGGAGCTAATGCTACCTTACCCGGCGGCACAGGTACAATAACTTCAACCAATGGTTGTATTATTAACCAGGTAACTTCACCGACAACAGCAATACCTGCAAACAGTACAGTGCTTTTTATACCTTCTAATTTTGATGCAAATTATGATGTGACGGCCATTTGCGCCTCTGGTACGGTGTATGTCGTCTATATTGATATTTCTGCATTGCCATCGGTATGGAACGCAGCAGGAATGTTTGCAAATAATTCATTTACTACCGGCTATCTGCAAATTACCAATGCTGCAACAATGTGTACATCGGAAATCCGTAGTTATGATAACAACTGGACCACTGATATTGACGGCAATGCTGTGTGGTGGGATGCCAGTGGAAATGAAAACTATACCAACCGTGGCTGTTCAACTATTGCACCCGCAGTTACAATAACCAATGTATTGGCTTTACCAGTTTGTGCCGGTAATACTACAACCAATGCCTCTTATAGTACAAGTGGTAATCCAAATGAATATACATTAGTTTGGGATGCTGCGGCGAATGCTGCAGGATTCATTGATATCAACAGCGCACCGTTAACAGGTTCTCCGCTTTTGATTGCTATACCTGCATCCGCCGCAGCTGCCACCTACACAGCAAGTTTGGTTGTAAAAAATACTATATCAGGAAATACCAGTGTTGCTCAAATTTTTGCAGTAACCATCGACCCTCAGGTAGTTCCTGTATTCAACCCGATTGTGTCAATTTGTAATGGAGATATATCTCCAGTTTTGCCAACAACCTCTGTTAACGGCATAACAGGCACCTGGAGTCCGGCAGTTGTTAGCAATACAGTTTCGGGTACCTATATATTTACACCATCTGCAGGATTTTGTGCAGCTGTAACATCTTTATCAGTTACAGTACAACCATTACCTGCTGCTTTTTTAATTGGCACTACCACCAGTTGTTATGGAACAAGTGCCAATATAATTTTTAATGGAACACCAAATGCTACTGTTACTTATAATATAAATGGAGGAGCGCTTCAAACAACAACCTTAAGTGGATTGGGTAATAAGGTAATAAATTCAGGTATTTTATCGGCAGATTTAACCTACAATTTAATAAGTATCACAAGTGCCGGTCTGCCAGGTTGTAGTCAGCCGCTATCGAATACAGCAGTAATAACAGTACTTCCCTTAACTATGGCTACTATAAGTGGCACCACAACTATTTGTTCCGGCACTGCTACTAACATCGATTTTACTGGTACCCCAAATGCCACCGTTAATTATAATATCAATGGTGGTCCAAACCAGACTATCCTACTGGATGCAACAGGAAATGCCTCGGTTAGTACAGGAAGCCTGATGGCCAACACCACCTATAATTTGGTGAGTGTTTTAAATGCCGGTTTACCAGCATGCTTACATGTTGTAACAGGTGTTGCCACAGTTACAGTGTTGCCATTGCCAACAGCATTTATTAGTGGTGCAACAACCATATGTAACGGTACTTCAACCAATATTAATTTTACAGGCACACCCAATGCTATTGTTACTTATAATGTAGATGGCATTACACCCTATCAAACTATTTTACTGGATGCAACTGGAGCAGCGACTTTGAATACTGGAAATTTATTGGTAACAAAAACTTATAACCTCGTAAGTGTAGCAAGTTCAGGAAGTCCGGTTTGTTCGAAAAATATAACAGGCAATACGATTGTTACAGTACAGCCGGTAACAATAGCACCATTGGTAACTTCTACTGTTACTTATTGCCAGAATGAAATTACCATTCCATTATCAGCAACTGGCAATAACTTAATGTGGTATACTTCTGCGATTGCTGCTGTTGGTTCAGCCATAGCACCAACACCAAGTTCGGCAGTTGCGGCAAACACCGATTATTATGTAACACAAACACTTAATTCTTGTGAAAGCATACGTATACCAATAACAGTAATTATCAATCCTACTCCTGCAATTCCTGTGGTTCCGTTGATTGCAGTTTACCGATGCGGTACCGGTCCTGTAGCATTAAAAGCAACAGCCCCGGGAATAGTAAAATGGTATTCAGATGCAGCATTAACTAAACTTCTTATTGCCGCTCCTTCTTACTCACCAACCATTAGTGCTACAACAACTTTTTATGTAACCAACACAGAGAATGGTTGTGTAAGTCCAGTAAGGACTGTAGTTGCCACAGTTTTTCCATTGGTAGTGCAGGTAACCGGATTTAATTATTCCCCATCAACTGTTTGCGATGGCAGTCCCAATCCGGTTCCTGTTCCTGTATCAGGTTTTGTTTTGGGTGGAGTATATTCATCCACAGCAGGGCTATCAATTAATAGTATTACCGGAGTAATAAATCTTTCAGCAAGTACACCGGGAACCTACACGATAAAGTATGCTATAGGTGCAGCAATCTGTACGCTTGCAGCAAACAGTACCACTACAATTACCATAAATAAAAGTAAAGCTCCCGTAACAATATTTTCATATCCATCACCAGTTTGTACAAGTGCAGCAAACCCATCTCCAATAACTACAGTTGGGTTTGTAACGGGAGGTATTTATTCTTCCACAACAGGATTATCTATCAATCCTGCAACAGGTGTTATTGATCTTTTAACAAGTAGTGGGGGAACCTATACAGTTACTTATACGCTTAACGCAACTGCATGTACAACCGCAGGAACCAGCAGTACTACTATTACAATAGTTGAGCCTCAGGCAGCTGCTGTAACCAGCGGCACACCAAGGTGTGGTAGCGGAGTTGTAAATTTAAGTGCTACTGGTTTGGGTACAATAAAATGGTATGGCGATGCCGGGCTCACAAATTTATTGTATACCGGTAATGCGTATGCACCAACTGTAAACACTACCACCACCTTTTATGTAACTAACACAGAGGGCCTTTGTGTTAGCCCACAGAGTAGTGTTGATGCAATAGTAATTCCAACAACAACCCAGGTAACAGCATTTAATTATAATCCGTCCACTGTTTGTGCAGGAAGTCCGGCCCCTGTACCGGTAACTGTCACAGGCTTTGTGCCTGGAGGTATTTATTCTTCTTCAGCAGGTTTAGCATTAAACAGCAGCACCGGAGTTATTGATCCATCAATAAGTACACCTGGATCCTATGTTGTAAAATATACTGTAGCAGGGTATCAATGTGTACTCGCCGGCAGCAGTACCAGCACCATTTCAATTAGTAAAACAACTGCCTCTGAAACCACCTTTTCATATCCATCACCAGTTTGTACAAATGCTGTAAACCCTGCACCATTGCTTACTGCAGGGTTTACAGCTGGTGGTATTTTCTCATCTTCCTCCGGACTTACTATCGATGCTACCTCAGGTATTATTGACTTAAAAACAAGTACTGCGGGAACTTACACAATAACTTACACTGTTATACAATCTCCCTGTACAACAGGGGGAAGCAGTACTGCCGTTATTGTTATTAATACAGCACCTTCGGCACCAGTTACAAAAGGAAGCCAACGATGTGGCAGTGGTGTAATAACCTTAGATGCCACAGCCTCGGGTACAATAAATTGGTATAAGAATATTGATTTAAAAAATGCTGTTGCAACGGGTAGTGTTTATACAGCAACAGTAACAGGAACAACTAATTTTTATTTAACGGCATCAAATGGAAATTGTGAAAGCGAATCTATTTTGGTAACCGCTAATATACTTCCACTTCCCATAAAACCAGACCTTGGTAAAACGAATACTTTGTGCAATGGAGATACAATTGTATTTAACCCCGGCAAATACGATAATTTTCTTTGGCAGGATAATTCAACGGCTTCAACATTTACTGTTACAACACCAGGGGTATATTCTTTAATTGTGAAGGGTGCTAATGGGTGTACAAATGCTGCCAGTATTTCAATAGCGCCATCCAACACCTGCGAAGATATTTTGTTTCCTACTGCATTTAGTCCCAATGGCGATCAGTTAAATGATTATTTTGGTCCGCTGCCATACAGAAACCTTGCTTTTGTAACCCACTATTCCATGCGTATTTTTAACCGTTATGGACAGGTTGTGTTTGCATCCAGTAATCCTTACGAAAAATGGGATGGTATGTACAAGGGTGAAATGAATAACACAGGAACCTATATGTGGATTGCAGAATATACTTATAATAACGGAGGTAAGAAATCACAAAAAGGTAATGTTGTTATTATTCATTGATGAATAAGATTTTTTTGAAAACTCCTCTTTTTAAAAAATAAAACATAGGGTTTTCTAAAACAAGTGAGGTAAGTACAGAAACTATACAGGCTTTGATACAGAAAAGTCAGGATAAAAAATTACTTTGTCTTATCCTTGATGCACTATACAGCGGCAATATCCTGCAAAGTAAAATTACTATGGATAAGTTTGTATTTGCAGGTGTATCCATTAAGTTGTGCTTACCCCCCTGAGGTTAGTTTAAAATATAACTAATGGGGATTTAATGGGCTCCTTCCGTTTTAAAGATTTCCACTTTTAAAGTCTCAATAATTTCAATAATTATTAATGTGTATAAATTATTGCTATAATAAAACCATATTACAATATCCGGTTAAAATATAATGCCGTTATTTTCGTTGTTTCAGGGAAAACCAATCCCTGTGAAAGTAATTGTATTTTGTATACTCGTATATTTTTCTGGCCTGCACACTATTGTAGCCCAACCTGTGTACCGCGATTCTTTGGGGCCTTTGGTAGCACAAAAAAACCTCATAATTACTCCTGAGACTATTCTCAAAATTGAAAATTTAGGTACTAAAATCAATACCGCGTTACCGGAATTACGTCCCACTATTTCGGCAGATGGGAACCTGTTATTTTTTATCTGCCAAAACCATCCGGAAAATACTAAATACAACGAAATACACAATTCTCAGGATATCTGGTTTTCAGAAAAAGACAGCTCGGGCAAATGGGGAACGGCTATACATTTAGGCTATCCTTTAAATACTTATTATTTCAATGCAGTGTTTTGGATATCACCGGATAATAACCGCATTTTAATTCGCAATGCTTTTATAAACGGAGATTATGCTGGTAATGGTGTAAGTATGTGTTACCTTAAAAAAGATGGGCTTTGGAGTAAGCCGGAAATGTTACGAATAAAAAACTATGCAAAGTATGACAGGGGCCGGCAAAATGGTGCCATCATGGGCAATAACGGGCAAACAATATTATTCTATATGTCCAACGAAGTAGGTGGTTATAACAATGAGTTGTATGTAAGTTTTTTAGAAAAAAATGGCACATGGACAGAACCTAAAAACCTGGGTAAAAAAATTAACCTGAAAAAATACAATCATACTACACCCTATTTGGCACCTGATGGTGTTACCCTTTATTTTAGCAGTAATCGCCCTGGCGGATTGGGGTACATGGATATCTGGATGACAAGACGGCTCGATGATACCTGGCAAAAATGGAGCGATCCTGTAAACCTTGGCAGCCCTATTAACACAGATGATATGGATACTTTTTTTACCATGGATGCTGGCGGAGAATATGCCTACATGAGTGAAGATTTAAATAGCTATGGTGAAAGTGATATCGTTCGCATTAAATTGTTGGAAAGAGAAAAGCCCGACCCTGTAATATTGGTAAGCGGCAATGTGTATAATAAGAAAACATTGCAGCCATTAAGTGCTTCATTAATTTATGAAACCCTGCCGGATGGTACTGTTGCGGGCAATGGTCTTAGTAATCCTACCGATGGAGCATTTAAAATGGTGTTGCCTTACGATAAAAATTATTTGATCAGGGCACAGGCCGATCA
>JANXSR010000257.1 GCA_025352625.1 Ferruginibacter sp.
GGGGCACAAGGCTGCATCTGGGATTAAATAAACCCTCCTTATCTCAATTTATTTTTGGTAGATAAAGTTCAACACTATTATTTTGCACCCGGAGAGTTGGCAGAGCGGTCGATTGCGGCAGTCTTGAAAACTGTTGACTGTAACAGGTCCTGGGGTTCGAATCCCTAACTCTCCGCTTTAAAAATACTTCAAACCTGCTATCGTAGCGGGTTTTTTGTTTTTAAATTGTACAGGTTGTAAAAAACGGGTAGTGTATTTCCTACAGGTTATTTTTTACATTCACCCCAAAATACCCCCTTAGATAAAATTTGTAAATAAACTGCCATTTTAAATCAATTGTAGTTTTTATGCAATCAGTACTTTTGTGCAACAATTAAAACTTTTAACGTATGACTATACCTAAGTGGGAGGGAGTTTACCCGGCATTGCTTACTCCGTTTACAAAAGATGATACCATCGATCTTGAAATGTTTAAACTCAATCTCAATGCACAGTTAGATGCAGGCATTGATGGGATAGTAATGGGTGGGTCTTTGGGAGAAGCAAGTACTTTGCTGAATAGCGAAAAACTGGAACTGCTTCGTTATGCCAAAGAAGTAATGAACAGGCCTGTACCCGTAATTATAAACATTGCAGAGCAATCAACAAAAGTGGCCATCGAAACGGCAAAAGATGCGGAAGCCAATGGAGCCGATGGTTTAATGCTGCTGCCGCCAATGCGCTATAAGGCTGATGACAGGGAAACTGTGGAATACTTTAAAGCCATTGCTGACGCAACCGCTTTACCAATTATGATCTATAATAATCCTTATGATTATAAAATTGAAGTAACACTGGATATGTTTGACCAATTGGCTAAAATTCCTACTATTCTATCAGTAAAAGAATCTACAAGGGATGTGTCAAACGTTACCCGGATGAAGAATCGTTTTGGAGACCGGTTTAAAATACTTTGTGGTGTCGATACATTGGCATTGGAAGAACTTGCGCTGGGTGCTGATGGTTGGGTAGGCGGTTTGGTAGATGCCTTCCCCGCAGAAACAGTTGCCATTTATAAACTGATGAAACTGGGCCGCTATAAAGAAGCGCTGGATATTTACCGCTGGTTCCTGCCGCTGCTGGAGCTGGATATTCATCCAAAATTAGTGCAATACATTAAATTGGCTGCCACGCAAACCGGCATCAGTACACCGTATGTAAGAGCACCAAGGTTAATGCTCGAAGGAAAAGAAAAAGAAACCGTGCTTTCAATTATCAATAAAGGAATTGCCACAAGGCCGGCGTTGCCTGATCTTTCAAAATAAATAAAACAACAATATGCTGAAAGGGTATAACCTGGTAGGACAAACAGAAAGTGCAGAAGGAGATCAGTATCTAAAAGTTTTTAGTACCGTCAGTCAGCATGACTTACCTGAGAAATTTGCGGTAGCTACGGCTGCTGAAGTTGATAAAGCAGTGGCCAAAGCGGCTACTGCTTTTCTAATATATAAAAATTTGCCACCTGTTGTAAAGGCTGAATTTTTAGAAACCATTGCAGACGAAATCATGGCCCTCGGTGATGAACTGATACAGCGTGCCATGCTCGAAAGCGGGTTGCCCGAAGCAAGACTGGTTGGCGAAAGAGGACGAACAACAGGGCAACTAAAATTATTTGCATCGGTAGTAAGAGAAGGCTCCTGGGTAGAAGCTGTGATTGATACAGCATTGCCCGAGCGCAAACCTTTGCCCCGTGCAGATTTGCGCAAGATGAATGTACCCATTGGCCCGGTAGTGGTTTTTGGAGCCAGCAATTTCCCATTTGCATTTTCCACCCTGGGTGGCGATACTGCTTCAGCACTGGCTGCCGGTAATCCGGTTATTGTAAAAGCGCATGCATCACATTTAGGCACCAACGAATTGATGGCAGGTGCCATTCATGCTGCCATAAAAAAATGCAATCTGCCCGATGGCGTATTTTCATTTGTTATTGGTGAAGGTGCTGTTACTGGTATGCAATTGGTTAAACATCCCGGCGTAAAAGCCGTTGGTTTTACCGGTTCTTATACAGCAGGCATGGCTATTTTTAAAGCTGCTGTCAACGAGCGGGAAACACCCATCCCTGTTTACGCAGAAATGAGCAGCATTAATCCCGTGTTATTGTTAAACGAAAAATTATTGCAACACGGCGACACTGTTGCAACTGCATTGGCAGGCTCTATCACTTTAGGTGTCGGCCAGTTTTGTACCAACCCCGGTTTGCTCTTTTTAACAGAGAGTGATGCTGCAGAAAATTTTATTGCTAAGTTAATTTCGCTGCTGTCGGCTGCACCTGCTGCAACAATGTTGAATGCCGGAATTTGCCGCAGCTACTATAAAAATAAAAAAAATATTACCGGGCAAAATGGGGTAACTGTTTTGCACGAAGGTGAAGATGCATCTGAAGATTTTAAAGGTTCAGCGGCATTGTTGGCTGTAAGTGCAACCGATTTTATCAGCAACCCGCAATTGCAAAATGAAATATTTGGCCCGGCATCACTTATTGTAAAATGCAAAAATGAAACAGAACTGCAACAGGCCATCAGCTCACTGCATGGCCAGTTAACCGGAACTGTTTTTGCTACCAATGAAGACATTCAACATTTCGCAGGTTGTATCAATCAACTAACTGAAAAGGTGGGCAGGGTAGTGTACAACAGTGTGCCAACCGGTGTAGAAGTTTGTCATGCAATGGTGCATGGGGGCCCGTTTCCGGCAACTACCGATGTTCGCAGTACGTCTGTCGGCGCAGACGCCATCAAACGTTTTGTAAGGCCCATCTGTTTGCAGGATTGCCCGGCATCGTTTTTACCTGATGCCTTAAAAAATGAAAATCCCTTGCACATCATGCGTAAGGTGAATGGTGTTTATACCAACGAAAGTATTTAATGGGTTAAAATGGCTCAGTTTTATTTATTGGGGAGTAATCTTAAATTGTGCAAAATATATTTAAGTTGAAAATGGATATATCTAATAATTTTTTACCTGCGGGTTTATTAGCCCATTTTACAATAACTACCTTTTTGGAGCTTGGCG
>JANXSR010000271.1 GCA_025352625.1 Ferruginibacter sp.
AAAAAGCCCCGGAAGAATCCAGGGCTCACAACAGAGTAGATATTTCAATCCTTAAAAAATATCCTGAATCTTCAGGGCATTGCCTGAGTTAAACAGATAGTAGTTAGGTCCTACTTGCTGATAAAACTCAATGCCGATACACTGTAACACACTTGCATCCGCAGTAAGTGTTGGTGTTCCTGGCAGTGTAGCTGTTACAACAGTTGGAGCTGCTACCGGAGTGAACAAATCGATGTAACCGGAATACTGCACATCTGAAAGTTCATTGTTTGCCGTATCAATTGGCTCATAGATGCCGGTCTGATCATTGTAAGCAAAATCAGAAACACAAGCCAAAGCCAGAATCAAACGAAAGTGAGTTGAGCCAGCAGGCGCATTCACAAGGTTTGCCGGATTGAATGCAGGTACTGTGAATGTACCACTGTCACGGGCAGGAGTAATTGTCAAAGTGTAAGGTGCAGTAAACACACCTTCCAGGCTAACATTCTTATCGAATGCAAAGCCAGTCAAATACTGCTTTTCCTGTGAAATCAAAATTGCCCGGTAACCCCTGGCTTCTGTTTGGTCTTCCAAATTAATTTTCTTGATTACACCGGTCAATCTTCCGGTCATTTGCGGATCACTCATTTGTTTCATCAATTGACTGAGTCCAACACGAATGGATTTTCCGGTAGTTGCACATCCGCCGAACTCGTTCATATTTTCACGAGTACGTTCAAACTCAGGAGCCGTTTTAATTTGATCTCCAGATGGACCACCATTTAAACCGGCGAAGTCGCCAGCTAAACCTTTGATTTTAAAATGTCGTACTCCGCCCATTGTGCCTGAGTAACGAACTAAACCTGTTTGCTTTGCCATGATATTAAATTTTAATTTTGAAAATTCATTTTTTCAATACAAATTTACATTGCAATACGCTGAAATTCAGTTAGTTGAACGAAGCAATATGATGCAATTCAAAGCATATGGACAGGCAATTATAAAAACTCATCTTAAAATCACTAAGGTGGTGGATGGTGATGGCATTTTTGTCATGAATATTTTTAATAAGCAGGAAGAAGAAATAAGATTTTTAGGTATTGATGCACCTGAAATAAAGAGGTCAAAAAAGCTGCATCAGGATGAAAGAGAAACACACTTACCTGGTCAATTGCTTTTATCGTTAGGCTATCAATCAAAAACATTTTTAAACACTATTGCACCGGCTGGAACTTCTGTAACTATAGAAATGGAAAAATCAAATAGCATCGATTCTTATGGCAGAACACTGGCTTATGTTTTTCTTGCGGATGGTACTTGCTTAAATGAATTAATGATCAGTGAAGGGTATGCAAAAGCGTATAGCAAATACTATTGTGAAGCATTAAATGATTTCCAAATAATCAATACATTTGCAAGAAATAACAGGAGAGGTCACTACAAAACAGTTTCTGTTTTTTAATTGAAAAAGATTTTATCCTTGTCTTCTTTTGGTTCTGCTTTCGTGTTGCCCTCTTGTTGCCCGACCTTTCAAACATCAATATATACTGGATTCTTTACTTTCTGTATCGGAAAGTAAAATAATTATTTGCTCATTCTATTTTTATGTCAATGCAAAGATTTAATAAATTGTATGTTTTATTTATATCAATCAGTAAAAAAACTGGCTTAGCCAGTTTACAATAGTTTGACAAAACGTTCCAATATTTTCTAACATTATAATCTTTAATCTTGAGCAGTTATAGTTTACATCTGAATTTAAGGTTTTATTTTATGCCCTTAAATTTACCTTAAATGCTAAGCTAAAATAAGAATAGCTATTGCCCAACTTGTTAATATTTGAAAACTTCCATTCTTGTCCTGAAAGAAATGGAGGAATTTTATAGGTGCCTGTAGCTTCACCTAAACCAACGTAAGTGTCTGAACTTTCGAGGCGAAATCCATAGGCCTGGCCTTTATGTAAATGCAGGCCAGTGAAATTAAATGCTATCCATTTACCAGTTTCATTGTGGTTAAAATCCAAGCTGGCAGAACCTAAAACGGCGCCCCACGCTTTCTCATACTTGTCAAAATTGTAAAAAGTCATTGTTACTTTACCAGGTCTGGTCACAATACTTGAAAATATATGTATTGCATCCAGATCGCCTTCCGTAGAAGCAATAAATGTTTGGCCACTTACAATACCTTCATTTTCTCTTGTACGACGCCCAATCCAGCTTGTGGTATTATTGGTAACTTGTTGTACTACAGCAATGCTTAATGGGGTTTTTGTTTCTTTTTTCATAATCATCTTTTTATTTAAAAATTGGCTGGCACCTTTAATGATACAGATAGGATTACTTACAATAACTGCCAATTAGCCTAAATATTGTGCTATAATTTTTGTTGTTTATTTTATATCAGGTTAAATTTTTGAATCGGTAATTTTAATTTTTCGGGAATATTATTTTTCAAACTATGGGATTTGAAAACCAACTGATTGTAAGAAGATTTTTTACGTAGACTGCGATGAGGTAAAAATGGGGACATTATCAATTGAAAATTAAATTTTTGATTGATTTTCAAGCGTTCTATCCAACAGGCAACTAGATTTATAGTATTTTTTGCAATTTTTACCTAATTACAATGGATATTTGCAAAATAATTCAAAAAACTTTTAGCATGACCAGTAAGCCAGGAACTTTGTTTGATAAAGTGTGGGATGCACACGTAGTAAGAAAAATAGAAGACGGTCCGGATGTATTCTTCATCGACAGGCATTTTATACATGAAGTTACCAGTCCGGTTGCCTTTTTAGGATTGGAAACAAGAGGAATTAAAGTAATGTTTCCAGAACATACTTTTGCAACGGCAGATCATAACACACCCACAATTAATCAACACCTTCCGGTAGAAGATCCATTGTCTGCTAATCAGTTAAAAGCACTTGAGCAAAATTCAGCTAAATATGGTATTTCTCATTGGGGTTTGGGTAATCCTAAAAATGGGATTGTGCATGTGGTAGGGCCAGAAAATGGTATCACACTTCCAGGTATGACGATTGTTTGTGGGGACTCTCATACATCTACCCATGGCGCATTTGGTGCCATTGCTTTTGGAATAGGTACTTCTGAAGTTGAAATGGTTTTGTCTTCTCAATGTATCATGCAACCCAAGCCGTTGAAAATGCGTATCAACGTAAATGGTGTTTTAGGTAAAGCAGTTACTCCAAAAGATGTTACGCTGTACATCATTTCAAAATTAACTACTGCCGGTGCAACAGGTTATTTTGTTGAGTATGCGGGTGACGTGTTTGAAAAAATGAGTATGGAAGGTCGAATGACTGTTTGTAATATGAGTATTGAAATGGGGGCACGTGGAGGAATGATTGCTCCTGATGAAACTACTTTCTCTTATATAAACGGACGTGAACTGGCGCCTAAAGGAGAAGCCTGGGATAAAGCATTGGCCTATTGGAAAACGCTTAAAACCGATGCAGGAGCAGCGTTTGATGTAGAATATAATTTTGATGCAGCAGATATTGAACCTATGATTACTTATGGTACCAATCCAGGAATGGGTATGGGTATTTCCAAATCAATTCCTAAAGGTGCCGATTTAAAAGGGGGAACTGCTACCTACGAAAAATCATTGAACTACATGGGCTTTCATGAAGAAGATCAAATGATTGGTAAGAAGGTAGATTACGTATTTATTGGAAGTTGTACCAATGGTCGCATTGAAGATTTTAGAGCTTTTGCATCTATTGTAAAAGGACGTAAAAAAGCAGATCACGTTACCGCATGGGTAGTACCTGGCTCTCACATTGTGGAGCAGCAAATTAAAGAAGAAGGTATTTTAGATATTTTAACTGAAGCAGGTTTTCTTTTACGTCAGCCCGGATGTTCTGCATGCCTTGCAATGAACGATGATAAAGTACCTGCAGGTAAATATGCAGTAAGTACCAGCAATCGAAATTTTGAGGGAAGACAAGGACCAGGAAGCCGCACATTATTGGCAAGTCCATTGGTGGCGGCCGCAGCTGCTGTTACAGGTTTTGTTACAGATCCAAGAGACCTGATGTAAAACTTGTAATCAACCTTCAACCTTAAATTTTTAACCTTTAACTAATTTTATGGCTTACGATAAATTTAATATTCTTACAAGCACTGGCGTTCCATTACCAATTGAAAATGTAGATACAGACCAGATCATTCCTGCACGTTTTTTAAAAGCTACAAAAAGAGAAGCTTTTGGTGATAATCTTTTCAGAGACTGGCGTTACAATGCTGACAATACTCCCAAGCAGGATTTTGTTTTGAACAATCCAATTTATTCCGGTAAAATATTAGTAGGCGGTACCAATTTTGGTAGCGGCAGCAGCCGGGAACATGCTGCCTGGGCCATTTACGATTATGGCTTCCGTTGTGTTGTGTCAAGTTTTTTTGCGGACATTTTTAAAAACAATGCCATCAATATGGGCATATTGCCGGTACAGGTAAGCCCTGCATTTTTAGAGAAAATATTTCTTGCAATAGAAGCTGACCCTACAACTGAATTTATAGTGAGTTTGCCAGAGCAAACCATTACCATAAGTGCAACTGGCGAAAAAGAATCATTCGATATCAACGGATACAAAAAGAATAACCTTTTAAATGGTTTTGATGATATTGATTATCTGCAAGCCATGAAATCAGATATCGCAACTTTTGCAGCAGCGAAAGCCGTTTAAAAACAGAGTGGGTCACCCCAAAAAGGGTGGCTCACTCTGTTTTTAAAAAGGCAGCTCACTCAGATTTTTATATACCCCTAACAATTACCATCTCAAAATTAAAGTAGCAATCTAGCTGTAAGCACAATTGAAAAAGACGCAACGATATATCGAAATAATGGATACAACGCTCCGGGATGGTGAACAAACCAGCGGTGTGTCATTTTCGGCATCTGAAAAATTAACCATTGCCCAACTTTTATTAACAGAGGTAAAGGTTGACAGGATTGAAATTGCTTCTGCAAGAGTTTCAGAAGGAGAGTTTCAGGCAGTAAAAAAAATTACAGATTGGGCAAGAGCAAATGGTTATATCGATAAGGTAGAAGTGTTAACTTTTGTAGATGGGGATGTTTCGGTAAAGTGGATGTTAGAAGCGGGAGCAGAAGTGATGAACTTATTGACTAAAGGTTCTTTAAATCATCTTACACACCAGCTAAAGAAAAAACCAGCAGAACATTTTGCAGATATAGCCAGTGTAATTAAACTGGCTAATAAAAAAGGATTGCAATGTAATATCTACCTGGAAGACTGGAGCAACGGAATGCGCAACTCCAAAGAATATGTTTTACAATACCTCGATTTTTTGCAGCATCAACCAATTAAGCGGGTTTTATTACCCGATACACTCGGCGTATTAATTCCTTCAGAAACATTTGAGTATGTATCAGAGTTGGTTAATCGTTATCCAGAATTGCATTTTGATTTTCATGCACACAACGATTATGATTTAAGTATTGCCAATGTATTGGAAGCAGTTAAAGCCGGGGCACACGGCTTGCACCTAACCGTAAACGGAATGGGAGAAAGAGCTGGTAATGCCCCGCTGGCAAGTGCTATAGCAGTGTTGAATGATTTTATGCCAACGGTAAAAACATCTGTAGCTGAAAAATCATTGTACACAGTTAGCAAACTGGTGGAAGCATTTTCTGGTTTCAGAATATCAGCAAATAAACCTGTTGTAGGCGAAAATGTATTTACTCAAACAGCCGGAATACATGCGGATGGCGATAAAAAAAACAATCTTTATTACAACGATTTAATGCCCGAACGTTTTGGCCGCCAGCGTAAATATGCACTCGGCAAAACAAGTGGCAAAGCCAATATCGATAACAATTTACAGCAACTGGGTATTCAGTTGTCTGACGAAGATTTAAAGAAGGTAACTCAACGGGTAATTGAATTGGGGGATCGCAAAGAAATGGTTACTCAGGCAGATTTGCCCTACATCATTTCTGATATATTAGATAGTAATAGCATTGAACAGAAGGTTCAAATTAAAAATTATGTACTAACCCATTCAAAAAATTTAAAGCCTTCTGTAACCTTAAATATCAGTATCAATGGTGAGTTATTTGAAGAGCATGCGCAGGGAGATGGGCAATATGATGCCTTTGTAAATGCACTAAAGAAAATTTATAAATTAAAGAAAAGCGAGTTGCCTGTTTTAGTAGATTATACAGTGCGTATACCTCCCGGCGGAAAATCCGATGCACTGTGCGAAACCATCATTACCTGGCTACAGAATGGTAAGGAGTTTAAGACCCGTGGTTTGGATAGTGACCAAACAGTTGCTGCAATTAAAGCAACAGAAAAAATGTTGAATATAATTTAGACATCAATACAGACAATTTTCAAATTAAAACTAAATGGCAAAAAAACACATTCTCATTGTTCCCGGAGATGGAATTGGGCAGGAAGTAACTTTAGTAGGTAAAAAAGTACTGGACAAAATAGCCGCTAAATTCAATCATGAATTTACTTATGACGAAGCCTTGATTGGCCATGTTGCCATTGAAGCAACCGGTAATCCATTACCCGATGAATCGCTTGAAAAAATGCGTAATTCGGATGCTGTATTGTTTGGTGCAGTAGGCCATCCAAAATATGACAATGATCCTTCAGCCAAAGTAAGACCCGAACAAGGCTTGCTTAAAATGAGAAAGGAATTGGGGTTGTATGCCAACCTTCGTCCCATTAAATTATTTGATGAATTATTGAGTGCCTCCAGTATTAAACCAGAAATATTAAAAGGTGCTGATATTTTATTTTTCAGGGAACTGACAGGCGATATTTATTTTGGTGAAAAGGGAAGAAAAAATGATGGCAATACAGCTTTTGATGTAGCTGAATACAGCCGTTTTGAAGTAGAGCGCATTGGTCGCAAAGCTTTTGAAGCAGCAAGAACAAGACGCAAGAAATTATGCTCTGTTGACAAAGCGAATGTATTGGAGACAAGCCGTTTGTGGCGTGAAGAAATTCAGAAACTGGCATTGGAATATCCTGATGTAGAAGTGGAGTACCAGTTTGTAGATTCAACCGCAATGATGTTGATTAAAGATCCAAGGCGTTTTGATGTGGTGGTAACAGCAAATTTATTTGGTGATATATTGACTGATGAAGCGTCTCAAATTGCAGGCTCTATGGGCATGTTGGCTTCTGCTTCCATTGGTGATGGTACCGGCGTTTACGAACCTATTCATGGTTCGGCGCATGACATTACCGGAAAAGGAATTGCCAATCCGCTTGCATCCATTCTTTCGGCTGCTTTGTTGTTAGATATTTCCTTTGGAATGAAAGCAGAATCTGAATTGGTGATCGGTGCTGTTGACCAAGTGTTAAAAGCAGGCTATCGCACCATTGATATTGCAGACAAGACCACTGCTAAAGAAAATATTTTAGGTACCGAAGCCATGGGGGAACAGGTGTTGAAATTTTTATAAAA
>JANXSR010000282.1 GCA_025352625.1 Ferruginibacter sp.
CAAAGTTCCCAACAAAGAACAAATGACTTTTAGACTAGTCTTCATAAAAATATTTTACACTAAGCTACAAACAAAAAGCCATTCACTTTGGGCGAATGGCTTTTTGCATATTTAAATTTTATTATAGTGGAGAAAGATACTGTGCATATGCATAGCCTTCTTCACCATTTACTGTTTTAATTTTCCACCAGCTGTCATCGGTTTTTTCTACCAGCGTAACAATTTCATTGTGTGCAGCTTTACCAACAATAGCACCATCAGTAGTGGGGGTGCTTCTAATGTTCAAATTGGTTGAATCTGTTGTTACTTTTAACTGTGCGCCTGCATCAGCCTTTATATCAACATTCATCATCAAATCTCCACTTGCCATGTTGGGATCAATTTTATTATACAATGCCCAAAGTGCATCATAATCAGCAGTGCTGTTTGCAGTGCCGCTTACATGTAAAACACCGGCTTGTTCTGCTACGGCTAAGTTAGCAACACCTAGTGTGGTGGCTGTTTGTACTAACTCAGCATATTTATCTTGAAGTGCCATTTTATTTTTTTTAAATAATGATTTAATTTATTTCTTGTCTGTTAATTTGCTTACATCAGATTTTACTTTTGCTGAACTCAGCATCTGCATAATTTTCATTCTGTCTGCTTTACTTACTTCACCTGTAAGTACTGCTTTCTCTCCTGCAAATTCTACAGTAACACCTTTAATATCTTTTAAACCATCTTTTACTTTTTGCTGTGTCGCTTCATCTAAAGCAGTTGTTAAAGAGGCAGGCGCAGATGGCGGTGGTGGTGGCGGTGGAATTGTAAAGTTATTTACAACAGATTTTACACCTTTAACTTCTCCTGCTGCTTTTTCGCATGCTGCTTTGCACATTTCGTCTTTGCATTCACCGCTTAAAGTAGCTACTCCTTCTGCTACAGAAACAGTTGCGGCACCCGTCATCATATCAGGCATGGCTTTTAATTTAGCTTCCACGGCAGCTTGAATGTCTGCATCCTTTGGCTCACAGCTTACAAAGCTTACAGTTGTTACAATGGCAATCGCCATTAATAGTTTTGTCATTTTCATGTTTAGATAATTTTTGTTTTAAAATATTGTTCAAAGAAAGGAAAAAATGGGATGACTTGATAATTTATTTTAATAGTAAACTGTTACTTTTTAAGATGCCGGTAAAATTTCAGCACCTGTTAATCGTTGCCTTAAAAGTACTGATTATTCAACGTTAAAATTAAGTTTTTGCTTTAAATTTTCAATTGTATTAAATATAATGGGGCACATAGGGTAATACATTATCGTGCCAAAAAAACGGGCTTTAAAATTTGCTTTGTGCAGGTGTGGAAATTCCCTGCATTCGGTAAACCGTTTTTGATAAATGGTGCAGCTTTTGCCTTCTAAAAAATGACAGGGAATGGTGTTGATGATCATTTGTCCCTGATTACTTATTTCAATGTATTTTTCTTTTACATCAGCAACATCCATATGTAAATGTTCGGCTAATGATTCGGTTTCCCCTGGTGTAACATTTATCATGAGCGACTTACAGCAATTGCCGCATTGGGTGCAATCAATCTGTGGAGTTATCTCCTCATTTAATTGATGAACAATTGAATCTATTTGTTCACTATCCTGTTCTTTAAGAAAATTTTTGAAATGATCATTTTCAGCTTCTTTGTCCGCTGCAAGCAGCGTAATTTTATGTAGATCTGTTAGTAGCAGCACCAGCTTAATTTTAGTTGTTAAAAAACAACAGGCAAATCCTTCATATCATTCGTAGCAATTGCTTTATCCAATTGCTTTTTAATGATGTCTGCTGCTGTATGCTTTTTTTGTTTTTGCAAAGATTCATATAAGCCTCTCAAAGACCAATGATTATTTGGATTTTCTTTTAAATCTTCTTTAAAGATGTTTTCAGCTTTTGAAAATGAGCCGGCTTTTAAAAGAGCTGCACCTAGGTATGTCCTTGCAGGCAACAACCAATCTTTTGGTTCATTGTAAATCAAAGCGTCTTCATTTTTTAGCGCCTCTGAAAACGATAGCAATGCAGTAGGTAAATCATTTTCTTGTTCGGCAATTATACCTTCCAGTAATTTCTCAGCCACTTTTGCAGCATCAGCCGGAGCGTTAAAAGGCTGCATCACCACAAGCATATCCGGTTGATCCATATTTTTCTGCAAATAGGCCAACTCTTTTTTAGCCTCCACTATATTGTTTTTTCTTGCCTGTGCAATGCCTCTTGCCCAATGGTTCAAAAAACTGGCATACACATAATTATCCGGAATTGATGGCGCATTCAATATTTCATCCCATTTGCCAAAACGAATATTGGTAATTACGGGAGTCATGTAAACGTATTGTATGGAAGTGCCGAATGGTGCGGCGATGGACATAAATGAAGTATCAAAACTTTCCCTGGATGCTTCGGCCGATTTTGAACTATAGCTATAGCCTGCCCCCATCATGGCACAAGCGGATTGCATATGCAGGTTATGCATAAGGTAAAGCGATGCACTGTTAGCCACATCAGGGTAAGCAGCAAGGTATTCTTTGTAACCTTTTATAGACATTTCGTTTACTTTGGTTCCCTCTGTATACATACCACTGCGAATGTAAATGTGAGAAGGCATATGCACCATATGCGAAACGGATGGCATTAATATCGACAACAGGTCTGCACTGGGTAAGGCTCTTTGCGGATTGGCGGATGCTTCAACAGAATGAATATAATAATGATTGGCACCTGGATGAAGCGGCGATTGCTGCAAGGTTTTTTCAAGCACTTCCAAAATCCGCGGAGTCCATGGTTGTGCTTCGCCATTGTGTTTCCAGTAATCCCATGGATGTTGTAACATCATAGCGTCGGCATACAAAGCAGCTATATCTGCATCTTTGGGAAAGCTGCGATAGCCCTTTTCCATTTCGGCTGCATATAATTGATTTAGATAAGCCCTGCTGACAGTACTGTCGGAAGTATACCGTACACTCATTGCATGTATAAACGCTTTCTCTTTTGCAGTACAATTGGCAGACAATGACACAGCTTTTTGTGTAGCTGTAAAAGCTTCTGGTGTAGCGGCATACGCAAAATCATTAATGTTGGGTCCATACGCCAATGCCTGTGCCCAAAAAATCATTGGGTTGGTATTGTCAAATTCTTCCGCCTTTTTAAAGGATGCCATTGCTTCAATAATGTGAAAGGAATAATACATGTTAATACCCTGCTGAAAATACAAACGGGCGCTATCGCTTTTTGAATCAATCGGCCATGGGTAATTGCCCCAGCCTTGTAGTATACTGATGCTGTTGGCCAGGCTGTCGCTGTTTAAA
Source organism: Ferruginibacter sp. (assembly GCA_025352625.1). Classification (GTDB taxonomy): domain Bacteria; phylum Bacteroidota; class Bacteroidia; order Chitinophagales; family Chitinophagaceae; genus Ferruginibacter. Next base: position 3,329 of record JANXSR010000282.1, read on the forward strand.
TGATTCCAGTCGGGGCTGCATTGTACAATGAATTTATTTTGTAAAGCCTGTTCCCTTGAAATAAATGTTAATTTACTACCGGCAGATTTGGGCAGGTATCGAAAAGCGAACAAAAATAATAATCCTGTAAATGTTAAAATAACAATTATATTCTTTTTCAAATTATAGTTTTTAGGCAACCTAAAATACAGATAATTTATTTTATTAAATGGTTATTATCAAGAATATTTTATCGTAAGAATTTATTGTTCTGGTTGAGAAGCACTGTGCCACATTGTTATGCCTTATCCGCCGCATCAAATCTCCATCCTTAGCATTTTGCTAAGCTCTTTTTATTCGAATATTTCTTTGTTAATGGTAGCCTGCACTTGATTTAATAAAAAGTTTTTAAAATAGTCAGATTTCCTTACTGCGTCTTTAGTGGACCGGTCTTCTTTTTTTATACACAGGTGTTAAGAACACTACTCAGTATCTCTATGTTGGTTTACCTATATTTGCTTCAGTTAAAAATTACTAAAAAAATTAGTAGCTTGCGCTCCGGTTACCGTAATTATGCAAAAATCATCCTTTACTTTAGAGAAGTGCATTGATAAAATTTACACCTAATTATGTGGTACCAAAAGAGGGAACCGTCAAGGCAGACAGGCAGCAACTATACTGATTGAGTAACAAATGTTGGTACAATAAAAACTATAATGGCAGAAAAAGAAAAAATAGCGGCTGATTACAACGAAGACTCAATAAGGAGTCTGGATTGGAAGGAACACATCCGTCTGCGGCCGGGTATGTATATTGGTAAATTAGGAGATGGCAGCAGTGCAGATGATGGTATTTATGTATTAATGAAAGAGGTAATCGATAACTGCATAGATGAACATACCATGGGCTACGGTAAACACGTGGATGTAAACATTGAAGGCAAAACTATTACTGTAAGAGATTATGGCCGGGGTATTCCACTTGGTAAAGTAGTTGATGTGGTAAGTAAAATTAATACCGGTGCCAAGTACGATAGTAAAGCGTTTCAAAAAAGTGTTGGTCTTAATGGTGTAGGAACAAAGGCTGTTAATGCATTAAGCGATTATTTTAAAGTAACAGCCTATCGTGAGGGTAAAGAAAAAACGGCAGAGTTTGCAAAAGGTGCTTTAACAAAAGATCACAAAGAGACCACCTCTAAGGAAGAGAACGGAACCTTTGTAGAATTTATACCCGATGAAAGTATCTTTAAAAATTTTCATTTTGTACAGGAATATTTAGACAACCAGTTTTGGAATTATTGTTACTTAAACGCCGGCCTGGTAATGAACCTGAATGGCAAACGCTATGTTAGTAAAAATGGATTGCTTGATCTGTTGCAACGCAAAACCAATGAGGACGAAATAAGGTATCCAATCATTCATTTAAAAGGAGAAGATATTGAACTGGCATTAACCCACGAGAGTGCCTATGGAGAAGAATATTACAGTTTTGTAAACGGACAGTTTACTACACAGGGCGGTACGCATTTAGCGGCTTTTAGGGAATGCTATGTAAAAACCATTCGTGACTTTTATAAAAAAGATTATGATGCTGCTGACATACGGGGAAGCATTTGTGCTGCCATTTCTGTAAGGGTACAGGAACCTGTTTTTGAAAGCCAGACAAAAACGAAACTGGGTTCACAAAATGTGTTTGAAGGTGGCCCAAGTATGAAAAACTTTATAGGCGAATTTTTAGGTAAGGAACTCAATAACTATTTGCATAGAAATAATGCTACTGCGGAGGCTTTAAAAAAACGCATCGAGCAAAATGAGCGGGAGCGTAAAGAGTTATCCGGCATTCGCAAGCTGGCCAATGAAAGAGCTAAAAAAGCCAACCTGCACAATAAAAAATTAAGAGATTGTAAGTTTCATTATAACGATGAGGCAACCGGAAAAGACAAAGACAATATTTTAGAGAAACAAAAGGAAAGCACCATTTTTATAACAGAGGGAGATAGTGCCAGCGGCAGCATAACCAAGGCCCGTAATGTAAACACACAAGCGGTGTTTAGTTTGCGGGGTAAACCGTTAAACTGTTTCGGCCTTACCAAAAAAGTGGTGTACGAAAATGAAGAGTTCAACCTGTTACAACATGCATTGAATATAGAAGAAGGCTATGAAACCCTGCGTTACAATAACATCGTTTTTGCTACCGATGCAGATGTGGATGGCCTGCACATTCGTTTATTGCTGATGACGTTCTTCCTGCAATTTTTTCCTGACCTGGTTAAGAACGGGCATGTTTATATTTTGGAAACGCCTTTGTTTCGGGTGCGCAATAAACAAGAAACCATTTACTGTTATGATGAAACAGAAAAGCAGGCCGCGATAAAAAAACTCGGCAGCAAACCGGAGATCACCCGCTTTAAAGGTTTGGGAGAAATTAGTCCGGACGAGTTTGCCCGTTTTATAAACCGTGATATGAAACTGCAACCGGTAATGATGTTACCCGATACACACATTCAGCAATTGTTAGAATATTATATGGGGAAAAATACACCAACACGACAGGAATTTATTATAGATAATTTAACTGTGGAAGTAGATTTGGTTACAGAAGATGCGGTAATTAAAAATTAAGAATTAATAATTAATAATTCTTTCAGATCGGTAATTACTAAATTTTATTAAGGTGATAAAACATATTGTATGAAGACTGATAATATTATTCTTGACAAATCATTTCAATTTGGATTAAGGATTGTTAAGTTGTTTATGCATTTACGAAAAATAAAAGTTGAAAGAGATTTGTGTACTCAATTTTTAAGAAGCGGAACTTCAATTGGAGCTAACATCGAAGAAGCAATTGGAGGTTCATCAAGAAAAGATTTTGTTCATAAATTGGAAATAGCTTATAAAGAAGCCAGGGAAACAAGGTATTGGTTGAGGCTTCTAAAGGGTAGTAGTCTGTTGGAAAATAAACTTGCTGAATCATTTATAAAAGATTGCGAAGAAATCATAAAAATTCTGACCGCAATATTGACCTCTTCAAAAGCACAGCAAATTATTAATTCTTAATTATTAATTTTTAATTAAATCATGATACATATAGTATTTAACGAGGCAGATGTAAAAGTTATAAAAGAAGCCATTGCATTGGACGAAAGCCTGCAGGGAGAAGTGGTGCAAATAAAAGATGACTACGCCGTAGGTCCGCTAAATAATATTTATGTAGGCGAAGGCATAGAAGCACGCAAACAATGGTGGCGGGATGTATTGGCCGGTGGCGATTACGATGGCAAAGCAGACAGCGGTGAAGTAGATGATTATAAAACCATAGCTGAACTTGTTGGCACCATGCGAAGGAATGAGGAGGAAACCATCTGGATTTGGGCTGCACAAAACAAGCACGATGTAAGTGGCTATTATTGGTTGCTCAAATACATGCAGGAGTTTCAGGGCCGGGTATTTATTTTATACCTTAACAACCTGCCCTTCATCAACGAAAAAGGAAATATTTTTTATCCTAACTGGTTGCATGAAATTCAGGCAAAAGAATTTTTAAAGGCAAAAAAACTGGCCAGGGAAATTACGCTGAGTGAGTTTGAAGTTGATCCTGATGAGTGGACAAAACTATGCGAAGAAAATAAAGGAATCCGCCTACTGGAAGGAGGGAAAAAATTGGGGCAGGCGGAGTATGATTATTATGATGGTGAGCTAATAAAATTTATTACACCCGATTGGCAGAAGGCATCTAAAATTATCAGCCAGTTTTTAAATAAGGCAAAAGAAACTACCGGCGACGCATATTTGTTATGGCGTTTAAAAGTGTTGATAGCGCAGGATAAATTTGATGTGCAGGGAAAGCTGGGCAATATGAAAGATTTTGAAATTAAAACAAAAGTCTGATCAGCATGAATATAAAAGGCATTCATCACGTAGCTATTTTAACAAATGACTATGAACGCAGCAAAGCATTCTACACAAAAGTATTGGGCTTTGTAATAGTAAAAGAAACTTACAGGGAAGAAAGAAAGTCCTACAAACTTGATCTCGCCATCAACGGGCAATACCAGGTTGAATTGTTTTCTTTCCCGGAATATAAAGAGCGGGCTTCTTTTCCTGAACAAAAGGGGCTGCGCCATTTGGCATTTTCTGTAGATAATATTGAACAATCGGTAGCCGAGTTGATTACCAAAGGGGTTGAAGTACAAGGCATACGGGTTGATGAAATAACCAATAAAAAATTTTGTTTTTTTTACGATCCAAACGGGCAACCGCTGGAGCTGTACGAGGCATAACAAAGAGGAATAACAAATGGCAACAAGCAAAAATAAAGAAGATTACATACACACAGACAGTGGCATTGGCGGGCAATATAAAACATGGTTTTTAAATTACGCCAGTTATGTAATATTGGAAAGAGCCGTACCCGCTATTGAAGATGGCTTAAAACCGGTACAGCGTCGCATTCTGCACGCCATGAAGGAAATGGATGACGGCCGCTTTAATAAAGTGGCCAACATTATCGGGCAATCCATGCAATACCATCCCCATGGAGATATGAGCATTGGCGATGCCCTTGTAAACCTTGGGCAAAAAGACCTGCTGATTGAAACCCAGGGTAATTGGGGAGATGTACGCACCGGTGATGATGCAGCCGCACCAAGATACATTGAAGCCAGACTGAGCAAGTTTGCATTGGAGGTAGCCTTTAATGCCAAAACCACCGAATGGGCATTGAGTTATGATGGCAGAAAAAATGAACCCGTCACATTGCCCATGAAATTTCCTTTGTTACTGGCTCAGGGAGCAGAAGGTATTGCGGTAGGATTGGCAACAAAAATTTTACCACACAATTTTTGCGAACTGATTGATGCATCCATCAAATATTTAAAAGGAAAAAAGTTTGAATTGCTGCCCGATTTTTTAACCGGTGGCACCATGGATGCCACCAATTACAACGAAGGTAAAAGAGGCGGCAAAATAAGGGTAAGGGCCATCATTGAAGAAGTAGATAAAAAGACATTGGTTATAAGGAACGTTCCTTACGGTGTTACTACTACGCAGTTGATGGAGAGCATTGTAAAAGCCACCGACCAGGGAAAAATAAAAATTAAAAAAGTAAACGATCATACGGCTGCTGAAGTTGAAATTATCATAGAACTGGCACCCGGTATTTCTCCGGATATTACCATTGACGCCCTGTATGCATTTACAGATTGCGAGGTAAGCATTTCGCCCAACGCCTGTGTTATTGTAAAAGACAGGCCACAGTTTTTAGGCGTGCCCGAACTGCTGCGCATTTCTGCCGATAACACCAAAGATCTGCTGAAAAGAGAACTGGAAATTAAGTTAGGTGAGCTACAGGAAAAATGGCACTACACCTCACTGGAGAAAATATTTTTTGAAGAAAAAATTTACAAGGAGTTAGAAAAAAAACACGAAACATGGGAGAAAGTATTGACTGCGATTGATACGGCCTTTACGCCTTTTAAAAAATTATTGCGCAGGGATATAACAAGAGAAGACATTGTAAAGCTTACAGAGAAGCCTGTACGCCGTATTTACAAACTGGATATCGATGAACTGAACGAACAGATAAAAGGGCTTGAAGCAGATATAAAGCAAGTTAAATACGACCTGGAGCATTTAACAGAATATGCCGTAGCCTACTACGAAAACCTGTTGAAAAAATTTGGCAAGGGCAGGGAACGTAAAACAGAGATCAAGCTGTTTGACACCATACAGGCCAAGAGCGTAGCCATTGCCAACATTAAGTTGTATGTGAACTATGCAGATGGTTTTATTGGCACGGGTTTAAAGAAAGATGAACTGATTGTAGAAGTATCTGACCTGGATGATATCATTGCTTTTACAAAAAGTGGCATTATGAAAGTGGTGAGGGTATTAGATAAAATCTTTATCGGAAAAGACATTATACATGTGGCCGTGTTTCAAAAAAGCGATGAACGCACCACCTACAATTTGGTGTATGCCGATGGCAAATCCGGCGTATCGTATGCCAAGCGTTTTAATGTTACCGGTATCACACGGGATAAAGAATACGACCTTACAAAAGGATCAGAAAAAAGCCGGGTACATTATTTTTCTGCCAACCCCAATGGCGAGGCCGAGGTGGTAAAGATTGTGCTGAGCCCCAATTGCACAGCCAAAAAGAAAGAGTTGGAGTTTTATTTTGAAGAGCTTGAAATAAAAGGTCGTGGCAGCATTGGCAACCAGGTTACCAAGTACCCCATAAAATCGGTGAAGTTTAAAGAGGCCGGCAAATCAACCCTGGATGCAAAAAAACTTTGGTTCGATAACAAGTTTGGCCGCCTTAACACAGAAGAAAAAGGAGCGTACCTCGGCAAGTTTGATGCGGAAGACAGGATACTGGTTATTTTTAACGACGGCAATTATGAAATTACCGACCAGGAATTAACCCAGCGTTTTGATGCAGAAAAAATATTGCTGATAGAAAAATTCAGGGCAGATAAAGTTATTACTGCGGTGTACCTCGACAATGAGAAACTACAGTACAACATAAAGCGGTTTAAAATAGAAACCACCACGCTTAAAAGTAAATTCTTCTTCATCAAAGAAGGTAAAGACAATCGCCTCGAAACGGTTACCACCGACGAGGAGCCATTGCTGATTGTACACTCCGGCCGTGGCCAGTTGGTACGCAGCGCCAAATTTAAGGTAAACAAAATGGTAGATGTAATGGGCTGGAAGGCAGTAGGTGCCAAGCTTACAGACTATTCAAAAAGCATAGAGATGGAGTGGGAGAAAAAGCACGATGAAGATAATGCGCAGCCGGAGTTATTTTAAAAAACAGGTTGGTCCGGGCTAAGCAGCTAAGTGGAGCATTGTTGCGTCGCCCTCTTGTACCGCATACCATTGGGAGGCATTTATAAAAGCGGATATAGATGTGCTATAATAGTAGGCAGCTATTATTCTTACAAAAAAAATCGGATTGTCCTAACGACAATACAAAATGTATAATAATAGAATGTTGATTATCAGTCATATTTTTTTCTTACTTTTAGTTTTTAATAGCGTCTTATAACATAAATACAGACGTTGTAGGCAACCCTATTGGACACTCCCTAATAGTTCGGGGTTCTCAAAGACATTACCTATAATTTCTCTATCTTCTGAATTATAAAAATGCCAGTTACAATCAGTAAATCCATCACCAGTGAACCAGCAACAACCAGATTGAAAGATTATAACAACTCGTATTAATTTATAATCATCAAAATCTTCTTCATCTCGACTTGAAAGCGGATATTTCAATTCAAGAATATCGCCTTCATAAATCTCTTTGCCTTCTTTGTCTTTTAAGCCTGTGTATTGCATTAAATCCATTTCGATATTATCTAAAGTTTCCCAATCTTGACTATTGTGTATTCCACTTCTTGAGGTCAAGGATATGCTTGGAAATTTATACTCGAAAAGAATTGCAGGGATATAGGTAATAATTTGTTTATTTTTCTTATCCCATGCCCTAAATTTAATCTCCCTACGGTTGGACAAAAAAGGGCTGCCTACAACAATCGGTTTTGCAATAGCAGGGCTGACGGTTGGAATTTCATCTTTTGTAAATAAATTTTGCTGCATATCTATAATTGAACTTTTAGTTATTAATGTCCTGCCATCGCAAAGCCGCTGAAACGTTAGCGGCAAGCACTCAAGCTGTATTAAATTCGACCCAGTAAAAAACTATATACATTTGTTCGTAGATAAATAAACCCCTAAAATGCAAACAGAACTTTCTGAAGAAAATAAGGACTTAATTCCAGTAAGGTTTCACTTTTATAAATTGAAATTTACTCCTTACACTCATGCTAAGGGTGAAACAAGCCATACTATACTTCACCAAGTTGTTACGTTTCTAAGTCAAGAGCAACAGGCAGGACGAGGCATTCTAATTGACAAACACGAAGACAGAGGAAAAGAAAGTGCAAGACCGCTTTTTGTTACAAATGCGGTATTCATGTTTAAGGAAAAGCGCATTCGTTTCTCAATGGCTCTTTTAAGAACTGGCAGAATACCGATGGTTAAACCGGCAGATAAATTTTTATTAGTGCCCTTTGATACGAGCAATGGTGAAATAGCAGAACAAACACACTTTTTTATAGATTACAACACTGATTCAGTAGTTCTATGTGTTGAATTTAATAGTAATGGTCCACGTCTTTCAGACATAGAATATTACTTTCGAGTAGTTGCCCGTGACAAATTGAAACTTGCCCG